>NZ_JBXANI010000026.1:0-120722 GCF_058801495.1 Cupriavidus sp. GW822-FHT03E04
TTTAGGAAGAATAGGTCTTTCTTTGTTTTGTCTCCACCCTCAAAGAAAACTAACGAAAAGAAAGCCGCCCTGCCGGGGGCAGAGCAATAAGGCTGTTTTTGCCTCTGTGGTTGCGTCGTACGGCCCGGAGTGTTGGCTAGCCAATCCTACCGACTCGAAGGGCATCGCTACTACATGACCCAATGGTCACGTGGTGGTGCCCCTGATCGCTTTGCTCAGTGAGCGTTCTGGCATCTGCCGTTCGCGGTGCGCAGCGCCACGATCCTGCCTGCCCTGGTGGTTTCGTGGTTTTGTCTCTGGCGGCGGGCGCTCGGCCATTTGATGCCCTGCCGTACCGGCTCTATCCGCGTCTTGCTCTTAGCGTCCAGGGTTTCGTGGTGGGCACCGTGGCCCGTTCGCCCGTTCGCTAGGGCCGCGCTCACACCCACGGCGCTCGTCCTCCGAGACAAAACCACGAAACCAGCCACACCCGAAACGGCGCAGCACTTCGCGCCGCGAGCGGCAGATGTGGGAGTGGTCACCGCACACGAGGTCAGGGGCTGCACCACGTGACCATTGGGTCATGCAAGTTCGATGCCCTTTGAGCCGGTAAGGCACGCTAGCCAACACTCCGGGCCGTACGACGCAACCACTGCCCCACATAAGCCTTATTGCTCTGCCCCCGGCAGGGCGGCTTTCTTTTCGTTAGTTTTCTTTGCCGGTCAAAGAAAAGTGACCGGCAGCCCCCGCAGGGGGATGTCGTATGGCCCTTGGGTCCAAAAACCAACGCCGCTAAAAAAAACAGCGACCACACCCCAAAAAACAAGCCACCAACTACAAACAACGCCCCACAGGCACCAACTCATCCACCAAATCCCGCATATGCCGCCAATGCGACCCCTCCCAAAACACTCGCTGGCAGCAATCGCAAGTCACGAACCGCTCCTGGCGCGCAAGCACGCCCGGCGGCACGCGGCCGTCGACCTCGGTTTTGTCGATCGCCCGTAGCGGCACATTGCAGTCCAGGCACAGCGAGAACGGCCGCGCGCTACGGGCCAGGTCGAGCCGCGCGAAAATCTCCCGTAGTTGCGGTGTGGCCTTGATGGCGCGCACGTAGCAGCCATGGGTGACCCCGCGCCGCTTGAGCAGCTCGCGGTCCCGCGTGAGCACGATGCGGCCCTCGCGCATGGCGATGGCCTCGATCTCACTATCGGCGTAATGGTTGTCGTAAAGCGTGTCGAAGCCGGTCAGGCGCAGCAGGTGCGCCAACCCGCCCAGGTGGGCGTCGGCAACAAAGCGGGTCGCGCGCAGCGGCTCGGCGCGCACGCGCAGCAACGGTGTGACGTCGAAGGCTTCGAACTGGGGATAGACCGAGACGCGGTCGCCATCCTGCAGCAGGCGCTCGAAGCCACGTGACTCGCCGTTCACCAGGATCAGCTCCACTTCGGTGTGCGGCACGCCCAGCGCTTCGATCATGTGCTTGACGGTGGCGGCGCGCGCGCAGGCGCACACGCAATCCCGGCCGCGCTGCGCGCGCGGCAGGAAATCGTTCAGTTCCTCGTAGAAACGAAACGTGGCGGTGACGGTGGCAGGGTCGGTGGCCATGGGCCAAAGTATGCCACCGCCCGGCAGCGCCTCAGCCCGCCTGATTGGCCAGCCGCAGCGTGGACTCCACGGAAAGCCGCGCCCAGGCTGTCATGGACTCGGCCGACTCCAGGCAGGCCGGTGGAGCACTCAGGTAGTGCTGCATGGAGATCTCGCGGCCGTTGCGGCTGTAGCGGAACGGCTCGCCGCCCTCGGCCTCGAAGCCCCCGCGCGTCTGGTCGTCCACTTTCAGGTAGCAGCGCCCGCCCAGCACCAGCGCGAACACCAGGCCGTCGTAGTACAGGGCGTGGCCGCCAAACATGCGGCGCGTGGTGATCGGGCCGATGCGCGCCGCTAGCGGCCCCAGCAGTTCGAGCAGATGGTCGATGAAGGGATCGGGGCGGCGGGCTGGCATGGCGCGGGCGCGGGCGGATGCCTCAGAGCTTCAGGCGCTGCCAGATGGCTTTGGTCGCGCTGGCCGTGTTGAGCGTGTAGAAATGCAGCCCCGGCACGCCGGCGGCAAGCAGGCGCTCGCACAGCGCGGTGACCACATCCAGGCCAAAGGCGCGGATCGATTCGCGGTCATCGCCGAAGCCTTCCAGCCGCTTGGCCACCCAGCGCGGCACTTCGGCACCGCACATCTCGGAGAAGCGCATCAGCTGCGAGGAATTGGTGATCGGCATGATGCCCGGCACGATCGGTACGTCCACACCCATGGCGCGCACGTCCTCGACGAAACGGAAGTACGCATCGGCGTTGAAGAAGTACTGGGTGATGGCCGAGTCGGCGCCGGCCTTGACCTTGCGCACGAAGTTCTCGAGATCGTGGCGGGGCGACTTGGCCTGCGGGTGGTACTCGGGATAAGCCGCCACCTCAATGTTGAACCAGTCGCCGGTCTCGGCGCGGATGAACTCCACCAGCTCGTTGGCATAGCGGAACTCGCCGATCTCGCCCATGCCCGATGGCATGTCGCCGCGCAGCGCGACGATATGGCGGATGCCGCCTTCACGGTAGGTCTTGAGGATATTGCGGATGCTCTCGCGCGAGGACCCCACGCACGACAAGTGCGGCGCGGCCTCGATGCCTTCGCGCTGGATCTCCAGCACGGCGTCCAGCGTGCCCTGCTGGGTGGTGCCGCCGGCGCCGAAGGTCACCGAGATGAACTTGGGCTGCAGCGGAGCGAGCTGCGCACGCGTGTTGCGCAGCTTCTCGGCGCCCTCCGCCGTCTTGGGCGGGAAGAATTCAAAGCTGAAGTAGCGGTCTTGCATGATGGTGGCGCGCCGCCTATGGCGCGGCGCGCTGAAAAATTGGCATGGGACGCCGGACGGCGTCAGGCGCTGCGGCGTTCGCCGAGCAGCACGCTCGACAGGGCCCAGGAGATCACGCTGTAGAGGATCGAGCCAAGCAGGGCCGCGCCAAAGCCGGTGACCACGAAACCGGCCAGCAGCTTGCCCACGAACAGGAACAGCAGCGCGTTGATCACGAAGATGAACAGGCCAAGCGTGAGCAGCGTCACCGGCAAGGTCAGGATCACCAGGATCGGGCGGATCAAGGTATTCACCAGGCCAAGCACCAGCGCGGCGATCATGGCCGAGCCAAAGCCGCCAAGATGAATCCCATCGATCAGGCTGCCCACCAGGAACAGCGCGGCGGCGTTGATGATCCAGACGGCCAACAATCTCATGACGACTCCTTCGCTTGGGTAAAACGGATTCGGGGCAGATTCGGGGCACGGCGCCCGCTGCGCGCGGGCGCCGCGGGCTGACGAACCGGCGGTCGATCAAACGCAGATCAGCCGCCGGTCACCGGCAGATCAATAACGGTAGTGATCGGCCTTGTACGGGCCTTGCTTGCTCACGCCGATATAGGCGGCTTGCTGCTCGGTCAGCTCGGACAGTTGCGCGTTGAGCTTCTTGAGCTGCAGGCGCGCGACCTTTTCGTCCAGGTGCTTGGGCAGCGTGTAGACGCCGACCGGGTACTTGCCGCTTTCGCGTTCCTGCCACAGTTCGATCTGGGCGATGGTCTGGTTGGCGAACGAGCTGCTCATCACGTACGACGGGTGGCCCGTGCCGCAGCCCAGGTTCACCAGGCGGCCCTTGGCCAGGATGATGATCTTCTTGCTGGGTTGATCGCCAACGGCGGGGAACACCACGTGGTCAACCTGCGGCTTGATCTCGTCCCACTCATACTTTTCCAGCGAGGCGATGTCGATCTCGTTGTCAAAGTGGCCGATGTTGCAGACGATGGCCTGGTCCTTCATCTTGGCCATGTGGTCATGGGTGATGACGTGGTAGTTGCCGGTGCAGGTGACGAAGATGTCGGCCTTGTCGGCAGCGTATTCCATGGTCACCACGCGGTAGCCTTCCATCGCGGCCTGCAGTGCGCAGATCGGGTCGACCTCGGTCACCCACACCTGGGCCGACAGGGCACGCAGTGCCTGCGCGCTGCCCTTGCCCACGTCGCCGTAGCCGGCCACCAGCGCAACCTTGCCGGCGATCATCACGTCGGTGGCGCGCTTGATGCCGTCCACCAGCGATTCACGGCAACCATACAGGTTGTCGAACTTGCTCTTGGTCACCGAGTCGTTGACGTTGATGGCGGGGAACTTGAGCTCGCCCTTTTGCGCCATCTGGTACAGGCGGTGCACGCCCGTGGTGGTTTCCTCGGTCACGCCCTTGATGGCGTCCAGGTTACGGCTGTACCAGGACGGGTCCTTGGCCAGCTTTTCCTTGATCGCGGCGAACAGGAAGGTTTCTTCCTCGCTGCCCGGGTTGGCGATCAGCGATGCGTCCTTCTCGGCGCGGGCGCCCAGGTGCAGCAGCAGCGTGGCATCGCCGCCGTCGTCCAGGATCATGTTGGGGGTGCCGCCATCCTTCCAGTCGAAGATGCGGTGGGTGAAGTCCCAGTATTCCTTCAGCGATTCGCCCTTGAAGGCGAACACCGGCGTGCCCGAAGCGGCGATGGCCGCGGCAGCGTGGTCCTGGGTCGAGAAGATGTTGCACGATGCCCAGCGCACGTCGGCGCCAAGCGCCACCAGCGTCTCGATCAGCACGGCGGTCTGGATGGTCATGTGCAGCGAGCCGGCGATGCGCGCGCCCTTCAGGGGCTGGGCGGCAGCGTACTCGTCGCGGATGGCCATCAGGCCGGGCATTTCGGTTTCGGCGATGGCGATTTCCTTGCGGCCCCAGCCGGCGAGGCCCAGGTCGGCCACGAGGTAATCGTTCTTCAGGTCAGTCACTGCGTTCATGTTTCACTCCGATGAAGAGTGGCGACGAAGGACGAGTGCGGGGAATACGGCCGCGCCATGCAAGGATGGTGAAAACCAGGGCCTTTGCATAACGGGCGGATAGGTCGACTCGCCTCCGTGTGTATGCCACGGATCAGCGAGCGCCGTTGAAGACAGTCCGAGCCTGGCGGATGGCACAATAAGGCCCATTCGTTGCAACGCTCCTCGGAGTGGCGGTATTGTAGCCTGCCCCGGCACGCTTGGCACCGCCACCGCCATGAATTTTTCTTGACCGCCGGCCCAGCACATGACCCTGACGACACACCGCCCCCCGCGCACCCTGACCATCGCCGGCTCCGACTCTGGCGGCGGCGCCGGCATCCAGGCCGATCTCAAGACCTTTGCGGCGCTGGGCTGCTTCGGCATGAGCGCGATCACTGCCATCACGGCGCAGAACACGCTCGGCGTGACCGGCGTGCATGCCATCCCGGCCGACATGGTAGCGGCCCAGATCGATGCGGTTGCCAGCGATATCGGCGTGGATGCGGCCAAGACCGGCATGCTGGGCACCGCGGCCATCGTCGAGGCGGTAGCCGCCGCGGTGGACCGCCATGGCATTCGCCAGCTGGTAGTGGACCCGGTCATGATCTCCACCTCCGGCGCCACCCTGGCGGACGACGCCACCACCCAGGCCATGGTGCGCCTGCTGTTCCCGCGCGCCGTGCTGGTCACGCCCAACCTGCCCGAGGCATCCTACCTGCTGGGCCGCAAGATCACCCGGCGTGATGAAATGGAGCAGGCGGCACGCGACCTGGTCGCGCTGGGCTGCCCGGCGGTGCTGCTCAAGGGCGGGCACCTGGATCCGGCCGATGCCGGCCTGGACGACCTGCTGCTGAGTGCCGACGGCACTGTGCGCGTGTTCAGCCATCAGCGGGTCGACACCCGCAACCTGCATGGCACCGGCTGCACACTGGCAGCGGCCATAGCTGCCCAGTTGGCAAGGGGCGATAAGCTGGAAGACGCGGTGGAAGTGGCGCTGGATTTCGTGGCCGATGCGATTGTGGCGGGTGCTGACTTTGCGCTTGGGACGGGCAACGGGCCGCTGAACCACGGCTTTGCGCCGCGGGTGCTGGGATGAAGCAAGCCAGCGGCCCTGGACGAAGCCGTCGAACGGGCCAAAGCCGCGCGCCATGACGACGGCTGTTTCTCCCTCTCCCCTCAGGGGGAGAGGGCCGGGGAGAGGGGTGGCTTAGCTAGGAGCCACTGGAAGCGGAGCCCTCGGATTTGTCCAGCAAGCAGGCGGAACGAGCGCCCGCCCTCTCCCCCGACCCCTCTCCCACAAGTGGGAGAGGGGAGCGGACCAGCGGTATGATTTGCGCCCCAGCCTGACATCCGCCACACCATGCCCACCCTCACCCAGATCGACCTGCGCACCGACCCCACCGCCGCCCCATACCAAAAGCACGAAGT
The DNA here is from genome assembly GCF_058801495.1 of Cupriavidus sp. GW822-FHT03E04. Classification (NCBI taxonomy): domain Bacteria; kingdom Pseudomonadati; phylum Pseudomonadota; class Betaproteobacteria; order Burkholderiales; family Burkholderiaceae; genus Cupriavidus; species Cupriavidus sp. GW822-FHT03E04. Next base: position 6,260 of record NZ_JBXANI010000026.1, read on the forward strand.
GGTACAGGTAGCCTTCGCCAAAGAACCCGGCGAACTCATCAGCCTCGAAGGCCCCAACCGCTACCAGCCCGGCGACGCCATCATCACCGGCTCCACCGGCGACCGCTGGGTCGTGTCCCGCGAACGCTTCGACCCCAAGTACGAACCGCTGCAAGCCGGCACCCACGGCCAGGATGGCGCCTACCAGAACATCCCTGGCGTGGTGCTGGCCAAACGGATGGACCAGGATTTCAGCATTGCCCGCTCAGCCGGCGGCGACGTACTGCATGGCGCAGCTGGCGACTGGCTGATGCAATACGCCCCGAACGACTACGGCATCGTCCAGCAGGCGCGCTTCGTCCAGGTCTACCGTCCGGCCAGCGGCAACGCCTGAGGCGTCAGTCCCCGCCGCTGCTCAGCGGCACCAGCTTGAACGCCGCGCGTGCCACGCAAACCACTTCACCAGCGGCGTTCTTCACTTCGCCCTCGCAAAACGCGATGCGCGCGCCGCGCCGCATGCAGCGCGCTTCCAGGTGCAGTTCACCGCGTGCCGCAGCCAGGAAATGCGTGGACATATCGATGGTGATCACACCGGTTTCCAGCGGCGCATGCGAGCGCGCGGCGCCGCTGAGCGTGAAATCCAGCGTGGCCATCAAGGTGCCGCCGTGCACGTCGCCCCGGCTGTTGACCAGGAACGGGCTGACCGGCAGGCGCGTGTGGCACAGGCCCTCTTCCATCCGCACGGGCTGCAGGCCAAGATGGCGCATCAGCGGCACGTCGATGCCGAAGTAGGGTTTCTCGGGCGTGCCCGGCGCTACCGGGACAATCTGAGCGGGACTTTCCAAAACAGTTCTTCCTTATTCGCGTTCTTCGCGTTATGCGAGCTCCACCACCGCCTGGCCCTCGGCGACGGCGTCGCCGGGCCGCACCAGGATGGCCTTGACCACGCCAGCATATTCGGATTCGAGCGGTATCTCCATTTTCATGGACTCGATCATCATCACGGCGTCGCCGGGCGCAATGGTAGCGCCAACTTCGATGTGGATGGCGCAGACATGGCCGCTTACCGCGGCTTCGATCTTGTTCATCAGGCAGCTCTCTGGGTAGGTTGTGGGTTCTCTGCGGCAGGCGTGGCCAGCACACGCTGGGCGAGCGCGGTATCGATGCGCCCGGCCAGGAAATCGGGATGCGCGAGCACGCGCAGGATGAAAGGGATGTTGGTCTTGACGCCGGCAATGGCGAAATCCCCCAGCGCCGCGCGCAGCGTGGCGATGGCCTCGCCGCGATCGGCGCCGGTGGCAATCACCTTGGCCAGCATGGGGTCGTAGTACGGCGTGATGCGGGCGCCTTCGGCGTAGCCGGTTTCCACGCGGATGCCCTCGCCTTGCGGCGGGCGGAACACCTCCAGCGGGCCAGGCGACGGGAAGAAGCGCACCGGGTCCTCGGCATACACGCGCGCCTCGATGGCATGGCCTTGCGCGTGGACCTGGCCGCCCGGCAGCACATCATCGATGCGCTCGCCGCGCGCCAGCCGGATCTGCGCTGCCACGATATCCACGCCGGTGATCTGCTCGGTGACGGCGTGCTCCACCTGCAGGCGCGTGTTCATCTCCAGGAAGACAAATCCGGTGGCCGGCGTGTGCAGCATTTCCACCGTGCCGATCACGTCGTAGCCGATGCCGGACAGCAGCGCCGAGAGCTTGGCCGCCATGGCTTGCACCTCGGCACGGTCCAGCCCGTGCGCGCGCGCTTCCTCGATGACTTTCTGATGACGGCGCTGCACGGAGCAATCGCGCTCCCACAGGATGCGCACGCCGCCGTGGCGGTCGGCCAGCACCTGGAACTCGATATGGCGCGGCTGCTCGACCAGCTTCTCCAGGTACAGCTCGGCCTGGCCAAAGCTGCGCTGCGCCACCGAGCGCGCCTGCTGCCAGGCAGCGGCCAAGCCGGCCGCGTCACGCACCGGCACCATGCCGATGCCGCCGCCACCGCCGGCGGGCTTGATCAGCACCGGATAGCCGATACGCTCTGCCGCAGCGGCGACGGTGTCCATGTCGTCGGGCAGCACCTCGGAGCTGGGCGCCAGCGGCATGCCTTGCGCAGCCATGAAAGCGCGCGCTTCGGTCTTGTGGCCAAGGCGCCGGATCCAGTGCGGGGACGGGCCGATAAAGCACAGGCCGGCGGCTTCCACGCGCTCGGCGAAAGCGGCGTTTTCCGACAGGAAGCCATAGCCGGGATGCACCGCATCGGCGCCACTGGCGCGCGCGGCTTCCAGCAGCTTGTCCTGGTCCAGGTAGCTGGCCAGCGGCGGCGCTTCGCCCAGGCGCAGCGCGGCATCGGCTTCGCGCAGGTAGGGCAAGCCAGCGTCGGCATCCGAGTACACCGCGACCGATTCCAGGCCCAGCCCGCGCAGCGCGCGGATGATGCGCGCCGCTACCGCGCCGCGATTCGCGACCAGCACGCGACGCAAGGGACGCAACGGACGCAACGGACGCAACGGACGTACCGATTCGCAAGCCTTCGTCGTGGCAATCATGAAGTCTCTCCCGCGCGGATCACTACCGCGTCGACCAGCACCGGCGCCACGCCGGCGCGGCTCACCATGACCGGATTGGCGTCGACCGAGCGTACCTGTCCTTGCGCGCCCACCATCCAGTCGCCCACGCGCACCAGCATTTGCGCCAGCGCGTCCACATCGACCGCCTCCATGCCGCGCAGCGCGCCGAAGGCGCGCGCAATGCGCAGCCGGCCGATGGCCTCGCGCGCCTGCGCGGCGTTGAAGGGCGCGACGAGAAACTGCACGTCGTCTATCGCTTCGACCAGCACGCCGCCCTGCCCCACCATCACCACCGGTCCGTAGACGTCGTCGATGTGCGCGCCCACCGCCAGCTCGAAAGCGCCGCGTTGCTGGCGCGCCAGCAAGACGCCGCCATGCTGGATGCCCTGGCTGGCAGACAGCCCTCGCAGCATACGGTCCAGGTCATGGAAGGCAGCCAGTGCCTGCGCCTCGTCGGCAAGGCCGAGGCGCACCAGCCCTAGCTCGGACTTGTGCGTGATATCGGACGAAACGCCCTTGGCAACCACTGGCGTGCCCAGTTCGCCCAGCGCGCGGCGCACGTCATCCACGCTGCGGCACAGGCGGTGCCGCACGACCGGCAGACCGGCCTGCGCCAGCGCCGCCAGGCTTGCCACTTCGTCGAGCGATACGTTGGGAGCCGCATTGTCCTTGGCGAACACCGGCGGCAGCGCGGCGGGCTCGGCCAACGCGGCGGCATTCATCGCCGCGTGCCGCGCGAGCATGCCCAGCGCGCGCATGGCGGCACGCTCGCTGTCGAACACCGGCACGCCTTGCGCGCGGAACGCCTGCGCCACCCATTCCTGGTTGGCGCTGACCGCCACCGGCACGCCGCTGGCCGAGGCAAAGCGGCCGGTCTGCGCGGAGAAATCGGCAAAGTCGTAGCCCTCGCCGCCGATAGGAAAGCCCACGTAGATCATGTCGGCCTGGCGCTGCGCGGCCACCACTTCCAGCGTCTGCCCGTAGATGTGCGGCTGGCCCAGCAGCGCAGTGGTCATGTCGATCGGATTGCGCGCCGACACAAACGCTGGAAGCACTGCCTTGAGCGCGGCTTCCCCCTCGCCTTCGAACTGGCACAGCGCGAGGCCCTGATCCTCGGCGGCATCGGCCGCCAGTACGCATGTGGCGCCGGAATTGCTGATCGCCACTACCTTGCGTCCACGCGGACGCTGCCCGCCGATAAACACCTGGCTGTACTCGACCAGCTCGCGGAAATCCGCCACGCGCTGGATGCCGTGCTGGCGCAGGAAGGCGTCGGCTAGTGCATCCTCACCGGCCAGCGCGCCGGTGTGCGAGCTGGCGGTGAGTTGCCCGGCCTGCGTGCGGCCAGCTTTGACCGCCAGGATGGGAATGTCGCGCTGATGCGCGACACGCGCGGCCTGCGCCAGCACAGCCGGGTCTTTCAGCGATTCGATATAGAGCAGCAGCACCCGGATGTCCGGATCGGCCGCGACCGCGCGCAGCACCTCTGCGGCAGTGATGTCCGCCTCGTTGCCGGTCGCCACCATATAGCGCACGCCGATGCCCTTGCGGCGCAGGCCACCGTAGACGATGGAAGAGCCCGCGCCGCTCTGGCTGACGATGGCGACCGGCCCGTCCTGGCCGGCCTCCTCGTTGATCATGGTCGAAAAATGCAGGATGGCCCCATCGCGGAAATTGGCCACACCCTGCGTATTGGGGCCGAACAAGCGCAAACCGCCCGCGCGCGCGCGCTCGACCAGCCTGCGCTGCTGCGCCGCGCCGGCTTCGCCAAGCTCCGCAAAGCCCGAGGAATAAATCACCGCTGCGCGCGCATTGACCGCCAGGCACTGGTCGATGGCCTGTTCGACCTCCTGCCCCGCGACACTGATCACCACGACATCGGGCGCATCGGGCAGCGCGGCCAGTTCGGGATAGGCCTGCAGGCCCTGGATCTGCGCGCGTTTGGGGTTGACCGGATACACACGCCCGGCAAAGCCGTAGCGGCGCATGTAATCGATCGGCCGGCCGCCGGCCTTGATCGGATTATCGGAGGCGCCAAGGATGGCAACCGAACGCGGGGCCAGCAGTTCAAGCATGTTGTCGCTCATCTCAATCCACCTTCACCTTGGCTTCGGTGGCCACGCGCTTCCACTTGACTAGTTCCGCCTGCATAAACGCGCCGAACTGCTCGGCACTCAGCGTGCCGGGCGTGGTGCCGCTCTGCGCCAGGTTAGCCTTGGATTCCGCCGTGTTCATGCTCTTCACGGCGTCGCGGTTCAGGCGCTCCACCAGCGGCTTGGGCAGGTTGGCCGGGCCATAGAAGCCAATCCACGTGGTGGCCTCGTAGCCGGGCACGCCCTGCTCGGCAATGGTGGGCACATTGGGCAAGGCCTCGCTGCGCTTGGCCGAGGTCACGCCGATGGCCTTGACCTTGCCGTCCTTCACATAGGGCGCCATCGTCATCACGTCATGGAACAGCGCGGGGATCTGGCCGCCGAGCAGGTCCGACAGCGCCGGCGCCGCGCCCTTGTAGGGAATATGCGTCAGCGGCGTGTTGGTCATCAGCCGCAGCAACTCCCCCGACATATGCGTGGCGCCGCCAATGCTGGATGAGCCGAACGACAAGCCTTCCTTTTGCTTCCTCGCGTACGCAAGGAATTCCTGCAGGTTCGACACCGGCACATTGTTGTTCACCACCAGCACGTTGGGCGTGGTCGCCAACAGCGCGATCGGGGTGAAGTCCTTGCTGGCGTTGTACGGCAGCTTGGGCCGCACCGCGGGATTGATCACCTGGTGCGTGGCGCTGACCAGCAGCGTGTAGCCGTCCGGGTTGGCGCGCGCGACGATCTCGGTGCCGATCTGGCCGCTGGCGCCGGCGCGGTTATCCACCACGAACGGCTGCTTGAACTCGGCCTGCATGTCGCGCGCGATGCGGCGCGCCAGCAGGTCGGTCATGCCGCCGGCGGGAAACGGCACGACGATGGTGACGGGCTTCTGCGGCCAGTGCTCCTGCGCCTGCGCGCCGGTGGCGCCCGGCAGTGCGGCGCCAACGGCCAGCGTGGCGGTAACGATGGCATTGAGGGTGGGGCGGTGCGCAAGGATAGGTCGGTGATTGGGCAAGGCGGTCTCCATTATTTTGTTTGTGTCTGATTTGCCGGACGGTCTCTCGTCTCAGGGCCGGATGCCGAACTTGCGCACGCCCGGCTCGCGCAGCGGCGCCGCCAGGTTGGCGAACTCGCACAGCAGCGAGCGCGTATCGCGCGGGTCGATGATGTCTTCCACCACGAAGGCTTCGGCGCTGCGGAACGGCGACGTCAGGCTGCGCACACGCTGCTCGATCTCGGCGCGCTTTTGCACGGGGTCGTCGGCGCCTTCGATCTCGGCCTTGTAGGCAACCTCCAGCCCGCCCTCGATCGGCAGCGAGCCCCAGTTGCCGGACGGCCATGCATAGCGGAAGTTGAAGCGGCCCATATGCTGGTGCCCCGCCGCCGCCACGCCATAGGCGCGGCGCAGGATCACGGAGCACCACGGCGTGGTGGCCTGGTACACCGCGGCCAGCGCGCGCACGCCGTAGCGCATGGTGCCGGCCTTCTCGGCTTCCAGGCCGATCTGGAAGCCGGCGATATCGACCATATTGATCACCGGCAGGTGGAAGGCTTCGGCCAGGTCCACGAAGCGGATGAATTTCTCCGCGGTGGGGCCGTCCCAGCCACCGCCGTAGTGATACGGATCGCTCGCCACCACCGCCACCGGCCAGCCATCCACGCGGGCCAGCCCGGTCACGATGGCGCGGCCCCAGTGCCGGCCCATCTCGAAAAAGGAGCCCTGGTCCACCAGCGTCTCGACAATGGGGCGCACCTTGTAGACGGAGCGGCTGTCGCGCGGGATCGCGCTGAGCAGCCACTCATCGCGGCGGGCGGGATCGTCGGTTGGCTCAACGCGCGGCGGCAGTTCATGCACCGAGCCCGGCAGGTAGGACAGGAAGCGGCGCGCGCGCGCAAAGGCTTCTTCCTCGCTCGCCACTTCGTCATCGACCACGCCATTGCGCGTATGGATCTGGCTGCCGCCGAGCTCGTTCTTTTCCAGTACCTGGCCAATGCGCGCCACCACCGGCGGGCCGGCGTTGAACAATTGCGCGGTGCCCTTGACCATCACCGAGTAGTGGCTCGCGGCCACGCGCGCCGCGCCCATGCCGGCCACCGAGCCCAGCGCCAGCGACACCACCGGCACCAGCGACATGTTCTCCACCACGTGCTGCCACACCTTCATGGTGGGGATGTTGGTGTAGCCCTTGTTCTCGATATTGCGCACGGAGCCGCCACCGCCGGTGCCGTCTACCAGCCGCACCATGGGCAAGCGCAGGTCGCGCGCCATCTTCTCTGCGTGGATCAGCTTCTCGCCAACGGCACCGTCGTTGGCGCCGCCGCGCACGGTGAAGTCATCGCCCACCAGCACCACCGGGCGGCCATCCACCTTGGCGCGCCCCATCACCAGGTTGGCGGGCGTCAGGCCCACCAGGCGGCCATTGCTGTCGTACTGGCCGCTGCCGGTGAGCGCGCCCACCTCGCGGAACGATCCGGCATCGGCGATCGCGTCGATGCGCTCGCGCACGGTCAGCTTGCCGGCGTCCTTGTGCCGCTTGACCTTGTCGGGGCCGCCGAGCTGCGCGGCGAGTTGCTTGCGGTAGGCCAGTTCATCGATTTCGGGCTGCCAGGACACGGCGGTCTCCTTAGTGCTGTTGTTATGGTCGTGGGCTATCTAGACGCATAAACGCAGCAAACGTGCCAGGCGCACCGGCCCTTGATTTCATTGTTCTTTTTATGGCTCGCTGATATTGTGTCCGCAATAAGGACACAAAAGTGCCCACGACGGAGACACAACATGTCGTCATCAGCGACACCCGAAGACACTTTCCCCGGCACTGAAGACAGCCTCGGCGTACTGGTCGCCAGCCACGCGGGAGACGTACTAGCCAGCCTGGGACTCGCCGCCAACGCCACGCTGGCAACCGCCGCGCTAGCCGCCAGCGCAGGGCTCGCTGGCGATGGCGACTCCCCCCAGGATGCCGGCCGCCTGTTCGAATGCAGCCTGCCTGGCCCCGACAGCAAGCCCGCGCACCGCTTCATCGCCATGCGTCTGAGCGACCGCGAGCGGCAGGTCATCCTGCTGCGCCCGGCCGAGCGTGACGCAGCCCTCTTCGACTTCCTCGGCGCGGTACCCTTTGCCGGCGCGATCCTCGATCACTTCATTACCAACCCCTACCAGGCCATCACCGTGGCGGACCGTGCGGGCAACGTGCGCTTCATCAGCCCAGTGCACGAAAAATTCCTCGGCCTGCGCACCGGTGAAGGCACGGGCCGGCCCGCGGTGGACGTCATCCCCAACTCGCGCCTAGCGCAGGTGGCCGCCAGCGGCAAAGCCGAGATCGGGCAGCTGCAGGAGATGAACGGGGTGACACGCGTGGTGAACCGCATCCCGATCAGCGCCGCGGGCGAAGTGGTTGGCGCCATCGGCCAGATCCTCTTCAAGGAGCCTGAAGCCATCGGCCGCATGCACCGCGAGATGACGCAATTGCGCTCGCAACTGGCGCAAACACAACGCGAGCTCGACGCGTTGCGCGAGCAGCAGGCCGGCGCCGGCCCCGGCCTGCTGATTGGCGATAGCGCACCCATGCAGCGGCTGCGCCGAGAGATCGACACGGTAGCGCGGCTGGACGTGCCGGTGCTGATCCTCGGCGAAAGCGGCACCGGCAAGGAACTGGTGGCACGCGCCATCCACGGCGCCAGCCGCGCGGCCCAGGGCAAGCCGCTGGTCAGCCTGAACCTGGCCGCGTTGCCCGCCACGCTGATCGAGGCCGAGCTGTTCGGGCATGCGGCGGGCGCCTTCACGGGCAGCCATCGCCTTGGGCAGGCTGGCAAGCTGGAGCAGGCCGCCGGCGGCACGCTGTTCCTCGACGAGGTTGCCGATATCCCGATGGAGATGCAGGTCAAGCTGCTGCGCGTGCTGGAGGACCATATGGTGGAACGGCTGGGCAGCCGGCAGGCGCAGCGCGTGGACTTCCGGCTGGTAGCGGCAACCAACCGCGACATCCAGGCGCTGATCGATGGCGGACGCTTCCGCCTGGATCTGTACTACCGCCTGAGCGGCGTGGTGCTGCGCATTCCCGCGCTGGGCCAGCGGCGCGAGGACATCCCTGCCCTGTTGACCCATTTCGTGCGCGGCTTCTGCGCGCGCAACCAGGTGCCGGTGCCGGAAGTGGCCTCCGAGGTGCCGCGCTATCTGGCCGAGCGGCGATGGCCGGGCAATGTGCGCCAGCTCAGGCAGAAGATCGAAGAAGCGCTGGTGTTCTGCGACGCACGCGTGCTGCGCGCGGCGGATTTCGCCCGGGGCGAGGAAAGCGCGGTGGCGTACGGTCTGAGCGAGCCGCCGTTGCCGTATGGCGAGGCACTGGACGAGGCGGCGAATGAGGCGGCGAATGAGGCTGAGATCAACGCGCGCGCCGCATCGCCGGCGGACCTGCGGGAAGTCGCGTACGAGGCCGTGCTGCAGGCCATCGCGCGGCACGGTGGCAACAAGAAGCGCGCGGCGGAGCAACTGCGCATTTCACGCTCGCATCTGTACAAGATCCTGGCGCGTGGCGCGCGCGGCTGAGCGCAGGCGTTTTCCAGCGCCTACAGGATCTCCCGGACAAACCAGGCATTGAAGCGGTAAAGCGCAATGGTTGGCATCACGGAAAACAAGAACAGGCTGACGACAGCGCGCCGGTTCTTATACAGGTAGAGCGCCAGCAGATCCCGCAGCGTGTAGCTGGCTACCAGCACCAGGAGCGGAATGTAGGCCAGGAAGCAAAACAGGAAAATCCAGACAAAGGCGCCGCCCTGTAACGCTCGGTCAAGCATGCCAGCACCGGCGATCCAGTGCCCATCCCCGGCACTGAATGTAAGAAGCAGCATCAACAGGGAAACGATCAGCGTGGGATAGCGGAGCATTTAGATCGGCCCTCTCTCGCCGCCCGGCTCGTCGCCAAACAGCACGCGCAGCATGCGCTCGGGATTGGCCAGGAAATCGCGCGTCACGCGAAAGTGTTCGGTGTCCTGATAGTCGATCTGCGCCATGCCGTCCGGCGAGCAGGTGTAGATCCACGCGTTGGGATAGGCCATCAGGATCGGCGAGTGCGTAGCGATGATGAACTGCGAGCCGTCTTCGGCCAGATCATGGATGCGCGACAGCACCGCCAGTTGCCGCTGCGGCGACAGCGCCGCCTCGGGCTCGTCGAGCAGGTAGAGCCCATTGCCGCCAAAGCGATGCATCATCAGCGCGAGAAACGATTCGCCATGCGATTGCTCGTGCAACGAACGCCCGCCGTAGGCGTTGATGACGGGCGGGCTGAAGGCCGGCTCCTGGTCCAGGCGCTCGATTTCCGTGGCCACGTTGAAGAAGCTCTCCGCGCGCAGGAAGAAGCCATCGCGCGGGCGCTTGAAGCCGCGCGCAACGCGCAGGTATTCGTGCAGCACCGAATGCGACCGACGCGTGCCGAAGCTGAAATTGCGCGAGCCGCCCTCGGCGTTGTAACCCATGGCCACGGCAATGGCTTCCATCAGCGTGGACTTGCCCGATCCGTTCTCGCCAACCAGGAAGGTCACCTTGGGGTGCATCTCCATCGCTTCCAGCGTGCGCACCGCGGGCAGGCTGAAGGGGTAGCGCTCGAAGCTGTCGACGATGTCGCGCCGCAGGGTGACGCGGCTGATGAACTGGGACGAGATCATGGGGTTCGCCGGAGTGGATGGCACGGCACTATCGTAACGCCGTTCGGCGCCGGCGTGGCTCACAACGCCAGGCGCATGGCGATGCGTTGGCGCAAGCCGAGCGCCGCCTCGCGCGCCAGTGCGGCGCAGAGCGCCGGGCTGAGATCGGCTTCATCGAGATGGCGAAAGCCGAGGCTTGCGTAGAACGGCGCGTTCCACGGCAGGTGGCTGAAGGTGGTGAGATGGAGCGACTGCAGGCCTTGCCGGCGCAAACCATCGGCTACGGCGCGCACAAGTGCGCGGCCAATGCCACGGCGGGCGTGGGCGGGGTGGACGTCCATCTCATCAAGGCAGGCATGCTGGCCAAGCACGCTGGCGAGCGCGAAGCCGGCTGGCGTGCCGTCGGGGGCGATAGCGACCCACAGGCGGCGCTCACGCTGCGCGCGTTGCAGGTCTTCGAGCGGCGTGACTTGCTGGCGCAGCGCGGGAGGCAGGTCGGATTCGGGGAATAGTTCAGCCGCCGCGCGTTCGATGGCAGGCAGGCCGGGTACGTCTTCGGGAGTTGCTAAGCGAATGACTGGCATCGGGGCGCGGCGGTATGTGGCAAGTTCGGGCTCCCCCCCTCATCCGCTGCGCGGGAGAGGGCGGAAGCCCGATAAGCGTCGTGCGGGACAAAACCGAGGGCTCCGCTTCAAGTGGCTCCTAGCTAAGCCACCCCTCTCCCCCTGAGGGGAGAGGGAGAGACAGCCGTCGTCATGGCGCGCAGCTTTGGCCCGTTCTGCGGCTTCGTTCAGGCCCGCTGGTTTGCTCCCCTCTCCCACTTGTGGGAGAGGGGCCGGGGGAGAGGGCGGGCGCTGGCCCAGAGTATGGACAGTCACACGCACGCGTGCTTGCCCATCCTCCGGGCCCCATGCATCACGCCGCCGGAAACATCCCCAGCAGATTCGTCACCGCCGCAGGCACGTCAGCCGCCTCGGTAATCGCGCGCACCACGGCCGCGCTGCCAACGCCAGCCGCCAGCACCTCCGGCAAGCGCGCCGCATCGACGCCGCCGATGCCCACCAGCGAGGGCACCACGGGCTGCATCAGCTTGACGTAGGCGTGGAAGCGGCCCAGGCCCTGCGGCGCGGTCGGCATGATTTTGGTGGTGGTCGGGAAGATCGCACCCAGCGCCAGGTAGCTCGGGCCGATGGTGGCCACGCGCAGCATCTCGGCATAGCCGTGCGTGGACACGCCAAGGCGCAGCCCGGAGGCGCGCAGCGCATCGAGGTCGGCTTCATCGAGGTCTTCCTGGCCGAGGTGGATGCCATAGATGCCGCTGTCGCCACCCTGGCTGGCGTGGTAGTCGATGGCAGCCCGCCAGTGATCGTTGATGAACAAGCGCGAAGCGCTGCCGCGCGCGGCCTTGGCGGCGCGCTCAATCTCGCTGCGCACGGCCTGCGCGTCGTCGGACTTGAAGCGCAGCTGCACGGTGGGCACCGCCAGCGGCACCAGCCGCTCGATCCATTCGGCGCTGGGCACCACCGCGTACAAACCCAGCGGCGGGCACGGTGCGAAGGGCTCGGCGCGCTGCTCCGGCGCGACCAGCGCGGCGTGGCGCACGTGCGGGAAGCGCGCGAAATCCACCGGCCAGTCCAGCGAGCCCGGCTGCCAGGCGCGCGCCAGGCAGAGCGCATCGTGCGCGGGGAAATGCAGCGCCAGGCAAGCCAGCAGCACGGCGACGAAGGCCGGCGAATGCGCGGTGTCGTCGTCGGCATGGGCACTGAAGACCCAGGTGCCCATCGGCGAGCGCACGGTGTCGCTCCATTGCCCGCCTTCGCGGTCGCTCTCGATGGCGATGGCGCCGGCGCCGGCAATGCGCGCCAGCGTGGCCTCGTCGGCCTCGCCGTCGAACAGCACCACGTCGGCATCGCCGAGCGCGGCGGGGGCGTTGCCCTGCACCCACGCGCGCCAGGCCTTGTCGCTGGTGCCGAAGGTGGCGCCATAGCGCGCCAGCAGCGTGTCGCGCAGCGCGGCGTCGATGCCGGCCGGGAGAAGATTGCGGGTCATGCGCGGTCCTCCGCGCCTTCGGCGTGCCAGAACGGCATGCCCACCACCGGGGTGCTGGCCTGCGCGATATCGCGCTCCGGCATGGGGCCGGCCAGGTAGGCCGTGCGGCCCGCGTCCACAGCCAGCGCGAAGGCGCGTGCCATGTTGACCGGATAAGCAGCCTGCGCCACTGCGGTGTTCAGCAGCACACCATCGTAGCCCCACTCCAGCACCTGGGCCGCGTGCGACGGCAGCCCGAGGCCGGCGTCGACGATCAGCGGGGTATCCGGCAAGCGTTCGCGCAACAGGCGCATGGCGTGCGGATTGACGGCGCCCTTCCCGGTGCCGATGGGCGCGGCCCAGGGCATCAGCGCCTGGCAGCCCACGTCCAGCAGGCGGCGGCACAGCACGAGGTCCTCCGTGCAATACGGCAGCACCTTGAAGCCCTCCTTGATCAGCGTCTCGGCCACGGCGGGCAGGTTGAGCGTATCGGGCTGCAGCGTGTAATCGTCGCCCACCAGCTCAAGCTTGATCCAGTCGGTCTCGAACACTTCGCGCGCCATCATGGCGGTGGTGATGGCTTCCTGCGGCGCCATGCAGCCAGCGGTATTGGGCAGCACCGGCACGTTCAGCGAGCGCAGCATCTGCCAGAAAGCCTGGCCGCCCTCGCCATCGCCGACCGAGCCCTGGCGGCGCAGCGCCACCGTCAGCATGGCGGGCCGGGCCACCTCCACCGCGGCCTGCAGCGTGGCGGGAGACGGATAGCGCGCGGTACCCAGCAACAGGCGCGAGGCAAACGACTCGCCATAGAGCACGAAGGGGTCGGCGAACAGGTCGCGCCGGGGTTCTGCGGAATTGAAGGTCATTTGGGGTCAGCCTCCCGTCACGGGTTGCACGAGGTCGATACGATCGCCGGCGGCGAGCACGGTGGCCGCATGCGCGGCGCGTGGCACGAACTGGCCGTTGAGCGCGGCGGCAAATGGCGGCGCGATGCCCGCGCCCGCCACCGCATCGGCCAGCGTGGCGTTATCGGCAAGGGCGAGCGGACGGCCGTTGAGCAGGATATCCATGGTCATTGTCGTTCAGTGCAGCACCGGCGAGCCGGCGACGGTATCGAGCGCGGCCGCGATCATGCCCGGCCAGCGCACCGAAGCGGGCACGGCATGCGCGGCAGGATCGTCGTCGAGCAGAGCCCGCACCACCTGGCAGGCGGCCTCGGTGACCGCCGGGGCGATCAGGAAGCCGTGCCGGTACAGGCCATTGAGGCGCACGATGCGGGCATGCTGGTCGACCCGGATGGCCGGCAGGTGGTCCGGGCGCGTCGGGCGGCGCTGCACATTGAGTTCCAGCACGCGCGCCTCGCCAAAGGCGGGGTGCAGCGAATACGCCGCGGAAAGCAGCTCCAGCGCGGAGCGCACGCTCATCGGCGAATCATCTTCGCTTTCGAGCTCGGTGGCGCCGATCACGTAGAGGTCGTTGGGCTTGGGCGCGATATAGATCGGGTAACGCGGATGCAGCAGGCGCACCGGGCGATGCAGCTTGACCTCGGGTGCGTGCACACGCACGACTTCACCGCGCAGGCCGCGTAATCCCGGCATGCTGCCGTGCGCGGCGGGCTGCCCCGGCCAGGCGGCGCGGGCGCCCAGGCCACGGCAATCCAGCACGGTGCGCGCGCAGATACCCAGCGCGGGCAGGTCGCCCGCTTCGATTTCACCAGCCTCCCAGACGCAATGCAGCCCGCTTGCCACCGCGCAAGCCAGCAATGCGCGCAGCGTGCCGCGATTGTCCAGCTGGCCTTCGCCGGCCAGCAGCAGTCCCTGGGAGAAACGGCCCGCGAGCGCGGGCTCGAGCGCGGCCACGCCATTGCCGTCCAGCGCGCGCATGCGCTCGGCCACCAGTTCGGGCGGCGCCACGGCGCGCACCCGGCTGGTAAACAGCGACATCTCGCTGCGGTCGCGGGTATGCCATACCACCAGCGTGCCGTCTTCCTGGAAGAACACCGGCTCCGGCAATTCGGCCACCCAGGTGCGCCACAAGTCGACGCTGGCGGTGCCAAGCTCGACGATGCGGCGCTCGGCAATGGCGGATTCCGCCAGGGGCGCGAGCATTGCCGCGGCGACGTGCGCGGCGGAGCCAACGCCGTCGGGGCCACCGCGCTCGACCAGCGCCACGCGCAGGCCGGCACGCACCAGTTGCCAGGCGGAAAGGCGCCCGGCCAGGCCGGCGCCGAGCACGGCCACATCAAACGACTGCGTTGTCATGGGGATGGTTGTGCCGGTGCTCGCCGCGATGGCGCGGCGCGCACCGGCCTCCTTTAAGTCATGGCGTGCCCCTTCGGGGAAGGGGCACGGTACTTCGCGTGCGGCGCTGCACGGGCATGCGCCGCACCATGGCCCTACGCCTTACGAGTAGATCTTGCTGCCGCTCTTGACGAACTCGATCGACTTTTCCTGCATGCCTTGCTCGGCTTCGGGCTTGAGCGAGGCAGCGTAGTCGCGCACTTCCTGCGTGATCTTCATCGAGCAGAACTTGGGACCGCACATCGAGCAGAAATGCGCGATCTTGGCGCCTTCGGCCGGCAGCGTGGCGTCGTGGTACGAACGCGCGCGTTCCGGGTCCAGGCCGAGGTTGAACTGGTCTTCCCAGCGGAACTCGAAACGTGCCTTGGACAGTGCGTTGTCGCGCAGCTGCGCGCCCGGCCAGCCCTTGGCAAGGTCGGCCGCGTGAGCGGCGATCTTGTAGGTGATGATGCCTTCGCGCACGTCTTCCTTGTCCGGCAAGCCCAGGTGTTCCTTCGGCGTGACGTAGCACAGCATGGCGGTGCCCATCCAGCCGATGTTGGCCGCACCGATGCCGCTGGTGATGTGGTCATAGCCGGGGGCGATGTCCGTCACCAGCGGTCCAAGCGTGTAGAACGGGGCCTCATAGCAGTGCTTGAGCTCTTCATCCATATTGGCCTGGATGCGTTGCAGCGGCACGTGGCCCGGGCCTTCGATCATGACCTGCACATCGTGCTTCCAGGCCTTGTCGGTCAGCTCGCCGAGCGTGCGCAGCTCACCGAACTGTGCATCGTCGTTGGAGTCGGCGATACAACCCGGACGCAGGCCATCACCCAGGCTGAACGACACGTCGTACGCCTTCATGATTTCGCAGATCTCGTCGAAGTGCGTGTACAGGAAGTTTTCCTTGTGATGCGCCAGGCACCACTTGGCCATGATCGAACCACCGCGCGAGACGATGCCCGTGACACGGTCCGCGGTCATCGGCACATAGCGCAGCAGCACGCCGGCGTGGATGGTGAAGTAGTCCACGCCCTGCTCCGCCTGCTCGATCAGCGTGTCGCGGAACATTTCCCAGGTCAGGTCCTCGGCGACGCCGCCGGTCTTGTCCAGCGCCTGGTAGATGGGCACCGTGCCGATAGGCACCGGCGAGTTGCGCAGGATCCACTCGCGGGTCTCATGGATGTGCTTGCCGGTGGACAGGTCCATGATGGTGTCGGCGCCCCAGCGGATCGACCACACCATCTTTTCCACTTCCTCGGCCAGCGACGACGTCACGGCGGAGTTGCCCAGGTTGCCGTTGATCTTGACGCGGAAATTGCGCCCGATCGCCATCGGCTCCAGCTCGGTGTGGTTGATGTTGGCGGGAATGATGGCGCGGCCGGCAGCGATTTCGCGGCGCACGAATTCCGGCGTCATGTCTTCCGGGCGCAGCGGCAGCGCGGCACCCAGCGCATTGCCGGGGTGCTGGCGCAGCAACGCCTTGTATTCGGGCTTGTCGTACAGCGCTTGCAGGTTCAGCGACTCGCGCAGCGCCACGTATTCCATCTCGGGCGTGATGATGCCGCGGCGTGCATAGTGCATCTGCGACACGTTGGCGCCGGCCTTGGCGCGGCGCGGGTTGGTCAGCTGGGCAAAGCGCAGGTGGGCGGTGGCCGGATCGGCGGCGCGCGCCAGGCCGTACTCCGACGACAGGCCGGACAGCACTTCGGTGTCGCCGCGCTCTTCGATCCACTTGCCGCGTACCGAGGGCAAGCCGGCCTTCAGGTCGATATGGATGTCCGGATCGCTGTACGGGCCCGACGTGTCATACACGGGAATCGGCGGATTGGACATCTCGCCCTTGTCCGTGCGCGTGGACGTCTGCAGGATCGTGCGCAGCGGCACGCGGATATCGGGGCGGCTGCCGGTCAGGTAGGTCTTGCTGGATGCCGGATAGGCAAACTTTTTGTCGAGATCGGTTTCAAGCGACTCGAAAGATGCGGCGGGGGCGGTATTTGTGCGGGCCATGGGTGTCGTCCTCTCTCTTGCGGGGATGGACGAAACCAGGAGCCCTGTGAGCATGGCCGCGGCGGTGTGGCCGGGTCATGTGCCTTGGAGAAGGCAGGAGCTGTTCGGTAACCATGAAACTTCCCACGCCGGTACTAGCCGGATCGGGTTCGAAGGGACTCTCTCAGCCGCACGGCCCATCCGTACGGCACCCCTGTTTCATCCAACGGGGTGAATTTAAGCACAAGGCTCGGGGCTTGACCACCCCTGTTTCAATCTGGAGTGTCGTGCGTCAAGGTATGGCTGAGGGCCATGCGGCCCCCAGACAATGGCATGCACACCATTACGCTGCAATGCACCATGACTTAGCGTGCGCATGCACTGCCATTCGAACACCATTCGAACACCGCCGTGATTTCAAGCCTTGAAGGTCACCCAAGGCTTCAACCGCGCCACGGCTTCGATCAGCCCGGCCTCTTCCTGTGCCTGCAGCACCGGACCGATCGGCTTGTAGGCCTCGGGCGCTTCTTCCACCCTGCGCTCCTCGCGCAGCGTGACGCAGCGCCACTCGGCGTTGGCATGATCGCTTTTCAAGCGGCGCAAGGCCTGGCGCCGGACACTGCGGCCGGCGCCGTGGCTGCATGACGAGAGCCAATCGGTGTGACCCAAACCGCTCACTATATAGGAAGCATCCCCCATGGAACCGGGGATCAGGGCCAGGTCGCCGTCATGCGCGGGTGTCGCGCCCTTGCGGTGGATATTGAGGCCGTTTTCGCGCAGCACCACGTTATGCGGCACGTCGACCACCAGTCGCGAAGCCGTCGCGCCGCACAATTCGGCCAGCTCCTTGCGCACGAGTTCGGCCAGCACTACCCGGTTGGCCCAGGCATAGCGTGCCGCCGTACCCATGGCCACCAGGTACTCGTGCGCCAGGCTGCCCGCCAAGCCGTACAGCCCGCTAGTCGGATGCTTCAGGCCGGTGGGCCAGGCCTGGCGCGCCCGGTCCATCCAGCGCCGGCCCACGTAGAAGCCGACATCGCGCGAGCCACTGTGGATCATCGCCACGACATCGCCGGGCGCCAGGCCAACGCGATACGCGGCGTGCCTGTCGAAAATCTCGTCCACGACCTGCAGTTCGACAAAATGATTGCCCCCGCCCGGCGTGCCGAGACAGGGATCGCGAAAGACCTCGCGATTGCCGACGTGCGCATCCGGCGCATAGCGGGCACTGCCGCCAAACGCATCCAGCCCGACGCAAGCGGCAAGTTCGGCCTCCAGCCGGTCACGATCGACCTGCGCCCACAAGCCTTGGGGGGCCACGCGATCGATGAACGCGGCGGGTCCCTCGTCGAACAAGGCACGGAATGCGGCGCTATGCACCGGCACGTCGCGGCCGTTATCGAGCAGGGCACGCGTCAGCCTGCTCACAAGGGCATCCTGCTGCGGCAGCAGGGCGGCTTGCTTCAGGCCTGTGGTGATCAGGCGCATGCCGCAGTTGATGTCGGTACCGATCGCGGCGGGAATGACGAAATCCGCGTCGGTGGCAACGATCGATCCTACCGGCGCGATGCCGCCGGGATGAAAGTCCGGCGTGGCGCAGGCTTTGCAAACGCCGTGGTGGCCGTCCGCAGAACGCACCGCGGCGAAGTCGAGCAACTGCCGTACGGCCTTCGCTTCCAGGGCAAGCGTGGCGGGCAACAGCACCGAGGCTTGCGCGTGTTCGTTGCGCAGGTGATAGACACCCTGGCTGCGCTCGACATGGATGCCCTGGCGCTGCAGGGCTTTTTCAAGACGGGGAAGTGAGGACATGGCTGCTGGGAATACAAGGTACGGGAGTGCCTCCGGGGAACCGGGGCAAAAAGTACCTTCTGCGCAGCAGCGTCGAGAAGGGAGCGTGCAGTGTATCTCTGGGGAGCGGCGAACGGCAAGCGCCCGGCCCGCGAGCCCTGCCATGACGGCGCAAAGTGTTGGGGGCCGGACACAGCGCGAGCCCGCGCACATAGCGCGCCGCTTGCTCTACCATGCAATCAGGCATGCCCATGCGCCGCGCGCGCAGAAGACTGCACAGGAGACCTCATGACCGAAGCCGCCACCCACCGCGTGTTCAACCAGGTCCCGGACCTGACCGGCTACAACCTGTTCACCGGCGACCCCGCGCTGCGCGCCGCGCTGGAGCGGCTTGGAGGCGGCTGGCACGCCAGTGCGCTCGATGTCTTCGGCGCGCGCCTGGGCAAACCCGATGTGCAGCAGTGGGCGGCCGAGGCCAATCGCCACGCGCCCGAGCTGCATACGCACAGCCGCACCGGCGAGCGCATCGACGAAGTGGAATTTCCGCCAGCATGGCACGCCTTGCTGGCCCTGCTGCGCAGCCAGCAGTTGCAAGCGCTGCCGTTCGCGCAGCCCAGGGAGGGCGCGTGGGTGGCGCGCGCCGCCGGCTATTTCCTGCAGGCGCAGGCCGAATCCGGATCCCTGTGCCCGCCCACCATGACGTTCGCCAGCATCCCGGTGCTGCAGAAGGAAGCGGCGCTGTTCGCGGAACTGGGGCCGAAGCTGTTTGCCACCGAGCACGATCCGCGCGACCTGCCCTGGCGCGACAAGCACGCCGTGATGATCGGCATGGGCATGACGGAAAAGCAAGGCGGCTCCGATGTGCGCAGCAACACCACCGTCGCGCGCGCCGTACGTGGCGAGGGCCGCGGCGCGGAGTACGCGATCACCGGGCACAAGTGGTTTTTCTCCGCCCCGATGTGCGATGCCCACCTGGTGGTGGCGCGCATGGGCGCGGAGGATGGGCCGCTGTCGTGCTTCTTCGTGCCGCGCTTTCGCGACGACGGCAGCAAGAACCCGGTGCAGATCCAGCGTCTCAAGGACAAGCTGGGCAACCGCTCCAACGCCAGCAGCGAAGTGGAATTCCGCGAGGCCACCGGCATCCTGATCGGCGAGGAAGGCCGCGGCATCCCGACCATCATCGAGATGGCCACTTATACCCGGCTGGATTGCGTGATCGGCAGCGCCGCCATCATCCGCGCGGCGCTGGTGCAGGCCATCCATCACGCGCGGCATCGCATGGCGTTCGGCCGCCTGCTGGCGGAGCAGCCGCTGATGCGCAACGTGCTGGCCGACCTGGCGCTGGAAAGCCAGGCCGCGACCCTGCTCATGATGGAACTGGCGCACGCCTTCGAGCGCGCCGATGCCGATCCGCTGGCCGCCGCCTGGAAGCGCATCGTCACGCCGGCGGCCAAGTTCTGGGTCTGCAAGCGCGCCATCGAGGTGACGGGCGAAGCCATGGAGGTGTGGGGCGGCAACGGCTACGTGGAGGAAGGCCCGATGGCGCGGCTGTACCGCGAGGCGCCGGTCAACTCGATCTGGGAGGGCTCCGGCAACATCATGTGCCTGGACGTGCTGCGCGCGCTCCAGCGCAATCCCGAGGACGCGGGGCGGCTATTGCAGGACCTCGGCCGGCGCGCCGGCGGCCATCCGGCGGTGCGGGCCGAACTCGCCTCGCTGCAGGCGATGCTGCGCGACGCGCCGGATCACCTCGAAGCCGGCGCGCGGCGCTTTGCCCAGGGCCTGGTGCTGACCGCGCAAGCGGCGCTGATGCTCGCCCACGCCGACACCGACGATGCCGAGCGCTTCGTGGCCAGCCGGCTGGGACGCCAGCATGGCCGCGTGTTCGGCACGCTGGAGGGCGACGATACCGCGCTGGCGCGGGTGATCGCACGTGCCTGGCCGGCCTGAGGCACGCGGCCGCGCCACACGCCTCGTCACGCTTTTTTTTCTGGCCATCGCGCTACAGGCGGCGCAGGTCCTGCCGTAAATCCCTTGGTATTAATGTCATGCACTTAATACATAAGTGCGTATTGATCCCCTTTAAATGACCAAGCGGCGCGCCCTGCTACACGGCGGGTGCCGACATCCCGACATGAACATCAGCCAACGCCTGTTGCTATCTTTATCCTTGGCCCTGCTCGCCTTGCTCGTTGTGGGCCTCGGCGGCATCTGGCAACTCAGCGAGTCGGAACAGCGCTTTGAGTACTTCAACGACAACACGCTAGGTAGCGTACGCACCCTGGGCACCCTCAAGGACAACGTCAACGCCATGCGTATCTCGCTTTACAGGCACGCCATGAGCGAAGACCCCAAGGCCAAGGCCGAAGCGGAAGCCGCCCTGGCCCGCGCCGACGAGAAGTTCGACACCACCGCCGCAAAGTATGAGCGCGACGACATCAGCGACGATACCGACCGCAAGATGCTCGAAGCCGACCGCGCCGCGCTCAAGCGCTACCGCGCCGGGCGTGCCGCCATGCTGGAGAAATCGCGCGCCAACGATTTCGCCACGGCCCACGCCATGCTGGTGAGCGGCGAACTGAACGACGCATCGATCGCCTTGCGCAAGGCAATCGACGATCACATCAACTATAACGGCGACCTGGGCGAGCTCGCCGTGACGCAAAATCGCGAGCAGTACACCACGGCGGTTCGCGTGTTCTCGGCGGTCATCGTCGTGGCAGTGCTGGTCACCGGCTTGCTGGCCGTGACGCTGTATCGCCGCATCCACGGCAGCCTGGCCGAAATCGAGGAGACCCTGGAATACGTCAGCGACTCCCTGGACCTGGAACGCCGCGCACCGGTGGGCCGCCTGGACGAGATCGGCCGTACCGCGGCTGCCTTCAACCGCCTGCTGGAGCGGGTAGCCGTGGCGCTGCGCGAGGTGCGCCATTCGACCGACTCCGTCGGCGTGGCGGCACGCCAGATCGCCGCGGGCAATACCGATTTGTCGGCACGGACCGAACAACAGGCTGCCTCGCTGGAGCAGACCGCATCGAGCATGGAAGAGCTCACCACCACCGTGCGCCAGAACGCCGACAACGCGCGCCAGGCGAGCGGCCTGGCTGGCAATGCCGCCAGCGTGGCCGAACACGGCAGCACCGCCGTGCAGCAGATGGTGCAAACCATGGGCGCGATCAGCACCAGTTCCAACCGCATCGCGGAGATCACCAGCCTGATCGAGGGCATCGCCTTCCAGACCAACATCCTGGCGCTCAATGCCGCGGTGGAAGCCGCGCGCGCCGGCGAACAAGGCCGGGGCTTCGCGGTGGTGGCCGGCGAGGTGCGCAGCCTGGCGCAGCGCTCGTCCAGCGCCGCCAAGGAAATCAAGGACCTGATCGACAGCTCGGTCAACACTGTGCGCACGGGCTCGGCGCAAGCCGAGGATGCCGGCAAGACCATGAGCGAAGTCCAGAACGCGGTGAAGCGCGTATCGGACATCATTGCCGAGATCGCTGCTGCCTCCGACGAGCAAAGCGCGGGCATCGAGCAGGTCAACCAGGCGGTGGGCCAGATGGACGAAGTCACGCAGCAAAATGCCGCGCTGGTGGAAGAAGCGGCCGCCGCCGCGCAGTCGCTGGATGACCAGGCCGGCAAGCTGCGCGACACGGTATCGACCTTCCGCCTGGCTACGGCCTGAGCGCGGGTGTGAGGGGCGGACCCCCGCCCTTCACACGGCCCTTCACACGGCCAATACCTCCGCCATCCGCAACACCACGCGCGGGCCGTGCCGGATCAGGTCATGCGCGCGCTCGCCGATCATGATGGCCGGCGCATTGGTGTTGCCGCCAATCAGCGTCGGCATGATCGACGCATCCACCACGCGCAAGCCTTCCACGCCCCGCACGCGCAGTTGCGGATCGACCACCGCGTATTCGTCCATGCCCATGCGGCACGTCCCGACGGGATGGTAGATGGTATCGGCATGGGCGCGGATCATCGCGCGGATCGCGCTGTCGTCGCCGCCATCGGCTGGCAAGTGCGCCGAATACAGCTCCTTGCCGCCGAACGCCGCCAGTTGCGGCTGGGCCAGGATTCGGCGCACAATCCGCACGCCGGCCACCAGGCCGTCGAGATCCCGCGGGTCCGACAGGAAGCACGGGTCGATCATCGGCGCCTCGCGGATATCGGGCGAAGCCAGCCGTACCTCGCCCCGGCTTTTCGGGCGCAGTACGCAAACGTGGCAGGAATAGCCATGGCCCAGGTGGATTCGGCGCATATGGTCGTCGGCCATGCCGACCACGAAATGCAGTTGCAGGTCCGGCTCGTCCAGCCCGGCGTGGCTCTTCAGGAAGGCGCCTGCCTCGGCAAAATTGGAAGTCAGCATGCCGGTGCGCTCGCGCCGGTAGCGCAATATCTCGGCCAGCAGGCGAAACGCGCCGCCCACCGAGACGCCGAACAGCTCGGACGCCGCCACCCGCTTGTGCACGATGACGTCGAGATGGTCCTGCAGGTTGGCGCCCACGCCAGGCAGGTCGTGCACCACGGGAATGCCTAGCTCGCGCAGATGCGAGGCAGGGCCGACGCCTGACACCATCAGCAGTTGCGGCGAGCCGAACGCGCCGGCCGACACGATCACCTCGCGGCGCGCCCGCAACAGGGTCTCGCGGCCATCCAGCCGCGCCACCACCCCCACCGCGTGGCGGCCTTCGAACGCGATGCGCAGCACCTGCGCGCCCGTCATCACAGCCAGGTTCTCGCGCCCGCCATTGCTGGCGCGGTCTGCGGTGTCGCCGCGGTGCAGGTAGGCGCGCGCGGCATTCCAGCGCTCGCCGCCATGCTGGGTCACCTGGTACCAGCCAGCGCCCTCCTGGTCCACGCCGTTGAAGTCGTCGTTGCGGCGATAGCCAGCCTGCTGGGCCGCCTCGATAAAGCGCTGGCCAAAGGGATTGGGCGTGCGCAGGTCCGACACATGGAGCGGGCCGCTGCCGCCGTGCCAGGGATCGTCGTCGCGCCCGGTCACGCGCTCATTGCATTCGGCCCGGCGGAAATAGGGCAGCACATCGTCCCAGGCCCAGCCGTCGCAGCCGGCCGAAGCCCAGCGGTCGTAGTCCGCCGGCGTGCCTCGCGTGTAGATCATGGCATTGAGCGAGGAACTGCCCCCCAGGCCACGCCCGCGCGGCTGGTAGCCACGGCGCCCGTTCAGCCCGGGCTGCGCAACGGTGCGGTAGCCGTAATTATGGCTGCCGGCACGTGGCAGCATGGCGGCGCAGCCCGCCGGCGTCGACACCAGCACATGGTGATCGTGGCCGCCGGTCTCGAGCACAGCCACGCTGTCGCTGCCGCTGTCGGCCAGCCGCCCGGCCAGGGCACACCCCGCCGAACCGCCGCCAACGACGAGATAGTCAAAGGTGGTTTCCATCCGTTTCCCCGCCTGGTCCGAGGTCAGTGTGCCGGGGTTGCGCCGAACGCTTCGGCAGGCCGCGCATGCCGGTCAACCCGGTCTGGCTGGCACGCCGAAAGCATGCCGCGAAATCAGTGTAGGGCTTTGCCAGGGCACTGGAAAGGACGAAGGCGGGTCGGTGTATACGGTTGTTTGAAGCACGCGGCTAGTGGCCGGCCTCCATTGTCAGGCGCCGCCGCATGGCATATGGTGCGGGGATCGAAACGCCGCGCGCGCCAAGGGCAGCGCACGACCCCAAGGAGAGCGCGACATGAGAGAAGTGCCCGAGATGTCATCCGTATTCGACGCCATGCGCGCCGCCTCGCGCCGCGACCAGGCCCCGGCCTGGGCCGTGCGCGCCGACCGGCTGCGGCGCCTGCGCAAGCTGGTGACCGGGCACATGGACGAGATCTCGCAAGCCATCAGCGCCGATTTCGGCAACCGCCCGCGCCAGGAAACCGCGCTGCTCGAAGCCTTTCCCAGCGTGGCCGGGATCGACGATGCGCTGCGTCATGGCAAGCGCTGGATGCGGGTGCGGCGCATGCGCACCGGGCTGTGGTTCAAGCCCGCTACATCGCGGCTGATGCCGCAGCCGCTGGGCGTGATCGGCATCGTGGTGCCGTGGAACTACCCGCTCTACCTGACCGTGGGCCCGCTGGTGGGCGCGCTGGTCGCGGGCAACCGCGCCATGGTCAAGCTCTCCGAGTACACGCCGCGCTTCGCCGCGCTGTTCGCGCGCCTGGCGCAACAGGCTTTCGCCGCCGACGAGGTCACGGTGATCAATGGCGACGCGGAAGTGGCGAGCGCTTTTTCCGCCCTGCCCTTCGATCACCTGCTGTTTACCGGCTCAACCCAGGTCGGCCACCATGTGATGCGTGCGGCGGCCGCCAACCTCACGCCGGTCACGCTAGAACTGGGCGGCAAATCGCCGGCCATCGTCGGCCCTGGCGCCGATCTGGAACGCGCGGTCGAACGCATCCTGGTGGGCAAGCTGCTCAACGCCGGCCAGACCTGCATCGCGCCGGACTATGTGCTGCTGCCCGAGGCACTGCGCGAGCCCTTCGTCGAAGCCGCCCGCGCCTGCGCCGCCCGCCTCTATCCGGACCTGCCGGGCCAGCCGGGCCATGCGGGCAACCCCGACTACACCACCATCATCAGCCCGAGGCACTTCGCGCGGCTGGACGGCCTGGTGAGCGATGCCGCCCGCGCCGGGGCGCGCGTGGTGCCGCTGTCGCAGGTGCCATCGGACCCGGAGCGCCGCCGCCTCGCGCCAGTGCTGCTGCTGGATGTCCCCGCCGACGCCACCGTGATGCGCGAGGAAATCTTTGGCCCGGTGCTACCGCTGGTGACCTACCGCACGCTGGAAGAGGCCATCGACTACATCAACGCCCGCCCACGCCCGCTGGCGCTCTACCTGTTCGAGAAAGACCGCCGCACGATCGACCACGTCATGGCGCAAACCGTGGCGGGCGGCGTCAGCATCAACGAAACGCTGCTGCATATCGCCCAGGAAGACCTCCCCTTCGGCGGCGTGGGCCCCAGCGGCATGGGCGCATATCACGGCCAGGCGGGCTTTGAGACCTTCTCCAAGCTCAAGCCGATCTTCCGCCAATCCGGCATCAATGGCGCCGGGCTGCTGAAGCCGCCTTATGGCAAGCGGTTTGAAACGATGATCAAGCTGCTGATGCGCTGAATGACAAGGAAAACCTGCGGCGTTGATCGAAGCCGCCGAACGGGCCAACGCGGCGCGCCCTGACGACGGCTGTCTCTCCCTCTCCCCTCAGGGGGAGAGGGCCGGGGAGAGGGGTGGCTTATCTAGGAGCCACGCAAAGCGAAGCCCGTGGTGTTTTCCGGCCCGCTGGCGTAACGACCACCCAGACTCAACCCACCACCATCGGCCGCCCCAGCATCCGCGCCAGCACCGCTTCCGGCGAATGCGTATGGTCTGAAATCGCCTTCGGCGACAGGTAGTAAGTCTGCTCCATCATGGCCCGGCCCCGCATAGCCGCATGCAGCACCTGGTCGCTGAATACAATCCAGGTCGACCCGGGCGGGAACTGAAATTCCTGCTGCGGGACATTGGCCTGATACTCCAGGTCGGCCTTCGCAAGATCGTGCAACTGCAGCATCCGATGGTCGTACTCCGAGCGCCGGCGCTTGGTGATATGCAGCATCTCCATGACCCGCGCCTGCCCCGGCCACATGCCCTTGGTCTTCGGGACGAAACGCTTGGCGAAATCGCCAAACGGCTCGCCCACCCGCCACACGCGCGGCGCCTGCGGGTCAATGTTGTGGAACACGCGCAGCAGCCGCTGGCCCAGCATCGGGTTCGACGGGAACGAGTCCACATGCAGCCGCGTGTCGTCCTTGCGCCAGCTCACCGGCCGCCCGGCGATCTCGCTCGGGCGCAACGAGGTGCCGGCACGCACCATATGCGGGCCATATTCAGGGAACAGGCTGAGCACGAGTTTCTCGCTGTACTCGGCATAGCGGCGAATCAGCACGTACAGGTCTTTCAGGTCCTGCTCGCCGCCCGTCGCACCGCGCACGGCCTGGTCGTTGGCGCGCAGGTTGATGTTCTTTGACTTGCCGTCCGACCAGCGGCTGTCCAGGAAACGCTCCTCGCCAGGCTCGAACTGGAAGCGCAGCTGGGGGAAGAACAGCACGGCGCCCTGCTCCAGCTCGCGGCGCAACCCCGCCTTGGTGCCGGCATCGAGTTGCGGAGCCCACTCGGTATAGGGCTGGGGCCGGATCAGGTTGAACGCGGGCGCGGCCGCCCCGAGCGCAGTGGCAGGGGGGGGCGTGGAAGGGGTAAGGGTCGAATCAAGTGACATTGGGCATCCTCGGTATGCGGGCTCCGGCGGTCGTGAGCGCGCGCGCGCGCGCGCGCGCCGCGGCAGGCGAACAAAGCGCCACTCGCCGGGCCGCCTTGCCATCCCGCGATTCTACCCTCGCGGCCATGGCGCGCCACGCCCCGCCTTGCCCCGCTTGATCCAGGACAAGGCAGTGGCAAGCCAGGAACGCCACCGCAAGCGCGAAAAAAAACACCGCCCGAAGGCGGTGCTTTTCCGATGCGAGGTTCGCGGCAGCCTTACAGGCCGGCAGCAGCGCGCAGCAGCGCGACCTTGTCGGTTGCTTCCCACGAGAATTCCGGCTCTTCGCGGCCAAAGTGGCCGTAGGCAGCGGTCTTCTCGTAGATCGGGCGCAGCAGGTCAAGCATCTGCACGATGCCCTTCGGGCGCAGGTCGAAGTGCTCTTGCACCAGCGCGGCGATCGCCTCGTCGGAGATCTTGCCCGTGCCTTCGGTGTACACCGTCACATTGATCGGGCGGGCCACGCCGATGGCGTAGCTGACCTGCACCTGGCACTGGCGCGCCAGGCCGGCGGCAACCACGTTCTTGGCGACATAGCGGGCAGCATAGGCTGCCGAGCGGTCGACCTTGGACGGGTCCTTGCCCGAGAAAGCACCGCCACCGTGGGGCGAAGCGCCGCCGTAGGTGTCGACGATGATCTTGCGGCCGGTCAGGCCACAATCGCCCTGCGGGCCGCCGATGACGAAGCGGCCGGTCGGGTTCACCAGGTACTTGGTGTCCTTGAGCATCTCGGCCGGCAGCACCGGCTTGATGATCTCCTCGATCACGGCTTCACGGATCTGCGCCTGGGTGATATCCGGCGAATGCTGGGTCGACAGCACCACGGTATCCACGCTGTGCGGGCGGCCGTCGACGTAACGCACGGTCACCTGCGACTTGGCGTCGGGACGCAGCCAGGGCAGGCGGCCATCGCGGCGCAGTTGCGACTGGCGCTCGACCAGGCGGTGCGAATAATAGATCGGGAAAGGCATCAGCTCCGGCGTTTCATCGCAGGCGTAGCCAAACATCAGGCCCTGGTCGCCGGCACCCTGGTTCAGGTAGTCGTCGGAGGCGCGGTCCACGCCTTGGGCGATGTCAGGCGATTGCTTGTCGTAAGCGACCAGCACTGCACAGCCCTTGTAGTCGATGCCGTATTCGGTGTTGTCGTAGCCGATGCGCTTGATGGTGTCGCGCGCAACTTGGATGTAGTCGACGTTGGCGGTCGTGGTGATTTCCCCGGCCAGGACAACCAGGCCGGTGTTGCACAGCGTTTCAGCGGCCACGCGCGCGTACTTGTCCTGGGCCAGGATGGCATCGAGGACAGCATCGGAAATTTGGTCGGCGACCTTATCGGGATGGCCTTCGGAGACGGATTCCGAAGTGAACAAGAAGTCGTTTGCCACGAACTTTTCTCCAGGTTTGGCTATTGCGCGCCAACCTCTAAGCCCGGGCGGCGACGCTTTAGCGGTATTTTCATGCCGTTCCGGTAGAACGGTATCGCCCCGCAAGTTGTCAGTTAACTCGGCGATACGCGCTATTATACGCGCCTGCAAGCTACGCTGCAGCACCCCGGTTTTCTGGCACACCTGCCAAATACCGGACGCTGTCGCGGCCATGCCGCGCCACCCGATAGGCGACGCGTTTCCGGCCTGGCGCGAGCCTGCAGGCAGTGCAAGCCGTACGGTGGGCCCCGTAACAACACCAGATTCATTTTGATTGCCCCACTAACGGCAGCGCCCGGCAAAACATTAATGACCCACCCGGCCCGCCGGGCCGCTATCGCAATTCGATGACCTTTCTGTTCTGGCTGATTTCCCGCTTGCCGCTCTCCTGGCTGCACGCCATCGGCGGTGCGCTCGGATTGCTGGCGGCACGCCTGCCGGGACGTTATGGCACGCGGCTCAGGGAAAACCTTCGCCATGCCTACCCTGACGCCAGCGATGCAATGGTGGCGGAGGCGGCCCGCTCGACGGGGCGCATGATCCTGGAAATGCCCTATTTCTGGAGCCGGCGCAATCCCGAGGTGCGCATGTACGGCTTTGCCGACCGGCTCTGGCCGGAACTCGACAAGCTGATGGCGCAGGGCCGCGGGCTGATCATCCTGGTGCCGCATCTTGGCTGCTTCGAAGTGCTTCCACAGGCATTTGCCCTGCGGCATCCGGTCACGGCCCTGTACAAGCCGCCACACCAGGCCTGGCTGCGCGACTGGATCGTCAAGATGCGCACCCGCCCCAACCTGGCCATGGCGCCGGCGCTGCCGCGCGGCGTGCGCATGCTGGTCAAGGCGCTCAAGCGAGGCGAGGCCATCGGCATCCTGCCCGACCAGGTCCCAACCGGCGGCGAAGGCGCCTGGGCGCCGTTTTTTGGCAAGCCAGCCTACACCATGACGCTGGTGCAGCGCCTGCAGCAGCTCACGGGTGCGCCAATCGCGGTGATTTTTGCAGAGCGCCTGCCGCGCGGCGCCGGCTTCCTCGGCCATATGCAGGTCATCAAGGACCGGCTGCCCGATGACCAGGCCGAAGCCGTCGCGGTGATCAACGCGGCCGTCGAGAAGCTGGTGAAGGCATGCCCGACGCAGTACCTGTGGGGCTACAACCGCTACAAGCATCCAGGCGGCGCGCAGTTGCCGCCCGCGGAGCCCCCTCGGGCCCCGGCGGCCGACGCCTCGCACAACCCCCTGGAGGTGCCGGCACCGGCACCCGCCTCTCTCTCCAACGACCAAAGATGAGCCGTATTTTCACCTGGCTTGGCATCGGCCTCTTGACCGTGCTGGGCAAGCTTCCCTATCCGCTCGTGGCACGCTTCGGCGAAGGCCTGGGCAGCCTGCTCTACCTCATTCCCAGCAGCCGGCGCCGCGTGGTGCAGACCAACCTGCGCCTGTGCTTTCCCGAGCGGACCGACGCCGAGATCGAAACGCTCTCGCGGCAAACCTTCCGCACCGTCTTTCGCAGCTTTGCCGAGCGCGGCATCTTCTGGACCGGCAGCGAGGCGCAGATGCGCCGCTGGGTCCAGATCGACGACCAGGCCGACCTGGTGGCGCTGGACGGCACGCCCCACATCCTCGTCACGCTGCATCTCTCCGGCGTCGAAGCTGGCGCGATCCGCCTCACCATCCACCTGCGCGAACACGTCAAACGCTCCGGCGCGTCGCTCTACACCAAGCAGAAGAACGACCTGTTCGACGGGTTCCTCAAGCACGCGCGCGGCCGCTTCGGCGCCAAGATGATTGCCCGCAACGATAGCGCGCGCGACATCATCCGCTGCCTGCGCAAGGGCGAGGCCCTGCAGCTGATCGCCGACATGGACTTTGGCGAGCGCGACTCGGAGTACATCCCGTTCTTTGGCGTGGAGGCCCTGACCCTGACCTCGGTATCACGCCTGGCGCGGCTGACGGGGGCCAAGGTTGTGCCGATCTATACCGAGATGCTGCCCGACTACCAAGGCTATGTGCTGCGTATCCTGCCGGCTTGGGAAAACTATCCTGGCGAAAGCGTGACCGAGGACACCCGCCGCATGAATGCCTTCTTCGAAGACTGCATCCGCCCCCGCGTGACTGAGTATTACTGGGTGCACAAGCGCTTCAAGCACCGCCCCGACGGCGAGCGCGAAAACTACTGACCACGTGGGCGCGGCGGCGGCATCGCCAGGCAAACATGCAGCCCGCGCCACCCTCGACACGCCGCCAGCAAGCGCCGGACGGCCCGACTACAATCGCACTATGAAACTCCAGTTCACCAAGATGCACGGCGCCGGCAACGACTTCGTCGTGCTTGACGGCATCCACCAGACCCTGAACCTGACCCCAGCGCAGTGGCGCGCGCTCGCCAGCCGGCATTTCGGCGTGGGTGCCGACCAGATCCTGGTGGTCGAGAAACCCACCAGGGACGACGTCGACTTCCGCTACCGCATCTTCAACGCCGATGGCGGTGAAGTGGAGCACTGCGGAAATGGCGCGCGCTGCTTCGTGCGCTTCGTCACCGACCACGGCCTGACCGACAAGCGCTCGGTGCGCGTGCAGGTAATGAACGGCGTGATCACCTTGACGCTGCAGGACGACGGCCAGGTCACGGTCGACATGGGCGCGCCGGAACTCGAACCCGCCCGCGTGCCGTTCCGCCCCGAAGGCCTGCCGACCAAGGCCGAAGGCCGCGATACGCTGTACGGGCTGGAAGTGAACGGCCGCACCGGGTGGATTTCGGCAGTCTCGATGGGCAACCCCCACGCGGTGCAGGTGGTGGACAACACCGAGGCGTTCCCGGTGCTGCAGGACGGCCCCATCATCGAGCATCACGCGAGCTTCCCCAACCGCGTCAACGCCGGCTTCATGCAGGTGGTGGAGCGCCACACGATCCGCCTGCGCGTGTTCGAGCGCGGGGCCGGCGAGACCCTGGCCTGCGGCACGGGCGCATGCGCGGCGGTCGTCGCCGGCATTCGCCGCGGCCTGCTGGACTCGCCGGTGCTGGTGCACACCCATGGCGGCGACCTGACGATTGCCTGGGACGGCGAAGGCGAGCCGGTACGCATGACCGGCCCTGCGACCACGGTGTTCGAAGGCAGCATTGACCTGGACCGGCTGCCTGCCTGACCATAGGGGCTTGCGGCCAGCCACGGCCGCACCCTCCATGGAGTGCCAATGTCGCTCGCCGATTTCCGCATCACCTCGGGCAAGAACTTCAGCCTGGCCGACTTCAACCCCGACGCCAAGCCGTTCTCCAGCGGCGACAAGGTCGCCGACCAGGCCCGCCTCACCGAACTGAGCACCCAGCTCGACGCGCAGCAGGACATCTTCTATGCCGAGCACCAGCGCAAGCTGCTGATCGTGCTGCAAGGCATGGACACCAGCGGCAAGGATGGCACCGTGCGCGGCGTCTTTCGCAGCTTCGACCCGCTCGGCATCCGCGTCGTCAGCTTCAAATCCCCCACCGCCGAAGAACTCGCGCACGACTACCTGTGGCGCATCCATGCCCAGGTACCGCGCGCCGGCGAGATCGTGGTCTTCAACCGCAGCCACTACGAAGACGTGCTGATCACGCGAGTGCACGAGTGGATCGACGAAGCCGAATGCGAGCGCCGCTACAAGCAGCTACGGGCATTCGAGACGATGCTGCTGGAAACCGGCACCACCATCGTCAAGTGCTTCCTGCATATTTCCAAGGACGAGCAGAAGGCCCGGCTGGAAGCGCGGCTGGCGGATCCGCAGAAGCAGTGGAAGTTCGACCCGAAGGATCTGGAGGAGCGGCAGTACTGGAAAAATTACGAGACCGCCTATGGGGCCGCCATTGCCGCGACCAGCACGCCGGAAGCACCGTGGTATATCGTGCCCGCGAATTCGAAGACGCACCGGAACCTGATGGTGGCGGAGATCCTGATGGCGGTGTTCGAGAAATTGAAGCCGGCGTATCCACCGGGAAAGCCGGCGTTGGCGAAGCTGAAGGTGGTCTGAGGCACCAGGGCAACGCGAAGGGACCAGGCCAGCCCCTTCGCTTTGGGTCAGGCATGCCCGTTGCCGCGATGGATGTCGTGCGTGACAAACGGCTTCTCGTGCGTCGGCATGGCCAGCCACTCCGGATGCTTCAGCGTTTCCCGGATGTCGTCCAGCCCGCTGGTCCAGTGCTCGTTCATTGTCAGCAAGCCAAACTGATAATCCTTGGCGTTGCCTTCAAACGTCTTGTCGCGATAGATCAGCTGGATCACGTTGCGGCGTGCATCGCATGCGTACTCCGCCGCCTTGCGGTACCAGTCGTTGTCACGCTGCCCCTGCGGCACCAGCGCCATCACTTCGCTCAGCATGCGCCGGTAGTTCTGCTGCTCGCTCATGTAATCCGTGATGGTGCGCGTGCGGCTGGAGTACTGGATGTCTTTCTGCCGCTCGGCCACGTCCAGCAGGTTGTGCGGCAGCTTGCCCCGCGCGCTCCACAGGTCCACCTGGAAGATCAGCGCGTCACGCCGGGGCTGGGCCGTCAGCACTTCCGACAGCGGCGTGTTGGACACCAGGCCGCCATCCCAATAGAACTCGCCATCGATCTCCACCGCGGGAAAGCCGGGCGGCAAAGCGCCGGAGGCCATGAAATGCTCGGCATGCAGCTTGCGTCGGGTGTTGTCGAAATAGGCGAAATTGCCGGTCCGCACATTCACCGCGCCCACCGACACGCGCATCTCGTTATGGTGCGAGTTGATGCGATCAAAATCGGCAAAGCGCTCCAGCGTGGCCTTGAGCGGGCTGGTGTCGTAATAGCTGGCATTGGCGGGGCCGCACTGGCGCTCCACCAGGCTGGACCACGGACGAGGCTGGAAGAAGCCCCGCTGCCCCTCGAAGATGGCACGCGCGGCCTCGATGCCGTCGAACCAGATGCGCAGCGGATCAGGCCAGTGCGCGGCGCCCTGTGCTGCCACCTCGTAGGGCAGCAGGCTGGGCAGCCAGGGCTGCTGGCAGATGTAGTCCCAGAAGGCACGCAGCTGCTCGACCCTGCGCTCAGGCGCATTGCCCGCGATCACGGCTGCGTTCAGTGCGCCGATTGAAATCCCGGCCACCCAGTTAGGCTGGATGCCCGCCTCCGCCAGTCCCTGGTACACGCCCGCCTGATACGAGCCGAGCGCGCCGCCGCCCTGCAGCACCAACGCCCTAACCGTGTATTCATGGTGAACCGGCCGCGTGCGGCTGGCACCCTCGGGCGCGAGGTCCGGCGGCGCGCAGCCGCCGGGAGGCAGGAGGTTGGGCTCCGGCTCTCGTAGCGCCTCGGGCTTTGGCGCCTCGCGTTTGAGCGCGGGTGCCGCCGGGTTCGCTACCACGGCCGCCGCAGCGCTTTTTGCAGCCTGCTTCGGCGTGCCCTTTTTCTGTGCCACTGTATTTTCCTGTGCCACTTTATCCAGCTTCTGCCGACGTCCACCTGCCACGACCCCTCCTTGATGACTTTGCTTTCCGACCTTGCATGCGGTCATGGCGGCGGGAGGCGGTACCGCCGCCCGGCCGCTTTTTTGCCGCTTACTGCATGTACCAGCCGTGGCTCACGATAAAGGACTGCCCGGTCAGCGCCGCCGACGGGAAGGCGCACAGGAACAGCGCGGTCTGCGCCACGTCGTCCACGGTGGTGAAGACGCCGTCCACGGTGCCGCCGAGCATGACGCGGCGAATCACCTCTTCTTCGCTGATGCCAAGCTCCTTGGCTTGTTCCGGAATCTGCTTGTCGACCAGCGGCGTGCGCACGAAACCCGGACAGATCACGTGCGAGCGCACGTTGTACTCCGCCCCTTCCTTGGCCAGCACGCGCGCCAGGCCAAGCAGCGCGTGCTTGGCGGCAACGTAGGCGGACTTCAGTGGCGAAGCCTCGTGCGAATGCACCGAGCCCATGTAGATCACGGTGCCGCCGCGCTTGTCCTTGTACATATGCTGGAGCGCGGCCTTGGTGGTGAGGAAGGCGCCATCGACGTGGATGGCCTGCATCTTCTTCCAGTCGGAGAAGGCGTAGTTCTGGATCGGGTTGACGATCTGGATGCCGGCGTTGGAGATCAGGATGTCGATGCCGCCGAACGCCTTGGCCACCTCCTCGGTAGCGCTGTTGACCGCGTCCTCGTTGGTGACGTCCATCGCCACGGCGATGGCGCGCCCACCGGCAGCTTCGATATCGGCGGCGGCCTTCTGCGCAGCCTCGAGATTCAGGTCGGCGATGGCGACCGCCGCGCCTTCCTTGGCCAGCAGCTCAGCAATGGCGCGGCCGATGCCGCTGGCAGCGCCGGTCACGATGGCGGATTTTCCTTGGAGCTTCATGGACGTTTCTCCTGTCTGGATGATTCAGGTTAGCCGGGCCGGCCGGATCGGCCGGGACCGATGGAAACCGTTGGAAATCGTTGGATGCCTGGCCGCTCAGGCCAGGTAGTCGAACACCACCTCGCCCAGCCCCAGGGTGAGGTCGGCAACGTAATGCTTGGCGCCGAGGACTTCCAGCACCGGAAGGCCAGCCACCGGCGCGAGCGCATGGGGCGACAGCGACAGCGCCGCAGGCCCGGTCCACGCGCCTTTCATCTGCACGTCTTTCAGGAAGTAGCAGACCAGCTCGCAGATGCGCGCGGAGCCGTCCACGTGCGGAATGATCTTGAGCAGGTAGTTTGGCGTGCTCGCAAGCGCCAGGCCCAGCGCGTCCTTGTCAAGCTCGCGGTGCTTGTAGCCCATGGTGCCGGTGGCGACGCGCACCGGGCCATAGTCGAGCGTACCGACCAGCGTATCGGTGTGGACCGCCAGTGTGGGGCTGGCCAGCTTCTTCGGAAAGCCCCATAGCTCGCGCCCGCCCGCCAGTGGCGGATGGTCGTCGAGGTACATGGCGTGGGTATAGTTGCCGGGCTTGCCCTGGTAGGTGACGGGAATCACCTGGCCCGATTCGGTGTAATCGCCAAACCCGGTGGAGTCTGGCATGCGGATGAATTCATAGTTGACCACCGCGCCGGCGATCTCCAGGGGTTCCGGCACCACCGCGCGCAACAGCTCGGGATCGGTACGGTAGGAGATGATGAAGAATTCGCGATGGATGAAGCGGTATGGCCCCATCGGATAGGCCGGATTGGTGAGCGGCATGGCGAATGCCTGCTCGCGGATCGTCTTGATGTCCATCGCCAGCCAACCTCCTGAAGAGATGCTGCGCCGCCTTGCCGGGCGGCAAGGCGAATCGCTGGCGTCCCCGGGTATCCGGGGGGGCGGCCAGCGAGATCAGTCAGACCGGCGATTTTCCTGCGCGGTTCCCTGTTATCTGCTGCATTGCGACAAAGCGTTGCAAGCGGCAGGCAACAGATTCCAGACTATACGCCGTAGCGCTGCCGATAGGCAGCCACTGCCTCGCGCGAGCCGCCCAGCGCGGGATCCTGCGATGCGTCCAGGTAAGCCAGCAGGTCCTTCAGGCTGGCGATGGAGATCACCGGCACGCCATATTCGCGCTGCACATCCTGCACTGCAGAATGCGTGCCGACCTGATCGGCGGTGCCACTCTTTTCCATGCGGTCGAGCGCGATCAGCACCGCGGCCGGCTCCGCGCCAGCCGCGCGGATCATCGCCATCGACTCGCGCACCGAGGTGCCGGCCGAGATCACGTCGTCGATGATCACGACCTTGCCCTGCAGCTTGGCGCCCACCAGCGTGCCGCCCTCGCCGTGATCCTTGGCTTCCTTGCGGTTGTAGGCGAAGCCGACGTCACGTCCGAGCCCGGCCAGCGCCACCGCGGTGGCGGACGCCAGCGTGATCCCTTTGTAGGCCGGCCCGAACAGCACGTCGAACTCCAATCCGGATGCCAGCAGGGTTTTCGCATAGAATTGCGCCACCTGGCCCAACATCGCACCCTGGTTGAACAGGCCCGCATTGAAGAAGTACGGCGACTTGCGGCCCGCTTTGGTCACGAATTCGCCGAAGGACAGTACGCCGGCGTCGAGCGCGAAGCGGATGAAGGTCTGGCTCAGGTCGCCAGCGCCGGACTGCGGCGTCGTCTGCTGCGTCATCTTTTCTCTCTGATTTCAAAATTTCCCGAGATGTTACGGATTATCAGCGCCAACCTCAACGGCATCCGCTCCGCGGCCAAGAAAGGCTTTTTCGAATGGATGGGCAAGCAGGACGCCGACATGGTCTGCGTCCAGGAGCTCAAGGCGCAGGCTGCCGACATGACGGAAGCGTTCCTGGCGCCACACGGCTACCACGGCTACTTCCATTATGCGGAGAAAAAAGGCTATAGCGGTGTCGGCCTTTACACGCGCCACAAGCCGGAGCGCGTGATCACCGGTTTCGGCATCGACGAATTCGATAACGAAGGCCGCTATGTCGAGGTGCAGTATCCGCACCTCGCCGTGATCTCGGTCTATGTGCCCTCGGGCTCCAGCGGGGAAGAACGCCAGCAGGCGAAGTTCCGCTTCATGGAAGCCTTCCTGCCCCACCTGCTGCAGCTCAAGGCCAGCGGGCGCGAGATCGTGCTGTGCGGCGACGTCAACATCGCCCACAAGGAAATCGATATCAAGAACTGGAAGGGCAACCTGAAGAACTCAGGTTTCCTGCCGGAAGAGCGCAGCTGGATCGGCGAGCTGTTCGACGTGCACGGTTATGTGGACGTGTTCCGCAAGCTGGACCCGCGCCCCGAGCAGTACACCTGGTGGAGCAACCGCGGCCAGGCCTATGCGAAGAACGTCGGGTGGCGCATCGATTACCACCTGGCCACGACGAAGATCGCCGAGACCGCGCGCGCCACCTCGATCTACAAGGACGAGAAGTTCAGCGATCACGCGCCGCTGTCGATCGACTACGACTTCCCGCTATAACAGGTGCGGCCGAGGGCGCACCTGTTACGCCTAGCGCACCTCTCCAAGCAGCTCCGGGTGCCGCTCCAGCACCTTGAGCAGCTTGACCAGCGCCAGCGGCGGTTTGGTCTTGCCAGTCATGATTTCCCCGCACGCCGGACAAAAGCCGCCCGAGAGCGCGGGAACGGTGGCCGTTTCGCCCTTGTACGTATTGGACACGTCGGGGCACGTCGCGCGTGTCCTGCACCAGTTCCCCCAACCTAGTTACAATGCTGCTTCCCATCCGATTCCGGCATGGGACCCTTCGTATTTCCGAGTGAGTCCGCCATGGTTTTCAAAGTGTTCGTAGATGGTCAGGAAGGCACCACCGGTCTCCGGTTGCTCGACTATCTCTCCGGCCGTTCCGATGTGGAGCTGCTGCGTATCGCCGATGACAAGCGCAAGGATCCGGCCGAACGAGCACGCTTTCTGAATGCTGCCGACGTCGCTTTCCTGTGCCTGCCCGACGTTGCCTCCCGCGAGGCCGTGGCGCTGGTGACCAATCCCAATACCTGCGTGATCGACGCCAGCACGGCGTTCCGCACCACCGACAGCTGGGCCTACGGCCTGCCGGAACTCACGCGCGGCCAGCGCGAGAAGATCCGCGCCAGCAAGCGCATCGCCGTGCCGGGCTGCCACGCCAGCGCCTTCCTGATGGCAGTGCGCCCGCTGGTGGAAGCCGGCGTGATGCAGGCCGACTACCCGGTCTCGGCGTTCTCGCTGACCGGCTACAGCGGTGGCGGCAAGCAAATGATTGCCGAGTTCGAAGCCGGCGGTAACCCGAAGCTGGACAGCCCGCGCCCCTACTCGCTCGGCCTCGCGCACAAGCACCTGCCCGAGATGCGCGTGCAGGCCGGCCTGGCGCAGGCGCCGATCTTCAACCCGATCGTCGGCAACTTCCTCAAGGGCCTGGCCGTGACGGTGCCGGTGTACCCGGATCGCCTGGCGCGCAAGGTCACGCCGGAACAGATCGCCGATCTGTACCGCAAGCACTACGAAGGCGAGCAGTTCGTGCGCGTGATGCCGGTGGGCGACGAGGCCAACCTGGACGGCGGCTTCTTCGACGTGCAGGCCAGCAACGACACCAACCGCGTGGACCTGTTCGTGTTCGGCTCGGCCGAGCGCATCGTGCTGATGGCGCGCCTGGACAACCTGGGCAAGGGCGCTGCCGGCGCTGCGGTGCAATGCATGAACGTGCATGTCGGGGCGGACGAGGCGACTGGCCTGAGCGCCTGACACGCTTAAGCGCTAGTGCGGCGGCACCAGCCGCACGAATGAAAAAAAGCCGGCGATGGTTTCGCCGGCTTTTTTTCGCCCCGGGAAATCCCGTCGGTCAGATCCCGGCCTTGACCGCGACGCCCTTGAGCGCAACGCCAAGGTAGGCGCTGCCTTTGGCGCAGACGTAGGTGCTGTCGCTGGCGGTCTCGTCGTCCTTCCAGTTGCTGCGGATATCGACCACGGCGTTGCCGCCTTCCTTGGTCGCGCGCTGCTGCAACTCCTGCACCGCCTGCACGAAGAGGGTGGCGCACAACTCGTCGTCGGCCGGCGGCGGCGGGCCGCCGGTGGAGCGGCTGTTGTCGATAGGCCGGCGCATGCGCTTGACTGTCTTGAAAGACTGGCCGTCCTGCGCACCCGGCAGCTTGTTGAAACCGAACAGCAGCCGGATCGACGGGTCCACGCGTTCCTTGGCCCCCGGTGTCGCCAGCGCCTTGTCGATCGGCATGCTCAGCAGCTGGTCGGCCGCCTGCGCGCTGCCGCCTGCCAGCAACGCGCCGGCCATCAGGCTGAATCGCACCCAACGCTTCATGGTCTTCTCCTCATTGCCCCGGTTCGATGTATTTATCGTACAGGATCCGCCATAAAGAGCGCCTCTCAGGCGTCTTTACTTTTTTAGTGGCTTTTGCCGGTCGTCGTCGCCGCTGTCGACCGGCGCGCCGCTCAGGTTGGCCATATTGGCCCGATAGGCCGGCAGCTGGCCGACGCTGGAATCGATCGCGCGCGCGTAGAGCGGCAGCACCTCAGGCAGGTGCTTTTCCAGCTCGGCGATGCGGGTGCGGCCCGATGGATGGGTGGAGAGGAACTCCGAGCCCGACTGCGCCGACGATTGCGAGACCGCCCCCATCTTCTGCCACAGCGACACGGCGGCGCGCGGGTCGTAGCCGGCACGCGCGGCGATGTCCATGCCAACCAGGTCGGCCTCGGTCTCGTCCGAGCGCGAGAACCGCAGCGTGAGCAACTGCGCGCCGGTGCCAAGTGCCATATTGCCGAGGTTGCCGAAACCGAACAATTGCGAGATCACGTTGGCGCCCAGGTTGGTGATCTCGGACTTGGCCGCCCGCTCGCGCGCATGCTCCTGCAGTGCATGGGCGATTTCGTGCCCCATCACCATGGCGACTTCGTCATCGGTCAGCTTGAGCTGGTCGAGCAGGCCGGAGTAGAAGGCGATCTTGCCGCCGGGCATGCAGAACGCATTGACCTGCTTGGAGTTGATCAGGTTGACTTCCCACTTCCATTGCTTCGCGCGCTCGTTCCAGCGCGGGGTCTGCGGCAGGATGCGCTTGGCGATGGCGCGCAGGCGCACCAGTTGCGGGTTGTTGTCGCCAACCAGCGTCTTCTTGGCCTGCGCCTCTTCCTTGAGTTGCTCGTACTCCTGCGAGGCCTGCTGCTCGATGACCTCGACCGGCACGATCTGGCGGATGGACGCGCCGCCGCGTTGCACGCGGATGCCATCTTCAGCGTCCTGCGGCTGGGCCTGGCCCTGGGCCTGGACCGCGCTCATGCTCAGCGCGGCGCTGGCCGCCAGCGCCAGCGCGGCCAGTCGACGTGGCAACGCAATCCCGGCCCGCCGGTGGCGGTACTGACAACGCTGGCGATCGGACATGGACGATTCCTTGGATGCGATTTTCGGCAAGCAGGGTGGGCAAGGGTTGATGCGGCCAGGACACGGTCCGGGCCCTGCGCATCCCGCGCATCGGGGCGGCGCTGACGGTAATGCAATAATACACGGCGCCTTGCCCAGCCTGATTGCCCCGATTGCCCCGACTGCCCCGCTTGCCATCCTGATTCATGACCTTTCAAGCCTATCTCGACATTTTCCGCAATCGCCGCATCGGCGCCATGCTCACGCTGGGCTTCGCGTCCGGGCTGCCGCTGGCACTCACCTCCGGCACATTGCAGGCCTGGATGACGGTGGAAGGGCTGGATATCAAGACCATCGGCTTCTTCTCGCTGGTGGGCCAGGCCTATATCTTCAAGTTCCTGTGGGCGCCGCTGATGGACCGCTATACGCCGCCGCTGCTGGGCCGGCGCCGCGGCTGGCTGCTGGTGACCCAGATCGGGCTGGTGCTGGGCATCGCGGGCATGGCCTTCTGCCCGCCGCACGAGGCGCTGTGGACACTGGCGGCGCTGGCCACGCTGGTGGCCTTCTTGTCTGCCTCGCAGGACATCGTGTTCGACGCCTACAGCACCGACGTGCTGCGCGCGCCGGAGCGTGGCGTGGGAGCGGCGGTCAAGGTGCTGGGCTACCGGCTGGCGATGCTGGTGTCGGGCGGGCTGGCACTGTGGCTGGCCGACCGCGTGATGGGCTGGCAGCAGATGTACCTGCTCATGGCGGGGTTGATGGGCATCGGCATCGTCAGCCTGCTGTGGGCGCCCGAGGCGGAATCGCCGGCGCGCACGCCACGCTCCATGGAGGAAGCCATCCTGGGCCCGCTGCGCGACTTCTTCTCGCGCCCGGGCGCCTGGTGGCTGCTGCTGCTGATCGTGCTCTACAAGCTGGGCGATGCGTTTGCCGGCAGCCTGTCCACCACCTTCCTGATCCGCGGCGTGGGCTTTTCGGCCGGTGAAGTCGGCCTGGTCAACAAGACGCTAGGGCTGGCCGCCACCATTGTGGGCGCGCTGTTCGGCGGCACGCTGATGGTGCGCCTTGGCCTGTACCGCTCACTGATGCTGTTCGGCATCTTGCAGGGGGTGTCCAACCTCGGCTACTGGATCCTGGCGGTGACGCCGCCGCACCTGTGGACCATGGGCGCCACCATCGCGGTGGAGAACCTCTGTGGCGGCATGGGCACGGCGGCCTTCGTGGCGCTGCTGATGACGCTGTGCAACCGCTCGTTCTCGGCCACCCAGTACGCGCTGCTCTCGGCGCTGGCCTCGGTCGGGCGCGTCTATGTTGGCCCCAGCTCGGGCTACCTGGTGGAGGCCTTCGGCTGGTCGGCCTTTTACCTGAGTACCGTGGTGGCGGCGGTGCCCGGCGTCGTGCTGCTATGGGCAATGCGCAACACCGTGCATCGCTACGAAGCCCGGGCCCGCGCCGCGGCCTAGACCCCCGGCACCCAGCAGCGCGAACGCTGAATCGCCTGGAGGCTGTTTCAGAATGGCCTCTTACTGCTTGTAGTAGACGATCTGGTGCGAGGTCGCGAGCAGTTCTCCCTGCGGGCTCCAGATCTGCGCGCTCTGGTCGAAGAAGCCCTGGCGGAACACCTGCGCCTGGGCGCTGCCCAGCACGTGGCTGTTGCCCAGCGCGGCCAGGGTCGGGGCGTCGGCATGGAAATACGTGGTCAGCGACACCGTGCCGGCCGGCACGAAGCCGGCGCGCTTGAGAAAGATGCGCGGGTAGAAGGTGTCGCACCATGCCGCCATCGCGGCGAAGTCCGGCGTACGCGCGGGCGCGTCGCGCAGCCAGAACTGGGTCACGCTGTCCGGGTTCTCGGTGCCGGCCTCGACATTCGGCTTGGCGCCGCGCACCGGCCGCAACTCATACGCATCCAGCCAGCGCACCGGTGCGAAACCGGCCATCGGGGCGACATCGCTTGCCGGCGGCACCTGCGGGAACACGGCCTCGCCGCAATTCCAGGTCTCGCGGCGCACGGCGAAGAAGGCGGTGGCCGTGGTGGCCACTTCATCGCCCTGGCGCAGCTCGATGGTCCAGTGCTGGGTGTTGCGGTTGGTGCGCACCGGACGCGCTTCGATCACGAACGGCCCTTCGACGATCGGGCCGGCAAAGTTGACGGTCAGCGCGGACGGATCGCCCAGCCGCTCGGGATGCTGCAGCACGGCTTGCAGCAAGGTGGCCGCAGTGATGCCACCGAAGGGGCCGATCATGTTCCAGTAGGCCGGCGTGGTGCGGCCGTGGAAAAGATTGCCTCCCGCCGGCTCCAGCGCGATCGCGTGGTCGAAGGAATGGATGGTCTGGCTGGCTGGCGTGGCGGACATGTTGGGGACCAAAAAAGTACGATCGTTCGATAATACTGCAAACGGCAGACAGGCGCTGACACCGCGTCAACCGGGCGCCCCTCCAATCCGCCGCCGGGTCAGCCCCGCGCCCGCCGCAGCGGATTCCAGCCGAGCTGGTTGCCGATCACCGCCAACAGGATC
Source organism: Cupriavidus sp. GW822-FHT03E04 (assembly GCF_058801495.1). NCBI lineage: Bacteria > Pseudomonadati > Pseudomonadota > Betaproteobacteria > Burkholderiales > Burkholderiaceae > Cupriavidus > Cupriavidus sp. GW822-FHT03E04. Next base: position 48,556 of record NZ_JBXANI010000026.1, read on the forward strand.
AGCGCCATGCCAGCGAGCTGTAGCGGCGTGAGCACCACCCCGAACACCAGCACGTCAATCACGATGGCCACCAGCGGATAGACAAACGAGAGCGTGGCGATCGACAGCACGTTGAGGCGCTGGAAGGCGCCATACAGCAGCGTGTACATCACGCCGGTATGCACGAGGCCTAGCGCCAGCAATGCCCCCCAGGTCCGCCCGCCGAACGTCTCGACCGCCGGATGCGCCAGGGGGAACAGCGTGACCACCCCCATCGCCATCTGCAGGCCCGCGATCTGCCCCGCCGGAATCCCCTTGAGCCGGCGCGTGGCCATGGTGGTGATGGCGTACAGCAACGCCGCCAGCATCGCCAGCCCGACCCCGACCAGCATGCCGCCGGTGGCACCGCCGTGCTCCAGCCCGGTAATCAGCACCACGCCGCCAAAGGCCAGCACCAGCCAGGCAAGCCGCCCGGGCGCGATGGCCTCGCGCTGGAACAGCGCCGCCAGCAGCAGCAGGAAGAAGGGCTGGGTGTGATAGACCACGGTGGACACCGAGATGCCGCTGTACGAATAGGCAGAGAACAAGGCCAGCCAGTTGAGGATCAGCGTAACGCCGCCCAGCGCCAGCCAGCCCCAGTCGCGGGTGCGCATGGGCTGCCAGCCGCGCCGCAGGGCGAGCGTGCCCAGCAGCGCGGCGCCGCCGAAGATGCAGCGGAAAAACACGACGTCCAGCGGCGACTGCCCGCTGGTCACCACGAACCAGCCGATGGTGCCCGACAAGGCCATGGCGGCCACCATGCGCCAGGCACCGCCACGCCGGGCGGGTTCCGTGGCCTGCGGGGCCGGGGTGGTGGCGGCCGGGGAAGCCACGACGGCGCCAGATCGATCGATATTCATGGATGTCTCCTACGGAGCTTCGTACGCTTGGACGTCATTGTTCCATCGTGCATTCAGGTCAACAATCCATCCGATAAGCAATTACCATTTGATCTGTAATCACAAATGCGGGAGCCAGTCCATGCCGGTCGCGCAACTCAACGCCATGGCCGTGTTCGCCCGGGTGGTGGAATGCGGCAGTTTCTCCGCCGCCGCCCGCGAGCTTGGCATGACACCCTCCGCCGTCAGCCGCCATGTGACGCGGCTGGAAGCGGCCATCGGCGGGAGCCTGCTGCAACGGACCACGCGCGCCTTCACCCTGACTGAGCTCGGACAGGCAGTGCACGCCGCGTGCGCCCGGATGGTGGCCGCGGCGCAGGAAGTCAGCACGCTGGCCAGCGACCACGGCGGCGAGCCGCACGGCGTGCTGCGGGTCAGCGCACCGGTGGTGTTCGGGCAGGCCTGGCTGGCGCCGCGGCTGCCGGCCCTGCTGGACCGCTTTCCCGCGCTGGACCTGCAACTGACACTGGCGGACCGCCTGGTGGACCTGGTGGAAGAAGGCGTGGACGTGGCCATCCGCATTGCGCGCGAACTGGCGCCGGGGCTGGCGGCGCGGCCAATCCGCGCGGTGCGTTACCGGCTGGTGGCAGCACCCGGCTGGCTGGCGCGGCATGGCACGCCAGCCGAGCCGGCGGCGTTGGCCGGGCATCGCTGCCTCTACCTGGGCTATGGCGCCTTTGGCGAGCGCTGGAGCTTGCGGCGCAAGCGCGACGGGCAGACCGTGGCGCTGCGCATCCCGCCGAAGGTCACGCTCAACAACAGCGCGGCCATTGTCGCCATGGCGCAGGCCGGCGGGGGCATCGGGCTGGTGCCGGACTTCTCGGCCGCCGCGGCGCTGGCGTCGGGCAGCCTGGTACCGGTGCTGGACGACTGGGAAATCCTCGAGCCCTACGTGGGCACGGCCTTCGCGGTCTACACGCCAACCCGCCACCTGGCCCCCAAGGTGCGCGCCTTGATTGACTACCTGGTGGCGCAGGCCGCGCTGGAGACCAGCGACTAGCGCGGCGGACCGCTGAGCGCAGCCCCGCGCCCTCGCCGGCTCAGGTGGCGCAAACCCGATACACCGCCAGGCTGCCGCGCCAGTTCGAGCCCCAGTTGACCGTCACGCCCTCGTGCATCACCACGCGGTCGAGGATGCGCAGGCCGACCTTGGACGCCAGCGACTCAAAGTCGCTGATGGTCAGCACCCGCACGTTCGGCGTGTTGTACCACTGGTACGGCAGCGCTTCCGACACCGGCATGCGCCCGCGGAACACCGACAGCCGATGCGGCCAGTAGCCAAAGTTGGGGAAGGACACGATGCATTCGCGCCCGACCCGCAGCGTCTCGCGCAGGACCTGCGCAGTGTTGTGGATGGTCTGCAGCGTCTGCGACAGGATCACCGTATCGAAGCTCTTGTCCTCGAACAGCGCCAGGCCGCCTTCCAGGTTCTGCTGGATCACATGCACGCCCTTCTGCGCGCATGCCAGCACGCCTTCGTCCTGGATCTCGATGCCGTAGGCCTGCACGTCGAGCTCGTCCTGCAGCACGCGCAGCAGGCTGCCGTCGCCGCAGCCCAGGTCGAGCACGGTGGAATTGGGCTCGATCCAGCGCGCGATGGCGCGGAAGTCGGGGCGCAGCGCCAGGATATTGGGGTTGGCCGCGGCATTCATGCGCCTATCTCCTCGGCGATGCGTTCGTAGTAGGCGCGCATCAGGTTGTGATAGCGCGGGTCGTCCAGCAGGAAGGCATCGTGCCCGTGCGGCGCATCGATCTCCGCATAGCTGACCGGGCGCTTGTTGTCGAGCAGGGCCTTGACCAGCTCGCGGCTGCGATTGGGGGCGAAGCGCCAGTCGGTGGTGAAGCTGGCCACCAGGAAGCTGGCCTGCGTCTGCGACACCGCGCGCGTGAGATCGCCGCCGAAGGCCAGCGCCGGATCGAAGTAGTCGAGCGCGCGCGTGATCAGCAGGTAGGTGTTAGCGTCGAAGTACTCGGCAAACTTGTCGCCCTGGTAGCGCAGGTAGCTCTCCACCTGGAACTCGACATCGAAGGAGAAGCGGATGTCATCGGTCTTGAGCTCACGGCCGAATTTCTCCGCCATGTCCTCGTCGGACAGGTAGGTGATATGGCCGATCATGCGCGCCACGCGCAAGCCGCGCTTGGGCTTGACGCCGTGCGCGTAGTAGTTGCCGCCGTGGAAATCCGGGTCCGACAGGATGGCGCTGCGCGCGACCTCGTTGAAGGCGATGTTTTGCGCCGACAGCTTGGGCGTGGAGGCCACCACGATGCAGTGGCGCAGCCGATCCGGGTACATCAGGCTCCAGGCCAGCGCCTGCATGCCGCCCAGGCTGCCGCCCATCACCGCCGCGAACTGGGTGATGCCGAACCGGTCCGCCACGCGCGCCTGGGCATTGACCCAGTCTTCCACGGTGACCACCGGGAAGGTGGCGCCGTAGGGCTGGCCGGTGGCGGGGTTGGCACTCATCGGGCCAGTCGAGCCGAAGCAGGAGCCAAGGTTGTTGACGCCGATGACGAAGAAGCGGTCGGTGTCGAGCGGCTTGCCCGGGCCGACCATGTTGTCCCACCAGCCGACATCGCGCAGGTCGTGCTCGTACACGCCGGCCACGTGGTGCGAGGCGTTAAGCGCGTGGCACACCAGCACGGCGTTGGAGCGGGCGGCGTTGAGCGTGCCGTAGGTCTCGACCATCAGGTCGTAGTCGGCGAGCGAGGTGCCGTTGCGCAGCTTCAACGGCTCGGTGAAATGCATGCACTGCGGCGCGACGATGCCGACCGAGTCGGTCGGCAGGGCAAGCGCGGCAGGAGGCGGAGCTACGTCTGTCATGGAATAAGCCCGTTGGCAAACAGGCGTAAAAAAACCCGACCGGCCTTGCGTGGACGTTGCCTGCGGATGACATCAAACCTGACATCAAGCACAGCATCAACGACGGCGCAGCCAAATCGGGTTTTGCACGGGTCTTGCGTCCCGCGTGCCGGTGCCTTGCGTGGCAGGGAACCGACCCACCTCTTTAGCCGCATTTATATTGGCTGCCGGAACCCCCAAAACCAATCCTCCAGGGGTTACCATGCCGCCGCGCGCCCGCAAGCCAGTCTTCAAATCGGCGCGACCCGCTTATTATAGAGCAAACAAACGCGCCGGCGGCGGCGCGCCGCCAGACGCTAACCAAACGCCAATCCAGCCTTGACGAAACCACCCAGCATCCTGGTCATCGAAGACGAATCCGCGATCGCGGACACCATCCTCTATGCGCTATCCACCGAAGGCATGACGGTCGAGCACTGCGCGCTCGGCAGCGCCGCGCTGGCGCGCCTGCGCGCGCAGGCGCCGGACCTGGTGATCCTGGACGTGGGCCTGCCCGACATCAATGGCTTCGAAGTCTGCCGCACGCTGCGCACCTTCTCCGATGTGCCGGTGATCTTCCTCACCGCGCGCAACGAGGAAATCGACCGCATCGTCGGCCTGGAGATCGGCGCCGACGACTATGTGGTGAAGCCCTTCTCGCCGCGCGAGCTGGCGGCGCGGGTACGCGTGATCCTGCGGCGTGCCGGCAAGCGCGCAACACCGCAGGAGCCGGTGCAAGCCCCGGCGCCGCCTGAAGGCTTCACGCTCGATGCCGACGGCGCGCGCCTGGCCTGGCGCGGCCAGTGGCTCGACCTGACCCGCTACGAGTACCGGCTGCTGGCCTTGCTGCTGCAGCACCCCGGGCGCATCTATTCGCGCGCGCAGCTGATGGACCTGGTCTGGCACGACGCGGTCGACACCATCGACCGCACCGTCGACACGCATATCAAGACGGTGCGCGCCAAGCTGCGCGCGCTCGATCCCGAGTGCGATTCGATCCGCACCCATCGCGGCATGGGGTATTCGCTCGAAGGCTGAGTCCCTCCTTCACTTCACTCACAACGCACCCACGGCTACGCATGCATATCGGGCTTCGCATCTTCCTCGGCTTCTTCCTGATCGTCGGGCTGGCGGCTTTCCTCACGCTGCGGGTGTTCGTGCAGGAGGTCAAGCCCGGCGTGCGGCAGGCCATGGAAGACACGCTGGTCGACACCGCCCACGTGCTGGCGGTGCTGGCCGCCGACGACATGAAGAGCGGCCGCATTGCCAACGGCGCCTTCGCGCGCCGCCTGGCGCGGCTGCGCGAGGACAAGGTCGACGCCAATGTGTGGGGCATGCACAAGGATGCGGTGGGCTACCGCATCTACATCACAGACGAGCGCGGCATCGTGCGCTTCGATTCCGGCGAAGCAGCCGTGGGCGCGGATTACTCGCGCTGGAACGACGTCTACCGCACGCTGCGCGGCGAGTACGGCGCGCGCAGCACCCGCGCCAACCCCGACGACGACGCCAGCACGGTGATGCACGTGGCAGCCCCCATCCGCGACGGCAACAAGACCATCGGCGTGCTGACCGTGGCCAAGCCCAATGTGACCATGGCGCCGTTCATCGAGCGCAGCCAGCGCAAGATCCTGCTCAACGGCCTGCTGCTGATGGGCGGTGCGTTCGTGATCGGCCTGGCCTGCACGCTGTGGCTGGTGCACGGCCTGCGCCGCCTGCAGCGCTACGCGCGTGCGGTGGCGTCGGGCGAGCGTGCCGAGATGCCGCTGCGCGGCGCCAGCGAGCTGGCCGAGCTGGGGCGCTCGGTGGAGAGCATGCGCTTGCGGCTGGAGGACAAGCAGTACGTCGAGCACTATATCCATACGCTGACGCACGAGATGAAGAGCCCGCTGGCAGCCATCGGCGGCGCCGCCGAGCTGCTGCAGGAGGACATGCCGGCCGCCGACCGCAACCGCTTCGTCGCCAATATCCGGCGGCAGGCGCAGCGGCTTGAGGAAATGATCCGCAAGCTGCTGGCGCTCGCGGCACTGGAGCAACGCCAGAGCCTGGAGACCCACGCGCCGGTTGCGCTGGAGCCGCTGATCGAGCAGTTGCTGCATGAGCTGGAGCCGCGCGCGCGCCAGCGCGACCTGACGCTGCGCTTGCTGCCGCCGGGCCAGCCCGCAGCGGTGGTGAGGGGCGATCCGTTCCTGCTGCACCAGGCGCTGGGCAACCTGCTGGAGAATGCCATCGACTTTGCGCCAGCGGCCAGCACGGTCGACGTGTCCGTGGCGCACGGCAATGAGCCCGCTCACATGATCGCCGTGCGCGTCACCGATCACGGCCCCGGCGTTCCCGACTATGCGCTGGCGCGCCTGTTCGAGCGTTTCTATTCGCTGCCGCGCCCCGGCGGGCAAGACAAGAGCACCGGGCTGGGCCTGTGCTTCGTACGCGAGATCGCCACGCTGCATCGCGGTGACATCACGCTGGCCAACCGCGCCGAGGGTGGCGCGTGCGCGACGCTGACGCTGCCTGCGGCATAGCGGCTTCACACTCAACACACAAGCGCGCGAATCGCTTCACGCAGGCTTCCGCGGCGGCTCACATGGCAAGCCTAAGCTAGCGGCATCGTCACTCCCGCGCGCCTGCCGCCATGAACCGAATCCTGTTTTTCAAGTCCGCCATCACGGCGTTCCTGATCCTGCTGATCCTGATCCCGCTGCACCTCGTGGGCAACGCCGTGCAGGACCGCAAGCACTACCGCGAGGAAGCGGTGCGCAGCGTCTGGCAGAGCTACGCCGGCCCGCAAACCCTGACCGGCCCGGTGCTGGTGCTGCCGTACAAGGAGATCCTGCGCGTGACGGACAGCAGCGACCCCAAGCGGCCGAATGCCACCGTGCTGCAGGCGGAGGCCGGGCAGCTGCTGGTCTTCCCCACCACGCTGCGCGTCAAGGGCGAGGTCACGCCGAGCGAGCGCTATCGCGGCATTCACAAGGTGCTGGTGTACGAGATGCAAAGCCGCTGGCAGGGCACCATCGCGCTGCCCGATCCGGCCGAGCTGCCGCGCTCGGCCGGCCACGTCGGCTTTGAGGTGGGCCAGCCATACATCACGATCGGCATCAGCGACACGCGCGGCCTGATGGCGGCGCCTGCGTTCGAGCTGGACGGCAAGCCGCTTAAGCTGGAGCAAGGCGCACTGCTCAAGAGCCTGTCCCAAGGCCTGCACGCCGAGATCGACCTGCCGCCCGCCAAGGCCGCCAAGCCCGGCCTGGATGGCAGGTCCGCGCAGGCACAGCGCGTGGTGCCGTTCTCGCTGACCTTGCCGCTGCTGGGCGCGCAGTCGCTGGCCTTCACCCCGGTGGGCGACCAGAACGATATCTCGCTCGATTCCGCCTGGCCGCATCCGAGTTTCGACGGTGACTTCCTGCCTCGCACCCGCAGCGTGACCGCGCAAGGCTTTCGCAGCAACTGGAGCGTGACCTCGTACAACACCAAGGCTCGCGGCCAGCTCGCTGGCTCGGGCGACGGCACGCTGGAAACGGTGTCGGTGACGCTGATCGATCCGGTCAACATCTACCTGCAGGCCGAGCGCGCGGTGAAGTACGGCGCCATGTTCGTGCTGCTGACCTTCGCTGGCTTCTTCATGTTCGAGCTCATCAAGCGCCTGCGCATCCACCCGATCCAGTACCTGCTGGTGGGCCTGGCGCTCGCGGTGTTCTTCCTGTTGCTGCTGAGCCTGTCCGAGCATATCTCGTTCGCGCTGGCCTACCTGGCGGCCAGCGGTGCCTGCATCGGGCTGCTGGGCTTCTACTTGTCGTTCGTGCTGCAGAGCTGGCGGCGCGGGCTGGCCTTTGCCACGCTGCTGACGGTGCTGTACGGCGCGCTCTATGGCCTGCTGCTGTCGGAGGACAATGCGCTGATGCTGGGCTCGCTGCTGATGTTCGTGATCCTGGCTGCCATCATGGTCATGACCCGGCGCATCGACTGGTACGCCGCGGGCGCCGCATGGCAGCCGCTGCGCGACAAGCCTGCCGCCCCGGCCGGCGAAGAAGACGCCGACGCTGCCGCCTCGGCATCAGCCTGAACGAAGGCGCAACGCCATGCCAACCTACCTTCATTGCGCCCCGCCACTCGCGCTGGCGGCCGTGCTGGGACGGCGGCGGGTGCCGGCCGGCCTGGTGCTGGCTGGCGTCGCGGCGAGCATCGTGCCGGATGTCGACATGCTCAACGTCTGGTACGCCGGGGTGCGCTACAACACCTTGCTGGGCCACCGCGGCCTGACCCACTCGATCGGCTTCGCGGTGGCGCTTGGCCTGCTGGCCGCGCTGGCGGCGCGGCGCTGCGGCTGGCAGCGCGGCATCGCGTTCCTGTTCATCGCACTGAGCACCGTGTCGCATCCCTTGCTGGACCTGCTGACCGACCGCGGCATCGGCACGGCGCTCTTCTACCCGCTGACGGCGCAGCGCGTGACCTTGCCATGGCGGCCGCTGCCGCTGGCCGGCGCGGGCCTGTTTGGCGCTGCGCGCTTCTGGCTGGAGTGTGCGTGGATCGGCCTGCCGCTGCTGGCGTTCGCCACGCTCGGTGCTGCGCTGCGCCGCTGGTGCGATCGCATCAGGCCTGTCGATCGCCGCGTGCCGGTGCGCGCCTGTGCGGACTGACGCCAGCATGACAACCACCGCTACACGCATGCGCGATTCGCCCCGCTTGCGCCCTGGGCTGCACTACGGCCATGGCCCCGCGCATAACCGGCTCGACCGTATCCTGACCGCGCCACGCCCTGGCCTTGCGCTCACCGGCGCGCGGCGCGGGCTGTGCGAGTTCCTGGCCTTCGGCGTCAAGGAGGCGCGCTCCTGCTTGTTCGCGGGGCTGTTCTTCCTCTGCGTGTTCGCTGTCCCGCGCGGCGGCCTGCTTGGTATCCCGCGCTACGACCTGCTGCTGGCAGCCGCGCTCGGCATCCAGGCGGCGATGGTGTGGGCGCGCCTGGAAACGCTGGACGAACTAAAGGCCATCAGCCTGTTCCACGTCGTGGGCTTCGCGCTGGAGGTGTTCAAGGTCTCGGGTGGCATCCAGTCCTGGAGCTACCCGGATTTTGCGTACACCAAGGTGCTGGGCGTGCCGCTGTTCTCGGGCTTCATGTACGCGGCGGTAGGCAGCTACATCATCCAGGCCTGGCGCATGCTGGACGTGAATGTGCGCCATCACCCGCCGTACTGGATGGCGGGCCTGATGGCGGCGCTGGTCTACGCGAACTTCTTCACCCATCACTTTATCGGTGACTACCGCTGGTACCTGGCTTGTGGCATCGCAGGCCTGTACGCGCGCACCACAGTCCGCTTCCGCCCGCTGGACCGCGAGCGCGAGATGCCGCTGTTGCTGGCCTTCGTGCTGATCGGGCTGTTCGTCTGGATCGCGGAGAACATCAGCACGTTCTTCGCGGTATGGCACTACCCCAACCAGCTTGGCGCGTGGTCGGCGGTGCATGTGGGCAAGTGGAGTTCCTGGTCCCTGCTGATCGTGATGACGTTTACCATCGTGGCCAACCTGAAGCACATCAAGGCCAGCATCCATGTGCCGGCGGCCTGATGACGAAAAAAAGGCAGGCGCGAGCCTGCCCTTTCTCATGGCCGATGGCGCGGCCTAGCCGAGCAACACGCGCAACTGCGCGTCCGCGTTCTCGCTCGGCAGCTTGCGAAAGCCGCTCTTGGCATAGCGATGCCACTGCCCCTGCACGGTCGCCACGATCAGCGCGGCGCGCACCGGCACATCGGCGTCGGGCGGAAACGCACCCTGGCTGATGGCGATCTTCAGGCACTGCCGCAGCGAGGCCTCGATCCGGTCCACTACCTGGTTGATGCGCTCCTGCAGGCGATCATGCTCGCCCACCAGCGCTTCGCCGGTCAGCACGCGCGTCATGCCGGGATTCTTCTCGGCAAAGGACAGCAGCATGCGCACCACGGCGTGCGCCTGGCGCAAACCATGCTCTTCCTGGGTGGTGATCTGGTTGATCAGTCCGAAGACGGTCTGCTCGATAAAGCCGATCAGGCCTTCGAACATCTGCGCCTTGCTGGCGAAATGGCGGTACAGCGCCGCCTCCGATACGCTGAGCTTGGCCGCCAGCGCCGCGGTGGTGACCTTTTCCCCGCGCGGCACTTCCAGCATCCCGGCCAGCGTCTGCAGGATCTGCACACGCCGCTCGCCAGGACGCGGGCGTTTGCGTGCCGGCGCCCCGTCCGCGCCTGCGCCCTGCCCGGCAGCGGCCGGAGCCGCACCCGATGGGTGCCCGTTACTGTGCATCATGACCCGATTCTCCGCATTCGTCGTTGGAGTTGATGCATGGATTGTACTTTTACGTCCACATAGCCGGGGCGATTTACGATCCGCGCCCGCACGCGCGGCGCCGATGCCGGCAGCGCCTGCGGCGCTGTCGTGCCAGTCGCCAGCGCGGGCGGATCCTGCGTCTCGGCCGCCACCAGCGTCACCGAATGTTCCTGCGCGGCGTGGCCGGTGTGCTGCCGGTCCTGCGCATCCAGCGTGCTGCGCAGCACGGCGTCACCGCTGGCGCCCGCCACCGCGGAGCCCGCGGGCATCGGCACGTCGTGCGGACGCGATGGCGCCAGCGTGCGCAGGTAGCCCGTCACCCAGGCCGTGCGAATGCCCGTGCCCGCGTAGCGCTTGAGGTGGGACAACGTGTCTTCCACCAGCACCGCACGGTGCGGCGCCACCCGTTGCTGCACCAGCAACCGGCGCAACATGCGCCGGTCCGGCTTGGGCCGCAGATGGCCGTGCACCCACATGTCCTCAATCGCGACCACCCGCTCGAAACACTGTTGGATGCCAGCCACCTTCATGACCGCGCGCGCGTATTGCTCCGGTGCGTTGGTCACCAGGATCTTGCGCCCGGGCAGGCGGCGCAGGTGGCCGACCAGGCCGCGCTGCACCCGCACCATCTCCGCCAGTTCGGGGAAATCATGCGCGGCGCGCAGGAAGTCGGCCGGGTCCACGTTGTGGTGGCGGATCATGCCCAGCAGCGTCGCGCCATAGCGCTGCCAGTACTTCACCCGAACCTCGCTGGCGATGGCCTCGTCACTGCCCAGCACGCGCGCGACATACGCCGTCATCAACTGGTTGATGGCGGGAAAGATCGCATGCGACGCGTCGTGCAGCGTGTTGTCGAGGTCGAACAGCCAGACCGTGCGGCCGGAATTGTCGCCCGCGGGGCGGCGTCGGCGCGCACCGCGCAGGCTGCGGCGCAAGGGCGGGGAAATAGTGGGCACGCAGGAAGAAAAAGAAGTGAAGCGGCAGCGCGCGGCGCGCGCTGCCGTAGATGCGTTCTAGTGCGAACGGATCATGGTACCGAACGCTTGTTCGGTCAGGATTTCAAGCAGCAGCGAGTGTTCGATGCGGCCGTCGATGATGTGCACCGAATTCACGCCGCTCTTGGCCGCGTCCAGCGCCGACGAGATCTTGGGCAGCATGCCGCCGGAGATGGTGCCATCCGCGAACAGTTCCTCGATCTCGCGCGCCGACAGGTCGGTCAGCAGGTTGCCGGCCTTGTCCATCACGCCCGGGATGTTGGTCATCATCACCAGCTTCTCGGCCTTGAGGATCTCGGCCATCTTGCCCGCCACCACATCGGCGTTGATGTTGTAGGCCTGGCCGTCGTCGGAAAAGCCGATCGGCGAGATCACCGGGATGAAGGCGTCGTCCTGCAGGGCCTTGACCACCGCCGGGTTGATGGCCTCGATATCGCCCACGAAGCCGATGTCGATGAAGGCGCCGGGGCTTTCGCGGTCCGGCATCTTGAGGCGCTTGGCGCGGATCAGGCCGCCGTCCTTGCCGGTCAGGCCCACGGCCTGGCCGCCATATTGGTTGATCAGCATGACGATGTCCTGCTGCACTTCGCCGCCAAGCACCCATTCGACCACTTCCATGGTCTCTTCATCGGTAACGCGCATGCCCTGGATAAACGTGCCGACCTTGCCGACCTTCTTCAGGGCTTCGTCGATCTGCGGGCCACCGCCGTGAACCACGACCGGGTTCATGCCGACCAGCTTGAGCAGGATCACGTCGCGCGCGAAGCCGTGCTTGAGCTTTTCCTCGGTCATCGCGTTTCCGCCGTACTTGACCACAATGGTCTTGCCGTGGAACTTGCGGATATAGGGCAGCGCCTCGGCAAGGATTTCGGCCTTGAGGGCTGGGGCAATTGCGGCCACCGCGGTAGCGGCAGGCCCAGGGGTGTCGGCGTTCATGGCAAGGGACATCCGTGAGATTCAACAGGTATCATGGCAATTCTGACCGGCGGTGAGCGATTGGTTAAGGGGCTTTTTACCCCGAATAGGCCACCTCCGGCCGCGGCAGGCGCCGATTTTACAAGAAACCGTGGCGCACGCGTGCAGACGGTGGTGCAGCGGGGGTTCAAAACCGGTGCATGCGTACTGCGGCGCACCATGGCGTTCTATCCACGCAACAGTTGTCCAACGGTTGTCCAACAGTCGCATCGCCATCGAATAGCGGCAACACAATGAGCCTGCACCCCGACGATCTTAGCGCCCTGCGCCCCCATTTGCTGCGCTTCGCCCGCCTGCAACTACGCGACCAGGCACTGGCCGAGGATACCGTCTCCGACACCCTGGTGGCCGCGCTGGAACACCCTGAGCGCTTCAGCGGCCAGTCCGCGCTGAAGACCTACCTCATCGGCATCCTCAAGCACAAGATCATCGATACGCTGCGCAGCGGCCGGCGCGAAGTACGCCTGACGCTGGGCGGCGGCGACGAGGACGGCGAGGCGCAGTCGGATATCGATGCCTTCGACGCCCTGTTCGCCAAGAACGGCCACTACCATACGCCACCTTCCGACTGGGGCAACCCGGACCGCGCGCTGGAGCGCCGCGAGTTCTTCGAGATCCTCCAGCTGTGCGTGGACAAGCTGCCCGCCAAGATCGGCCGGATTTTCATGATGCGGGAATGGCTGGAGCTGGAAACCGAAGAAATCTGTCAGGAACTCGAGATCACGACGACTAATGCCTGGGTCATGCTGTACCGAGCCCGCATGCGCCTGCGCGAGTGCCTGGAACTGAACTGGTTTGGGCAGAAGGCGTGAGTGCCTGACGCTCGCCCGAGCTTGTAAGCAGGCCGGGGCAGCCAGGCAAGCTGCCCCGGCCCGAAACCGCCTCTCCGACCGAAGGAAGCCATGCCTGACACGCCACCCCACCGCCGGCTGCTGCCAAACTGCCGCGAGATCCACCACCTGACCATGGAAAGCATGGACCGGCCGCTGAGCTGGTTCGAGCGCGTGCGCATGCGCGGACACATGGCCATTTGCGATGCATGCACCAATTTTTCGGGCCAGATGCGGCTGATGCGCTCCGCCATGTCCCGGCTGGGCCAGGAAGACGAGCTGCCCGGGGACAAGCCGTGAGCGATCCGGCCACGGTGCTGACGGGGCAATTGCGCCCCATCGAGCATTGCAGCGCCTGCGGCGCCGGCTTTGTCTGCGGCTATGCCGCCGGCCTGCCCCACTGCTGGTGCGCCACCCAGCCACTGCTGCCCGCCCGGCAGATCGTGCCGGGCCAGCACTGCCTCTGCCCCGCCTGCCTGGCACGCCGCCGCGAGGATGCCGGCCAGGCGCAAACCAAGGGCTGATCAGTTCGCCGACTGCGCTGGCGTTGTGCTGCCCGCGCCCGCCGCGGCGAACTGCATCACCACCACCCCCAGCACCACCAGCGCGGCGCCGGCCATGCGCCCCGGCGTCACGGCGCGCGCCGCGAAACCCGCCAGGCCAAACTGGTCCAGCAGCAGCGCGCCCACCATCTGCCCCGCCACCACCGCCGCGATAAAGCCGCCTGCGCCCAGGCGCGGAGCCAGCACCAGTGCCACGGTAATGTAGAACACGCCCGCCACGCCACCGACCCACATCCAGCCCGGCCCGCCCACCGCCAGCGAGGGCAGCGGAACCTTCAGCAGCCACAGCAGCGGCACCACCACCGCCAGGCTGACCAGCAGCGACACCACAGTGGCCCATAGCGGATGGCCCAGGCTGCGCCCGAGCGCGGCGTTGGCGCCGGCCTGAAATGGGATCACCGCCCCGGAAACAATGGCCACCAGGACGGGAACGAGGCCGGCAAGCGCCGGCGAAAAGTGATTTATACCAGGCATTGCGGCATCTCCTTCGCCAAAAATTGGATGCCCCAGTGTGAAATATTGCGCCGCGAATTACCAATTCTCGTTTCGTAGCGTTAATATGCGCCGCATGAATGATCTCCGCGGTATCGACCTGAACCTGCTGGTGGTGCTGGAAGCCCTGCTGGCCGAACGACATATTTCGCGCGCCGCGCTGCGCCTGCACCTCAGCCAGCCTGCGGTGAGCCACGCGCTGGGCCGCCTGCGCCAGTTGCTGGACGACCCGCTGCTGGTGCGTGGCCAGGGCGGCCTGGTGCCGAGCGCGCGCGCCCACGAACTGGCGGGCCCGCTGGCCGAGGCGCTGGCGCAGGTACGCATCCTGCTGGGGCCTTCCGGCTTCCAGCCCGCCACGGCGCGCCGCAGCTTCCGCCTGGCCATGTCCGACTACGGCGCCATGGCGCTGCTGCCCGGCCTGCTGCGCGCGGTGCGCAAGATCGCGCCTGGCATCGACCTGGTGGTCAGCCAGGCCAGCCGCGAAGCCATGACAGCCAAGGTCGCGGACGGCGAGATCGACCTGGCGCTGGGCGTGTTCGGGCAGCCCCCGGAAGGCGTGCACTGCACGGAGCTATTTGAGGAAACCTATGCCTGCATGGTGGATGCGGCCACGGTGCGCGGCCTGGGCAAGCTTGACCAGGTGGCGTACCTGGCCCGCTCGCATGTGCTGGTGGCGGCCCACAGCGAGCGCGTAGATGCCATCGACGCCGCTGTGGCCAAGGTGGGCGGGCGGCGCAAGATTGCCTGCGTGCTGCCCCACTGGAGCGTGGCGCCAGCGCTGATTGCCGGCACCAACCTGGTCCTGACCACTGCGCGCCGCAGCCTGGCCGCGTTCGAGGAGGACCCACGCTTCGCGGTGTTCGATCCGCCCTTCCCCCTGCCGGGCTTTGGCTTCAGCCTGATCTGGCACGACCGTACCGACGCCGATCCCGGCCATAGCTGGCTGCGCGACCGCGTGATCGCGGTGGCCGCAGGCGACGAGCCGGACGACGCGATCAGCCTGCGCAGCTAGGCAGCCCAGCTAGCTGCCTGTACGGCTCAGTGCTTCAGTGCTTGTGGTCACCGTGCGCGCCGGCGGCCGGCGCCGTTGCGGTGAGGTCGCGCACTTCGGCGTCGACCTTCTGCTCGGTCACCTTGCCACCCTGCTCGATCTTGAGCGTCAGCGGCACGGTGTCACCCTTCTTCAGCGGCGCCTTGAGACCCATCAGCATCACGTGATAGCCACCCGGCTTGAGCTCGACGTCCTGCATGCGGGGCAGGTCGAGCGCGCCGATGGCACGCATGCGCATCACGTTGCCATCCATCTTCATCTCATGCACTTCGGCTGTGGCTGCCGCCGGCGTGCTGACGCCGATCAGCTTGGCGGGCTCGTGCGCATGCAGGGTCATGAACACGCCGGTGGCGGTCTGCGCCGGCACGGTGCCGCGCGCCCAGGCGTTGCTGACATCGACCTGGGCAAAAGCCGCGTTCGAGCACAGCGCGGCGAGCAGGGCGGCGGGCACCGCGGCGAGGAATCTGGCTTGCATCTGGACTATCTCCACTGAGATTCAAAGGACTGCACAAAGAGAACATTAGACCATGGCGTCCCTGGCGACGTGAGCCAGGCGGCGCAAATCGAGGAACCGGCCGGTTGGCTGCCCGGCAGCGAACCGTTCAGTCTGGCAGCGGCCCCGGCGCCAACCAATGCGGCACGGTGTCGCACGCGGCAGGCCGGGCGCCGGTCGTTGTTAAACTCGCGGCATGGATACCATCGCAGCCGTGCCGCCAGACACGGCCCCCTCCCGCCCCGGCTCCGCCACGAGCATCATCCCGGTCCGTCACAACCTGATGAGCCTGCGCCGCCTGTTCTGGCTGCGCTGGGCGCTGATGGGCGGGCAAGCGGTGCTGCTGGTTTCGTGCGAGGCCGTGGCCGGCGTGATCCTGCCATACAGCCCCCTGCTGGCGATCCTGTCCCTGCAAGCGGTGTTCAACCTGCTCACCGGCCTGCGCCTGCGCATGCACACCAGCCGCGGCGGCATGCCGAGCGACGCCGAGCTGATGGGCCAGCTGATGGTCGACCTGACGGCGCTGTCGGCCAACCTGTTCTTCACTGGCGGCGCGACCAACCCTTTTGTCTCGTTCTACCTGCCGGGCCTGGCGATCGCCGCCGCGATCCTGCCGTGGCGCAACGTGATCGCGCTCGCCGCCTACGCGATGGCCTGCTACAGCCTGATGCTGATCGAGTATGTGCCGCTGAACCTGCACAACCCGGACAACGCCATCAACTATCACCTGGCCGGCATGTGGCTCAACTTTGTCGCCAGCGCGACCATGATCGCGGTCTTCGTGGCGCGCCTGTCCGGCGTGCTGCGCCAGCGCGACGCGGAGCTCAACCTGGCACGCGAACAGTTGCTGCGCGACGCGCGCATCGAAGCGCTGAACGACCAGGCCGCGGCGGTCGCCCACGAGATCGGCACGCCGCTGGCCACGCTGGCGGTCATCGCCGGCGAGCTGCGCGCCGATGCGGCGGACCCGCGCCTGGCCACCACGCAAGTGTCCGCCTACCTGCCGGACCTGCAGACCATGGAACAACAGCTCGAGCTGTGCAAATCGATCCTGGCCCGCCTGCGCGACGACCACGAGACCGCAGCGCCGCAGCGCATCGATGCGTGGCTGGACGGCTACGTGGAACGCTGGCAGTTGCGCCACCCCCATGCCCGGCTGGAAGCCAATGCCATTGGCGAAGCCGCGGCCCTGCCGGTGGAGGCCGCGCGCGTGGGGCAGATCCTGACGATCCTGCTGGACAACGCCGCGCGCAGCCAGCTGGCCGCGGGGCACGAGCAGATTCCGCTGCGCCTGGCCATCGCGCTGGAGAACAACCGCGCGCTGCCGACGCTGATCTTCCGCGTCACCGACCGCGGCCTGGGCATCCCAAAATCCCAGCGCGCGCGCCTGGGCGAAGCACCGATGACCAGCATGCACGGCGGCCAGGGCATTGGCGTGTACCTGGCGCAAAGCGCGGCCCAGCAGATGGGCGGCCGGCTGGCCTGGCATGACCACCACGAGGGCGGCACCGTGGCCGAGCTGCGCCTGCCCGCGCCTTCCCTGGCAGCCTTACCGGCCGCCTCACCGTTTGCCTCACCCCTGACAACGAGCCCGCGATGACCGACGCCCCCCACGATCCCGCCGCCGCCGGCGCACAGCCCGGCGCCAGCGATGCCGCTCCCTTCCTGGTCGTCGACGACGATGCCGTGTTCGCGGGCGCCCTGGCACGCGCGCTGACGCGCCGCGGCTACGCCGTGCAGATCGCCCATAACCGCCAGCAGGCGCTGGCGCTGGCGGCACAAACGCCGTTTGACTACATCACGCTGGACCTGCACCTGAGCGCGCCGCCGGAAGCCGGCAGCACCGCGCCAGCCGAGTCTGGCCTGCAACTGGTCGCGCCGCTGCGCGCGGCGTTGCCCGATGCGCGCATCCTGGTGCTGACGGGCTATGCGAGCATTGCCACCGCGGTGGCCGCGGTCAAGCACGGTGCTGATGAGTACCTGGCCAAGCCGGCCAATGTGGATTCGATCCTGACGGCGCTGATGGCCGGGGTATCGGAAGACGCGGCCGAAGCCGCCATGGAAGAGCCGGTGCCGCTATCGGTGGCCCGGCTGGAGTGGGAGCACATCCAGCGGGTGCTGTCCGAACACGAGGGCAACATCTCGGCCACCGCGCGCGCGCTCAATATGCATCGGCGCACGCTGCAGCGCAAACTGGGCAAGCGGCCGGTATCGCGCTAGGCGTTCGCCGCGAATCCGCAAGCTCAGAGGCGCAACTGCACGTAGTCCCAGTCCAGGTCCTCTTCCTGCCCGGCGGCTTGCTCGGCAATGCGCAGCGCGTCGCTGGCATGGCGGTCGGCACGCGAGCCGAGATCGCCGGCCTGCACGGCCAGTTCCACCGCGGCTTGCGGCGTGGTGCCGGCCAACACGGCGGGCTTCGCCACCACTGGCGCGCTCGCCTGGCGATGTACGGGCGCGGCCTCCGGGCGCACGCAGAGAAAGACAGTGGCCGCGGCAAGGCCGCAAAGTACGCCGAACGAGGACAGTAGCTCGCGTTTCATTTCGTTTCTCCTGCCAGGTTGGTGGTTGGGGATGCGGGTGCTAATCGGCCGGCTACGATCCTTCGATCGTGCCGGCCGCCACTTTGGCATTGCATCGCAACACGCACCAGCGTGCTTACGAATGCTTACCTGTCTTACGCTTCTCTTTACCAGCGTGTCTTATCCGGGTCTCTTACCAGCGTGAATCACGCTCCCACGCTTTCATTTCCTCTTCCACGCGCTCCTTGGTGTAGCCATAGCGCTCCTGGATCCGGCCGGCAAGCTGATCGCGCTTGCCCTGGATCTGGGTAAGGTCGTCGTCTGTGAGCTGACCCCACTTTTCCTTGACCTTGCCCTTGGCCTGGTCCCATTTGCCTGCGATTTGATCCCAATTCATGGTCGCTTCCTCTATCGTGGATGTCGTGGATGGGTGACGTGCCGACTTGGCGTGCTGGCTCAACCTGCTGAGCCAGCGCGCAGGCCAGTTACTTGGCGTACTTGGTCTTCACGTCAGCCAGGCACTTGTCCTTGGCGTCGCCGGACAGTGCATCGCACTTTTGCTTGTCAGCCTTGTAGGCGGCGTCCATGGTGTCCTTCTTGGCGTCGGCGCGCGCTTCGGCGACGTCGGTGCTGGTGCCGGTGGCGGCAGCCTTCTCGACCTTGGCCGAACCCAAGGCCCGCTCGTGGGCAACCTTGGCTTCCTTCACGCACACATCCTTGTCATTGCCCTTAGCGTCGTCGCATTTTTCCTTGGCCACGCTGTAGTCGGCATCGGCCTTGACCTTGTCCGCCTTGGCGCGCGCCTTGGCCGTGCCATCGCGGGTCGCTTCGGCGTTAGCCTTGGCCACGTCCTCGTCGCGCTTGGCTTCCTTCACGCACACGTCCTTGGCGTTGTCCTTGAGGCTGTCGCACTGGGCGCGCGCGGCCTTGTAGTTGGCGCTGGCGGTCTTCACGGCCGCGTCGTAGTCCGCTTTGGAACCCGCGGGTGCGGCATGCGCCAGCGTGAAGGCCGCAGGGCCGGCAAACATCATCGAACACACTGCTGCGCTCAGCCATTTCTTCATCATGTCGTGCTCCTTTTTCAGTGGCGGATATTGTGGAGGGCAGTCTCGCTCTTGGCCTATGCCGGGTGCGATCCGCGTTTGCCCACACCGTAAGTACAGAGTACGCATGGGCGCCTCCGACAATCAGGCGTGACGCTCCGAAAGCCGCGTAAGACAATTCCGACATGATTTCCGGGGCACACGACGCCTGCGGCCCTGCGCCGCAGGGCCGCAGGCGTCCTTCGGCGCTAGACTGACGCGCTTCCCAGGAGAATCCACATGACCGCATCCCGCCTGCTGCCCGCAGTGACCATCGCGCTGGCCTCGCTTGGCGCAAGCTGGACGCCCGCCGCGTTCGCGCACATCGTGTTCGAGCAAAAGGCCGCGACGGCAGGCAGCTACTTCAAAGGCGCGCTGATGGTGGGGCATGGCTGCAACGGCAGCGCCACCCGCGCCATCACCGTGACCATCCCGGAAGGCGTGCAAGGCGCCCATCCGCAGCCCAAGGCAGGCTGGCAACTGGAAGTGAAACGCGCGCCGCTGGCCAAGCCCTACACCTCGCACGGCAAGACCGTGAGCGAGGACGTGCGCACGCTGCGCTGGTTTGCCGGCTCGCTGGCCGACGCGCATTTCGATGAGTTCGTGATGCTGATGAAGCTGCCCGAGCAGGCCGGCAAGCTGTATTTCCCGGTGGTGCAGGAATGCGAGGACGGGCGCACCGAATGGACGCAGATCCCCGCGGATGGCCAGAGCCTGCGCGAGCTGAAGACGCCGGCGGCAGCGCTGGAGCTGACCGCGCCGATGCCGGCGGGGCATGCGCACGCGCACTGAGCGGGCGTATTGCAAAACGACAAAGGGCGCACCGAAGTGCGCCCTTTGTCGTCTGGATCGTCTGGATGCCGCTGAACCGGGCTAAGGCTTACAGCACGTAGCGCGACAGGTCTTCGTTGCCGGCCAGGTCGCCCAGGCGCTCATCCACATAGGCCGCGTCGATGGTGACCGTCTCGCCCGATGACTTGGTGGCATGGAAGGACAGGTCCTCCAGCAGCCGCTCCATCACCGTGTACAAGCGGCGTGCGCCGATGTTCTCGACCTTCTCGTTGACCGAAAAAGCGATCTCTGCCAGGCGGCGGATGCCATCCGGCGCGAACACCAGCTGCACCTGCTCGGTGTTCAGCAGCGCCTGGTATTGCTTGGTCAGGCTGGCGTCGGTCTGCGTCAGGATGGCCTCGAAGTCGGAGACCGACAGCGATTCCAGCTCGACGCGGATCGGGAAGCGCCCTTGCAGCTCGGGGATCAGGTCGCTCGGCTTGGACAGGTGGAAGGCGCCCGAGGCAATGAACAGGATGTGATCGGTCTTGATCATGCCGTACTTGGTGTTCACCGTGGTGCCCTCGACCAGCGGCAGCAGGTCGCGCTGCACGCCCTGGCGCGACACTTCGGCGCCGCCCACGTCGCTGCGGCTGGCGATCTTGTCGATCTCGTCGAGGAAAACGATGCCGTTCTGCTCGACGTTGGCCACCGCCTTGTGCTTGACCTCTTCGTCATTGAGCAGCTTGGCGGCTTCCTCGTCGATCAGCAGCTTGAAGGCTTCGTGCACCTTCATCTTGCGGCGCGCCTTCTTGCCCTGGCCCAGGCCGGCAAACATGGTGCGGATCTGCTCGGTCATGTCTTCCATGCCCGGGGGACCCATGATGTCCATGTTCGGCGAGCCGGCGGCAACCTCAAGCTCGATCTCCTTGTCGTCGAGCTGGCCTTCGCGCAGCTTCTTGCGGAACACCTGGCGCGTATTGGAATCCTTTTCCTCGGGCTGATTAAAGCCGATATCGCGCGGCGGCGGCAGCAGCACGTCGAGCAGGCGGTCCTCGGCGGCTTCCTCGGCCTTGGCGCGCACCTTCTTCATTTCGGATTCGCGCGCCTGCTTGACCGCCATCTCCGCGAGGTCGCGCACGATGGTGTCCACGTCGCGGCCCACGTAGCCCACCTCGGTAAACTTGGTGGCCTCGATCTTGATGAACGGCGCATCGGCCAGCTTGGCCAGGCGGCGCGCGATCTCGGTCTTGCCGACGCCGGTCGGCCCGATCATCAGGATGTTCTTGGGCGTGATTTCCTGGCGCAGGGGTTCTTCCACCTGCTGGCGGCGCCAGCGATTGCGCAGCGCAACCGCTACCGCCTTCTTGGCCTTGTTCTGGCCGATGATGTGCTTGTCGAGTTCGGAAACAATTTCCGACGGGGTCATGGTATGCGACATGGTATCCGTTCAGAGGAAGACGACGGACCGGAGCGGTGCGGCATCCGGGCCCAGGCGGCCACGCAACAGGTCATTGCGCGGCCGGCCGACGCTCATTCCAGCGTCTCGATGACGAAATTGGTGTTGGTGTAGATGCAGAGCTCGCCGGCAATGCCCAGCGACTTCTCGACGATGTCCTTGGGCGAAAGCTCGGTGTTCTCCACCAGCGCCTTGGCGGCCGACTGGGCATAAGCGCCGCCCGAGCCGATCGCGGCCACGCCGCCTTCGGGGTCGAGCACATCGCCGTTGCCGGTGATCACCAGCGTGGTGTCGCGGTCGGCGGTGATCAGCATGGCCTCGAGCCGGCGCAGCGCGCGGTCCGAGCGCCAGTCCTTGGCGAGGTCGACGGCGGCGCGGGTCAGGTTGCCCTGGTACTTCTCCAGCTTGGCCTCGAAGCGGTCAAGCAGCGAGAAGGCATCGGCTGTGCTGCCGGCGAAGCCAACCAGTACCTTGCCGTTGTAGATGCGGCGGACCTTGCGTGCCGTGCCCTTCATCACAATATTGCCGAGTGTGACCTGGCCGTCACCGCCGACTGCAACCTGGTTGCCGCGCCGGACGCTGACGATGGTAGTGCCGTGATACTGTTCCATGATGGCTTCGCGAGAATGTGTCAGGGAGGTAGGTGGCGACGGCTGCGGTGAATTCAAGGGCCGGCGCAAGCGGCTCTGCGTGCGCATCCGTTGCCGCACCGAAGGCAACCAGAACAATATAGACGAGGCGGCGTTGGCTGCGCGCGGCCAACGCCGCTGGAAGACAAAAGGCCACGCATTGCGCGTGGCCTTTTCACCATCCGCGAGCGGGTGCCGGCGGACGAACCGGATCTTGCGTCTGGTCAGTCTGCGTAGACGCCGGCCTTCTTGATCACCGGGCTCCACTTGCCGATTTCCCCGGCCAGGAAGACCTTCAGCGATTCCGGCGTGGCGCGCTGCGCGGGCACGGCTTCGGCGCCCAGCTCAGCCATCTTGGCGCGGAAGTTGGGGTCCGTCACTGCTTTTTGCAGCGCTGCCGAGAGCTTGTCCACCACCGGCTTGGGCGTGCCCTTGGGCGCGTACATGGCGTGCCAGATCTTCACTTCGACGCCCGGCAGGCCTTGCTCGGCGGCCGTCGGGATGTCCTTGAAGGCTTCCACGCGGCGGCTCTGCATGGCGGCGTACGGCTTGAGCGCGCCCGCCTTGAGCTGGCCGGCGATATTGGTGGTCTGGTCGCACATCAGGTTGACCTGGCCGCCCAGGATATCGGTCAGCGCCGGCGCCGTGCCCTTGTAGGGCACCGTGGTCAGGTCGGTCTGGATCGCGCTCAGGAACAGCAGGCCGCACAGGTGCGAGGCCGAGCCGATGCCAGCGTTGGCCAGCGACAGCTTGCTGGCATTGGCTTTGATATAGGGCAGCAGTTCCTTGAAGCTGGCGGGCGGCAGGTTCTTGTTGCCAATCATCACCATCGGCACGTCGGCGATCTCGCCCACGGTTTCGAAGTCCTTGAGCGGATCGAAGCCGAGGTTGCGGTACAGCGCCGGCGCGGTGGACATGCCGATATGGTGGATCAGGATGGTGTAGCCATCACCCTTGGCCTGCGCAACCTTCTTGGCACCGATGGTGCCGCCAGCGCCGCCCAGATTCTCGATCACCATCGTGGTACCCAGGTGCTTGGACATGATCATGACCAGCTCGCGCGAGACCTTGTCGGTTGGGCCGCCCGCGGCAAAAGGCACCACCACCGATACCGGCTTGCTGCCGGGGAATTCCTCTGCTTGCGCGCCCGCATGCACTCCCATCACGCCGACCGTCAGCGCGGCAGCCACAAACTGTGCAACTCGTTTCATGCTATCTCCTGGATACCCTGCTATTCCCGTCCCGACACTGCCCCGGCCGGAGTGGCGCGCCCTGTCGGGCGCTGCCATTCCTGCGCTGCCGGCCCGATCCGGGCGGCAGCGCCGACCATGACGCGGGCACAGCGCATACGGCCGCGGCGGCTTGGGCCGCGCGACCGGAGCGCAATGCTATCAATGTCGAAAAGTGGCAAATATCCGGAATAACCCGCTAAGACATTTCTTCGCAAAGGTGCGCTAAATGTATCGAACTCGACGCAGCCTGCGGGAATCGGTGCGCAACGGGAGAACCACAGGAGACCAACGGAAGCTCAACAGAAGATCAACAGAAGATCAACGGAAGAAGCCGAGCATTTCCTCCTGCAGCACCCCCGGCGCCTCCTCGGGGATGTAATGCCCGCAGGGCACCGCGCGGCCGCTGACCTCGCTCGCCACCTCTTGCCACAGCGCCAACGGCTCGAAACAACGCGCCACCACGCCATGCTCGCCCCACAGCACGCGCAGCGGGCAATCCAGCCGGCGGCCATCGGCGCGGTCCGCCCGGTCATGGTCCAGGTCGATGGTGGCTGCCGCGCGGTAGTCCTCGCACATGGCATGCACGTGGGCCGGATCGCGCATGGCGGCGGTGTAGGCGGCCATCGCCTCGGGCGCGAACGGGCTCAGCCCGGCGTGGCGCAGGCCCATCAGCTTGTTGAGATAGAACTCGGGCTCCGCGTTGATCAGCGTTTCCGGGAATGGCGCCGGCTGGATCAGGAAGAACCAGTGCCAGTAGGCGGCGGCAAATGCCATGCTGGTGCGTTCGTACATGGCCAGCGTGGGAGCAATGTCCAGCAGCATGGCGCGCGTGACCCGGCCGGGATGGTCCGCGATCAGCCTATGCGCCACGCGCGCGCCGCGGTCGTGGGCGCATAGCGCAAAGTGGTCGAAACCCAGCTGCGCCATCACCGCCACCTGGTCCTGCGCCATCGCGCGCTTGCTGTAGGTTTCAAAGCCGGCCTTGCCCGGCGGCGCGCTGCTGCTCCCATAGCCGCGCAGGTCGGTGGCGATCACGGTGAAGTGGTCGGCCAGCGCGGGTGCCACCTTGTGCCAGATCAGGTGGCTCTGGGGATGGCCATGCAGCAGCAACAGCGGCGGCCCGGAGCCGCCGCGCACGCCGGCGATCTCCAGGTCGCCGATGTGCAGGCGAAAGGGCTCGAAATTGGGGAACAGCAGGGCGCTGGCGTCGTTCTGCATGTAGTGTCTCCTCGGGTCTCGGGGGCCTGCTGGCGATGATAGACGCAAACCGCTGGCGCGACGGCGCGCGGGCCGAGGACGGCCGCCAGGGTGCCGAGTTGACGCAACTGAATTGCATCACCCGGGGCGCTATGGTTAAATCGGTCCATGAGCAGCAGCCCCTCCCCCACCCAGGCCATGCCTGGATCCGCCATGCCCCCCGCGCCGGCCACCCTGGACGCAGCCCACGAACGCCTGCGCGAGCTGGGTGCGCGTGTGACCCAACCGCGCCTTGGCATCCTGGCCTGCCTGATGGAAAGCCACGAGCCGCTGACCCACCAGGCCGTGATCGACCGCATGCCGGCCGATGGCGAAGCGATCGACCGCGTGACCGTGTACCGCGTGCTCGACTGGCTGGTCGAGCAAGGGCTGGCCCAGAAACGGGCCGGCCACGACCGGGTCTTCCGCTTCAGCCTGGTCGAGCATGAGGCCGCGCGCGCGCAGGTGCACCGGCAGCACAGCCACTTCCATTGCAACCGCTGCGACCGCACCTTCTGCCTGGACGGCGTCAGCGCGCCGGCGCAAGCCGCGCCCAAGGTGCCGAGCGGCTTTGCCGTGGAGCATGTGGAGCTGACCGTGAACGGCGTTTGCGCCGAATGCGGCGCACGCACCCCTGGCAAGCATGGCTGAGCGGCGTCACCGCCCGCTCGCTAGATAAACGAACAAGTTACCCAAACCCGACTTACCCCGCGCACGACAGGCCAAAGCGGCATCCCTTCCCGGAGAAAACAATGTCCAAACTGATCCCGGTCACGATCCTGACCGGCTTCCTCGGCAGCGGCAAGACCACCCTGCTCAAGCGCATCCTGAGCGAGCAGCACGGCATGAAGATCGCCGTGATCGAAAACGAGTTCGGCGAAGAGAACATCGACAACGAGATCCTGGTGCAGGATGGCCGCGAGCAGATCGTGCAGATGAGCAACGGCTGCATCTGCTGCACCATCCGCGGCGACCTGGTGGCGGCGCTGTCCCAGCTGATGACCCGCCGCGACGCCGGCGAGATCGATTTCGACCGCGTCGTGATCGAAACCACGGGCGTGGCCAATCCGGGCCCGGTGGCCCAGACCTTCTTCATGGACGACGAGATCGCCCAGCGCTACCTGCTGGACGCCGTGATCACCCTGGTGGACGCCAAGCACGCCAACCATCAGCTCGACAAGCAGGAAGAAGCGCAGCGCCAGGTGGGCTTTGCCGACGCCATCTTCGTCACCAAGGCCGACCTGGTGCCGGAAGGCGAGATCGCCGACCTGCGCCACCGCCTGCTGCACATGAACCCGCGCGCGCCCGTGCGCACGGCGCATTTCGGCGAAGCGCCGATCGACACAATCTTTGACCTTCGGGGCTTCAACCTGAACGAAAAGCTGGAAATCGACCCGGATTTCCTGCGTGCCGAGGCCGAAGAGCATGATCACGACCATGCGCACGAGCACGCTCACGGCGACCACTGCGCCGATGACTGCGGCCACGATCATCATGACCAGCACGGTCACGGCCATGATCACAAGCACGACCACCACCATCACCACCACCACACCGACCGCATCGGCTCGTTCGTCTTCCGTAGCGAAAAACCCTTCAATTACGCCAAGCTGGAGGAATTCCTGTCTGGCATCCTGTCGGTCTACGGGGAAAACCTGCTGCGCTACAAAGGCGTACTCTATATGGACGCGGTGGA
Organism: Cupriavidus sp. GW822-FHT03E04; assembly: GCF_058801495.1. NCBI lineage: Bacteria > Pseudomonadati > Pseudomonadota > Betaproteobacteria > Burkholderiales > Burkholderiaceae > Cupriavidus > Cupriavidus sp. GW822-FHT03E04. The sequence goes on from NZ_JBXANI010000026.1 coordinate 74,632, forward strand.
CCGGAAAGTGGTCTTCCAGGGCGTGCATCAGCTGATGGGCAGCGATATTGGCGCAAAATGGGGCGATGAAACCCCCGGCACCAAGATGGTCTTCATTGGCGTGGACCTGCCCAAGGACGCCATCCTGAAGGGCCTGGCCACCTGCCTGGCCTAAAGCCGGCAGGCAGCGCCGCCCGCCCTGCCGCCCCCCCTCGTCGGAGGGGGGCCGGGATATCAGGGAAAACTCCCCGCTTTTCTCCCATATCTCCAAAATTTTTGTTCAAGTACAATAGGCTGGATTTAGTGCGGGTAACGTAGCCTTTTGTCTTTTGGCCATTTGGTCATTTGGTCATTTGGCGATGATGCCCGCAATGCAGGGCGGCGGTCGTCGTCAGCATGAGGCGGGCTGCCGGCAGGTGCGGTCGCAGTGCTTTATGCGGAGACCGCCCTCCGCTTGGGGCACCCGTCACGCGCCGTCATCGATCGACGCGAGAGAGAGGTGTCCCATGGTAGCCGCAACGAAAACGAAACAAAGCCGCAGCAAAAGCAGCAACGCTGCGGCCGAGACGCTGAAGGCGCAGTCCATGGAGGCTGCGCCTGCTCCCCGCGGCAGTACGGCGCACGCCGGTGCGGGCGAGGCCAAGGGAGGCACGCACAGCAGCCAGTCTGCAGCCAGCCAGAGCGAAACCTCCGCGCCGCGCAAGCGGCCGGACACTGCACCCGAGCGGACCAAGACGCCGCCGGTCGCACCAACAAGAGAATCAGCAGCAACCATGAGCAGCAATAAACTTCTGACTGAAGCTGAAATCCTGAAGATGGGCGACAAGGATTACATGAACGAAGCGCAGCTTGGCTTCTTCAAACATCGCCTTGAGCAGCTGCGCGACGATATCCTGAAAAACGCCGACCAGACCACCGAGCACCTGCGCGAAACGGTCATCGTGCCGGATCCGGCGGACCGCGCCACCATCGAGGAAGAGCACGCGCTGGAACTGCGCACGCGCGACCGCGAGCGCAAGCTGCTCAAGAAGGTCGAGCAATCGCTGGCCCGCATCGAGTCCGGCGACTACGGCTGGTGCGAGGAAACCGGCGAGCCGATCGGCGTGCCGCGCCTGCTGGCCCGGCCCACCGCCACGCTGTCGCTGGAAGCCCAGCAACGCCGCGAACTGCGCCAGAAGCTGTTCGGCGACTGATTCCGCGACTGCCCGGGGCTTGTCGCCCCGCGCGCCAGACGGCCCGGTTCTCCGGGCCGTTTTGTTTGAGCGGCACGACACCGGCAGGCATCGCCTGCCATTCATCATTCGCCTTTGTGGTGTCACAGGCACGGGCCTATCATTAGGAACGGCGGGATTCGTGCGGCCATCGCGCGCCCCGAATTGCCTGCTTTCCCCCTTGCTTTCTGATACAGTCGCAACTTTGTTGCAATAACACGCGCCCCAACCCCGGCGCGACTCGATGCCATGGCCGATCGCCTGCCCGTCACCGTGCTGTCCGGATTCCTCGGTGCCGGCAAGACAACCCTGCTCAATCATGTCCTGGCCAACCGCGAAGGCAAGCGGGTGGCCGTGATCGTCAACGACCTGGCCGACGTCAACATCGACGCCCGCCTGCTTGGCGATGGCATGTTGGCGCAGGCTGGCGAGCGCCTGATCGAGCTGACCAATGGCTGCATCTGCTGCACGCTGCGCGAGGATCTGCTGACCGAGATCGGCAAGCTGGCGCGCGAGGGCCGCTTCGATTACCTGCTGGTCGAGTCGACCGGGGTCGCCGAGCCGCTGCCCATCGCGGAGACCTTTACCTTCGAGGATGAGCAAGGCGTGGCGCTGGACACCGTCGCCCGCCTGGATACCATGGTGACGGTCGTCGATGCCGCGCACTTCCTGCAAGACTTCAACGAAGCCGACTTCCTCCAGGACCGTGGCCAGGCGCGCGACGAGGACGACGACCGCACGGTGGTCGACCTGCTGATCGAGCAGGTCGAGTTCTGCGACGTGATCGTGCTCAACAAGCTCGACCTCGTCAGCGAGGCCGAGTGTGAGCGCCTCGCCGGCATCCTGCATTCGCTCAACCCGCGCGCGGCCATCGTGCCGGCCAGCTTTGGCAAGGTACCGCTGGACAGCATCCTCGACACCGGCCGCTTCGACTTCGACGCCGCCGCCGCCGCCCCGGGCTGGCTGGCGGAACTGCGCGGCGAACACGTGCCGGAGAGCGAGGCCTACGGCATCGGCAGCTTCGTCTACCGCCGCCGCCGCCCCTTCCATCCGCAGCGCTTCGCCGAGCTGATCCACACCGAGTGGCTGCGCGAGCATGGCAATGTGCTGCGCTCCAAGGGCTTCTTCTGGCTGGCCACGCGCATGCACGCAGCCGGCACCTGGGGCCAGGCAGGCGGCGTGTGCCGCCACGGCGGCGCCGGCGCCTGGTGGGCCGCGCTGGATTCGTCCGAATGGCCGGAAGACGAAGCAGGCCGCGCCGAGCTCGAAGCCGATATGACGGTGGATGGCAAACCCGCGCCGTTTGGCGACCGGCGCCAGGAACTGGTGCTGATCGGCCAGGACCTTGACCGCCCCACGCTCGAAGCGCTGCTGGACGCCTGCCTGCTGACCGACGCGGAAATGGCTGCTGGCCCGGATGCCTGGGCGCAGTACGCCGACCCGTTCCCGAGCTGGGACGACGGCCTGGACGATGACGGCCACGAGCATGGCGACGACTGTGGTTGCGATGACCCTGGCCACGATCACGGCGGCCATGGCCACTGAGGCCGTTCGGCCCTGGCAGCGCCTGCAGCGCCGGCGCGAGCGCGGCCTCGGCCTGTGGCCGGCGCTCTGGCTGGCGCTGTGCCTGCTGCTGGCCCAGCATGCCGGACTGACACACCGTATTCATCACGGTGGGCTGTTCAGCCCGACGCTACAGGCCGCCGCCGGCAATGGCGAGGCTGCCCTGCCTGTTACCGGCGCCAACGACAACGAGATCCAGGTCACCGATAGCGCCCGGGCAGATCCCGATCTGCCGCTCTCGCTCAAGCTGGCGGGGCACTTCTGCGTCTTGTTCGACGGCGCCACCGTGGCCGCCAGCCATTGCGGCACGCCGGCCATGCCGGCGCTCACGCACCTGCAGTCGCCGGTGCCGTTCAGCGTGGGCTGGCGCCGGCCCGACCTGCAACATCCCCAGCCTTTCCGCTCGCGCGCCCCTCCGGCCGTTCACGCTCTCGCCTGAAACCCGGGCCGCGGTTGCCAAGCCGCCGCCCGCCGCCTGTCGCATCGCGCCGCGCTCCTGAATCTTGCTGCCCGCCGCCGTCCCGCGCATTTAGCGCCGGACGGCGCGCGGCCGGCATCCGGACGCTGGCGTCACGCGCTCGAAAGCACCCAAGAACAATGCGAGCCATGTCTTTCCGCCTCCAACAAACCCATATCCTGCGGCGCACGCCGCTCGCCGCCGTGGCGGCCCTGATCGCCTCCGCCTCCGTTTCCACAGGCGTGTTCGCGCAAAGCGCCCCGGCTGCATCGACGGCTGCGGCAGCAGCCGCGCCGGCAGCACCCTCCGCCCCGACCACGCTGCGCGAGGTGGTCATCACAGCCAACCCGCTGGGCAGCGAGCTCACCGACCTGGTGGCGCCAGTCTCCACCCTCAGCGGCGATGCCCTTGCCGTGCGCCAGGGCAGCACGCTGGGCGACACCCTGGACAAGCTGCCGGGTGTGTCCTCCAGCTACTTCGGCCCGAACGCCAGCCGCCCGATCATCCGAGGCCTGGACGGCGACCGCATCAAGGTGCTGCAGAACGGCGGCACCACGGTCGACGCCTCCACCCTGTCCAACGACCACGCCGTGCCAATTGATCCGCTGGTGGCAGAGCGCATTGAAGTGGTGCGCGGCCCCGCCGCGCTGATGTACGGTGGCAACGCCATCGGCGGCGTGGTCAACGTGATCGACAACCGCATCCCGAAGGAGCCAATCCAGGGCATCGGCGGCGCGGTGGACGCCAGCGCCACCGCCGGCGGCGACAGCGCGCGCAACGCCAGCGGCCTGCTCGAGGCCGGCAATGGCCAGATCGCCATCCATGCCGACGCCTTCGCCCGCAAGACCAGCAACCTGCGCATCCCCGGCTACGCGCGCAGCGCCAGCGTGCGCAACAGCCAGCCGCTGCCGGAGGGCGAAAGCGAGGCCTACGGCCGCCTGCCCAACAGCAACGCGCAGCAGTCGGGCGGCTCGCTGGGCGGCGCCTACACCTGGGCTGACGGCTTCGTCGGCGCCAACTACAGCGAGTACCACAACGAATACGGTACCCCCGCCGAAGACACCGTGCGGCTGCAGATGCGCCAGCAACGCTTCGCGCTCGAAGGCGAGGCGCGCAACCTGGCCGGCAACACCGGCGGCTTCATCGAGTCGGTCAAAGGCAAGTTCAGCTACACCGACTACGAGCACAAGGAAATCGACGCGGGGCAGACCGGCACCATCTTCAAGAACAACGGCTGGGACGCACGCTTCGAGGCCAAGCACGCGCGCATCGGCAACATGACTGGCGTGATCGGCACCCAGTTCGGCTCGACCCGCTTCTCGGCGCTTGGCGAGGAGGCCTTCGTGCCGAGCACCGACACCGACAACGCCGCGCTGTTCATCTTCGAGGAAATGCCGCTGACCGCCAGCGGCGACCTCAAGCTCAACCTGGGCGGCCGCATGGACCACACCAGCGTGAAGGCGCAGGCCAACGGCAACGACCGCTTCTCCGACGCCAGCCGCAGCTTCAACGCCGGCAGCGCCTCGGCCGGCCTGCTCTACAAGCTGGCGCCGGCCTGGTCGCTGACCACCAACCTGGCCTACACGGAGCGCGCCCCAACCTTCTACGAGCTGTACGCCAATGGCCCCCACGTGGCCACCGGCTCGTGGGAGCAGGGCGACCCCAACGCCGCCAAGGAACGCGCCACCTCGCTGGACCTGGGCGTGCGCTTCAAGTCAGGCCCGCACAGCGCCGGCCTGTCGGGCTACTACAGCCGCTTCGCGAACTACCTGGCGCTCACCAACACCGGGAGCGCGCGCGACGCGGAAGGCGATTTCGTCGCGCCCGGCGGCGCCGGCGCATTGCCCGTGATGCAATACATGGGCGTGCCCGCCACGCTGTACGGCTTCGAGGCCGAAGGCAAGGCGCGCGTCGCGCAGAAGCTGCTGACCGGCAGCGACACGCTGGACCTGGAGGCCCGCGCGGACTACGTGCACGGCGAGAACCGCAACACCGGCCAGCCGCTGCCGCGCCTGTCCCCGCTGCGCCTGGGCGGCGCGGTGGTATACGGCGCCGGCCCGTGGGGCGCGCGCGCGGACGTGACCTACGCCGCCCGCCAGACGCGCGTGCCGTCCAACGACACGCCCACCGATGCGTACACCTTGCTGGGCGTGTCCATCACGTACAAGTTCAAGATGGCGGGCACCCAGACGCTGGTCTACCTGCGCGGCGACAACCTGACCAACCAGGACGCCCGCAGCGCCACCTCGATCCTGCGCGACATTGCGCCGCTGGCAGGGCGCAGCGTCAAGCTGGGCGTGCGCACAACGTTCTAAGCAGCACCGCGGCGGCGGGTCTTGCCCGCCCCGCGTGGTAACAATCTGGTATCGGTGCCGGCATGATGGCGCACGGGGGATAGAATCCGCATGGTGCGCGCGCGGCACACGGCCGCGCGCTCCTGGATCTTCCCGAGCCCGCCCATGTCCGGTACCGAACCCGCAAACGCTTCAGCGGCTGCAGCCGCCGCTGCCCCCGCCTTCACCCGCCCGCGCTGGCTGCGCGACCTGCTGCGCTTCCTGCCGCTCAAGAGCCAATTCGTGCTGTCGGGCAGCGTACGCGACCTGCAGGCCTGCGAGGTGGCGCCCGGCGTCATCGCGCCGCAGTCCTTCGCGTTAGCCATGCATGGCGCCCTGCGCGAAGCGGGCTACGCCCATGTTTTTCTCTACGACCCGATAGCAGGCTTCCAGGCGCTGTGCGCGCCCGGCGAAGACAGCAAACCGGCCGAGGCCATCCTGCAGCAATTCGGCCTGACCGTGAGCGAAGGCCGCGCCAATGCCGGCATCGACCTGCTCGGCGCCACGCTGGAGCGCTTCGCCGCGCACCCCGGCGAGCCGCTGGCGCTGATTGTGGATTTCGCTTCGCGGCTGCTCACGCGCGCAGACAACCCCAGCCCCGCCGAACACCAGTTGTTCACCCGCGCGCTGGTGCTGTCGCACCAGGTCCGCTCGCGCCCGGCCGGCACGGCGCGCAAGCCCTTCTTCAACAGCATCCTGTGGGTGGTCGACAAGGAAGGCGACCTCCCCGACTGGCTGCTGGTGGGCAACCCGCGCCTGCGCCATATCCCAGTGGCCAAGCCCGATCACCACGCCCGCCGCGCGCTGGCACCGGCGCTGCTGCGCGGCCTGGCGGGCGCGCAGGACGCCGATGCGCAGGCCATCCAGCAGGCGCAGCAGGCTTTCGTCGATGACACCGAGGGCATGCTGCTGCTCGATCTGAACGCCATCGCGCAACTGGCGCGCGTAGAAGGCGTGCCGCTGGCCCAGGTGACCGACGCGGTGCGCCGCTACAAGGTGGGCGTCACCGAGGACCCCTGGCTGAAGATCGATCGCAACCGCATCCGCGGCGCGAGCGAATTCATTAGCCGCCGGGTCAAGGGCCAGGGCCACGCGGCCACGCACATGCTCGATATCGTCAAGCGCGCCATGACCGGCGTGGGCGGCGGGCGGCGCGGCGGACGGCCGCGCGGCGTGGCCTTCCTGGCCGGGCCCACCGGCGTGGGCAAGACCGAGCTGGCCAAGACCATCACCAGCCTGCTGTTCGGCGACGAGAGCGCCTACATCCGCTTCGACATGTCCGAGTTCAGCGCCGAGCACGCCGACCAGCGCCTGATCGGCGCGCCGCCCGGCTACGTCGGCTATGACGTGGGCGGCGAGCTGACCAACGCGATCCGCGAAAAGCCCTTTGCGGTGGTGCTGTTCGACGAGATCGAGAAGGCCCATCCGCGCATCCTCGACAAGTTCCTGCAGATCCTGGACGACGGCGTGCTGACCTCGGGGCGCGGCGACCGCGTGTATTTCTCCGAGGCGCTGATCGTGTTCACCTCCAACCTGGGCATCTACCGCACCGGCGCAGATGGCCAGCGGGTGGCCAACGTCAACCCGGCCGAGCCCTTCGAGGCGGTACAGGCCAAGGTGCGCAGCGAGATCGAGCGCTACTTCAAGCTGGAGCTGAATCGCCCGGAGATCCTCAACCGCATCGGCGAGAACGTGATCGTGTTCGATTTCATCCGCGCCGATATCGCCGCGCAGATCTTCACGCAGATGGTGGACAACGTGCTGGCCGACCTGGCGCGCCAGGACCTGCACCTGAGGCTGGCCGCCGGTGCATTGCAAGCGCTGCGCGAGCGCTGCCTGGCCGATCTCACCAACGGCGGGCGCGGCATCCGCAACCAGGTCGAAGCCCACCTGCTAAACCCGCTGGCGCGCGCGCTGTTCGACCAGGACGCGCAGCCGGGCGAGCGCTTCGAGATCGCCGGCCTGACAACCGGCGCCTTCACGCAGCTCAGCCTGCAACGCCTGTGAGCGGCGCCGAGGCAGCGCTGGATTTGTCGCGCTTGCATTTCCCCGTCACGACGCTCGGCCCAGGGCAGCGCGTCGGCATCTGGCTGCAAGGCTGCTCGATCCGCTGCCCCGGCTGCATCTCGGCAGACACCTGGCAGGCCGGTAGCGGGCGCAGCGTGAGCGTGACAACGTTGATGGCGACGCTGGCACCCTGGCTGGCACAGGCCGAGGGCGTCACCATCTCGGGCGGCGAGCCGTTCGAGCAGCCGGAGGGCCTGATGGCGCTGCTGCATGCGCTGCGCGCGGCCTGCCCGCTCGACATCCTGGTCTACAGCGGCCATCCCATCGAGGCGCTGGCACCCGTGCTGGCGCGCGCCGACGGCCTGATCGACGCGCTGATATCCGACCCGTTCGCGCTGCGCGCGCCGCAGACGCTGGCGCTGCGCGGCAGCGACAACCAGCGCCTGCACCTGCTCACCCCGCTTGGCCGCGCGCGCTTCGGCGCCTTCGAGCGCCCGCTGGCCGCACACGATCGCGCGCTCGACCTGATGTTCGACGACGACGGTACCGTGTGGCTGGCCGGCATCCCCCGGCGCGGCGACCTCGGGCGGCTGCGCGCGCTGCTGCAGGCCCAGGGCCACACCATCACCATCACCGAGGACCGCGCCGCCAGGCGGCCCGAACCCAACGGATACTCCCAGCCATGATGCGTTTTTGCCCCAACTGCCAGACCGAACGTTCACTGGCGGAGATCTTCTGTGAAGGCTTGTTCGGCCACGCGCCCTGCGGCTGGGACCTGTCTGGCGAAGCGATCCATGCGCCGGGCTGGCGCCCCGCGGCAACGGCAACCACCGCTACGCCTGCCGCCGCGCAGCAGGCGTCCGGCGTGGTGCCAGGCCACTGCCTCAATGGCCACCCGATGGCCGCCGACGACCTGATCTGCCTGCAATGCGGAGCCGATCCGGCAGGCGATGTGCTGAACGCCAACGCCGAAGCCAACGCCGAAGCCAACGTCATCGCCGGCTGGCGCCTGCTGCACCGCATCGCCAGCACCGACGGCGTGCGCGAGCGATATGCCGCGCAGCAGGTCGATACGCAACGCCACGCCGTGCTGACGCTCTACCGCGCCGGCGCCGAGCCCGACCCGGCCGTCTACGCGCTGCTGCAACGCCTGCCGCGCGCTCACGTGCCAGAGATCCTTGCCACCGGGCGCTGGCAGGAGCGTGCCTATGAAGTGGCCGAGGAACTCAGCGGCGGCACGCTGGCCGACCTTGGCATCGTCGCCGGCGACCTCGAGCGGATTCGCCATATCGTGCGCGAGCTTGGCGAGGCGCTGCATGTGTTCTCGGAAGCCGGGCTGCGCCACCGCGACCTGCGCCCCGGCACGCTGCTGGTGCGCCAGCGCGAGCCGCTCGACCTGGTGGTCAGCGGCTTCGGCTCGGCGCGGCTGTCGGACTTCGACCTCGACATCGTCTCGCCGCTGGAGACCTCGCGCTATATGGCGCCCGAAGCCATCGCCGGCGGCGTCGCGGCCGCCTCCGACTGGTGGAGCCTGGGCATGATCCTGCTGGAGCAGGTCACCGGCGGCGCCTGCTTCGCGGACATCCATCCGCAGGCCTTCCTGATCCACGTGCTGGCCAACGGTGTGGCGCTGCCCGATGACCTCGATCCCGAATTGCGCCTGCTGCTGCGCGGCCTGCTGGCGCGAGACCGCAATCAGCGCTGGCAATGGCCGCAGGTGCAGGCATGGCTGCATGGCGAGGCAGTCGATACCCCCGCCGACAGCAGCGAGCAGGCCACCGAGCACGACAGCAGCGCCGCCAGCGCCATCGAACTGGGCGGCCGGCGCTACCGCAGCCCGGCGCAGCTTGCACTCGCCGCCGCGGAAGCCGGCAACTGGGACCAGGCCGGCGACCACCTGCGGCGCGGCGTCATCGTGACCTGGGCGCAGGATGCCGCGCTGCCCGCGCAGCGCCTGTCCGGCCTGCGCGAAGTGGCGCGCAACGAGGGCCTGGAAGACGATTTCCGCCTGATGCTCGCCCTCAAGCTGCTCAACCCGGAAATGCCGCTGATCCTGCGCGGCGACATTGTCACGCCGGGCTGGCTGCTGCAGCATCCACAGCAGGGCTACGCGCTGCTCGCAGGCCTGGCGCCCGACCTGCTGTCCCGCTTCGACAACGAGCACTGGCTGGTCCGCCTCAAGATCCGCGCGGCCCAGGTGCGCCAGCGCGCGCGCAGCCTGGAGATCGAGCTTGACGAGGACAGCCTGCGCATCCACTTGTTGTCGAGCTCGCGCGCGCGTCTCGCCGCGCTGTGGGAGGCGCGCCGGCGACTGCTACCGGACAGCAGCCATGCCGGCGTGCTGTCGCTGGCCGAGCGCCGGCTGATTGGCGAGGAAGACCTGATCGTGCTGCTGTCCGCCGCGCCCGGCCAGTTCCGCTCGATCGATGCGATCGTCGAGCAAGCCGCGGCGCTGGCCCGGCGCGAGGACGTGCTCGCGTTCAGCGACAACACCGCGCGCGCCTGGCTCGAACAGGGCCGGCAGGTGATCTGGCAGGCGGTGGACGCGCGCCTGGAAGGCTTCGCGCGCAGCAGCGTGGCCGCGGTCGATGGCTGGGCCGCGCAGTTCCGCCTGGAGCGGCGGCTGCCGCTGGCGCAGGCGCTGGTGCTGCTGGCGGTGCCGCCAGAGCAATGGCTCGCGCCGCAAAAGCAGCAATACGTGGCCGACATCCTCGACTTCTTCCAGAAGAAGGTGGCCACCGCCGTGCTGCGCGGGCCGCTGGTGCGCATGAGCATCGGCAAGACTACCGCGCGCATCGACCTGCGCGAGCTCGACAGCGCGCGCCGTCCCGCCGGCGCGTTGCTCGACCACTTGCTCCAGCGCAATGCGCAGCCGATCTCGCTGGACCCCGCCCTCTTCGGCGAGCGCCCCGAGCTGGAGCTGCGCCTGCAGAGCCTGTACCGGCACAGCACGCTCTACCGTCGCGATACCGGCATCGACGGCCTCTACCTCGGCTTTCCGTTCCTACTCACGCGCGACGCGCGCGGCAACACCAAGACCCGCATCGCGCCAGTGCTGTTGTGGCCGGTCAAGCTGTTGCTGGAAGTCGGCAGCCGGGGCCAGGCAGCGCTGGCCTTCGACGGCGAGCGCGAAGAGGTGCGCCTGAACCCGGCGCTGGAAGCGCTGCTGGGCATGGAGGCCAGCCGCCGCTGGCGCGACGCCGCCGACGAGCTGCTGGGGCGCTCCGCGCTCAAGGCCGGCGAGGTGATGGACGCCTTCGGCACGCTGGCCAGCGCGAGCGAGCGTGTGCTGGGGCGCCTGCCCGGACTCGACACGCAGGTGCAGCCTTATCAGGACGCCCTGTCGTGCGCGGCAGTGCTGTTCCATGTCACCTTCATGGGCCAGGCGGTCGGCGAGGACCTGCGGCAGCTCAAGACCCTGCCTGGCGGCGGCACGGGGCTGGAGACCGCGTTGCGGCTGGGCGCGGGCCATGCTGCCGCGCCGGATGCCGACGCTGCAACCGAAGCGGCCGACGCCACCGACGCCACGCAGCCGCCAGAGCGCGAGCGCTACTTCACCGTGGCGAGCGATCCCTCGCAGGAAGCGGCAGTGTTGCAGGCGCGGCGGGCGCCGGGCCTGCTGGTCGAAGGCCCGCCCGGAACCGGCAAGAGCCAGACCATCGTCAATATGGTGGCCGATGCGCTCGGCCGCCAGCGCAGCCTGCTGATCGTGTGCCAGAAGCAGGCCGCGCTCGACGTGGTGCGAAAGCGGCTGGTTGCCGAAGGACTGGAGCAGCGCATCGTCATGTTGAGCGACGTGAACCGCGACCGCGAGCCGGTGATCCGTGGCGTGCGCGAGCAGCTCGAGGCGCTGTTGAAGACGCCTGACGCCGGTCCGCCCGCATGGCGCGCGCAACGCGAGCGCGTCGCCGCGCGCATCGAAGCGCTGGAGGGAGAACTGGACCGCCACCAGCAAGCACTGCACCAGGTCGATGCGCGCATTGGCCTGAGCTACCGCGCCTTGCTGGGCGAACTGGTGGCGCTGGAACAAGGCGGGCCACCGCTGGACGTGCCGGCGCTGCGCGCCAGGCTGGAGCCGCTCGACACCGCCAGCCTTGCAGCGCTGGAAGAAGCCTGCGCACCGCTGGCCCGGCACTGGCTGCCCGCGCGTTTCGAAGGCAGCCCGCTGGCGCGCCTGCGCCCCTTCGCCACCGACAGCGCCACGCTCGCCGATTTCAGCGAGAACTTCGAGCGCCTGGTGCAAACTGAACAAGCGCGCGCCGATGTGCTCGCGCACCGTCCCGCGGCATTCGAAGTCGAAGATCCCGGCCCGCATCGCGCATGGCTCGCCAGCCACGGCGACGCGTTGCTCGCGCTCGACGACGGGCGCCGCGCCGACCTGGCACGCTGGCTGCCACTGTTCCGTGCGCTGGGCGCAGCGCCGGCCAGCACGGCCTCTTGCGCGACCACTCGCGGCGCCGCACTGCTGGCGCAGCTCGCGCAGGTGCAACAGCAGCTCGCCGACTGCCCGCAGGACGCGCATGATGCCGTGCTGTCGCCCGCGCTGGCCGCACTCGACGCAGGCGAACTCGCCGCAGCGGTCGCACGCGCCGAGCAACTGGCGACGCCCGCCGGCCTGCTTGGCCGCCTTAGCCCGGCGCGCTGGCTGCGCCAGCGCAAGCAACTGGCCTTGCTGCAACGCTGCAGCGGCAATGCCGCGGCCGGGACGGATTCCAGCCGGCTGACGGCGCTGGCCATGGCAGCGCGGCTGGAACAGCAATGGCGCGCGCCACGCCAGGCCCTGCGCGACATCCTGCAACACCTCTCGCTACCCGCGCCCGCCACCGACGCCGGCCCGGCACTCCCTGCGCTATGCGCCGACGCGCAGGCCCGCCTGCACGATGCAGCGGCAATGTGCGATCGCCTCGCGCAAGCCCCTCGCGCCGAGCAGGTCGAAGCCGCGCTCGCCAGCGGACGGCGCGAGACGGTGGTCGCCTTGCTGGCCGGATTCGACGCGGCTTTCGCGCGCTGCGAAGCACGCCGCCTCAGCCACGCCGCGCTGCAACGCCTGGCCGGCTGGTGCGAGCCGGATTGGATTGCCGCCTGTGATGAAGCCATTGGCGGCAACAAGAACAGCGCGCCTTTGACGGCGCCGCTTGCGGCGGCATTGCCCACGCTGCCGGCCTATCAGCGGTTCCGCAGCCGCGCCAGCCAGCTCGGCCCTGACGCGCTGGCCGTGTTCGCCACGCTGCGCGACAAGCAGCAAGCGCTCGAAGCGATACCGGCCGACACGCTCGAGGCCGAGGTGCGGCGCCTGCTCAACCGGGAGGCGCGCCTCGCCTGGAAGCGGCAACTTGAGCTGCATCACCCGGCGCTGCAACTCGAACGCGGCGAAACCGAGGCGCGCGTGAGCGCGCTGGCCGCCGCCGACGTCGAGATGCGGCGGCTCAACCGCGCACTGCTGGTTCATGGCATCGAGCGCAGCCGCGTGCGCCCGCTCAAGGAATGGGAGGACATCACCCGCCTCACCGGACGGCGCGCGCGCAGGCTACGGGAGTTCATCGAGCTGGGTGCGCCGCTGGGGCTCATGGCGCTGCGCCCGGTGTGGCTGATGAACCCCGACGTGGCTAGCCGCGTGCTGCCGCTCAAGGCAGGGCTCTTCGACACCGTGATCTACGACGAAGCCTCGCAGATGCCCATCGAGTACGCGTTGCCGACCCTGTTCCGCGGCCGCGTCGCGGTGGTCAGCGGCGATGAGAAGCAGATGCCGCCGACCAGCTTCTTCTCCAGCCGCATCGAGAGCGACGAGGCCGAGCTGTTCGACGGCGAGGCCCCTGACGAAAACGCCGACGAGGCCGTGCAGGACGCCTTTGACGAGGAGTGGAACCGGCGCGAGATCAAGGATTGCCCCGACCTGCTGCAACTGGCCCGCACCACCTTGCCCAGCGCCACGCTGCAGATCCACTACCGCTCGGCCTACCGAGAACTCATCGGCTTTTCCAACGCTGCGTTCTATGGCAGCCGGCTCAGCGTGCCGGTGCGCCATCCGCGCACGCGCATCCTGCAGGACAAGCCCGTGGAGCTGATCCGCGTGGACGGCCTCTACCAGAACCAGACCAACCCCGCTGAAGCCGAGAAGGTGGCAGACCTGCTCGCCACGCTATGGCAGGCGCCGTTCGCCGAGCGGCCCTCGGTGGGCGTGGTCACCTTCAACCGCAAGCAGGCCGACCTGATCGAAGAAGTGCTGGAGGCACGCGCCTCGCGCGACGGCGATTTCCGCGCCGCCTACCGCGAGGAACGCGAACGCAGCGAAGGCGGCGAGGACATGGCGGTATTCGTCAAGAACGTGGAAAACGTGCAGGGCGACGAGCGCGACATCATCGTGTTCTCCACCACCTTTGGCCGCAATGGCCAGGGGAGCTTTCGCCGCAACTTCGGCGTGCTCGGCCAGAAGGGCGGCGAGCGCCGCCTGAATGTAGCCGTCACGCGGGCACGCCGCAAGGTGGTAATGGTGACCTCGATGCCCATCTCCGATATTTCCGACATGCTGTCCACGCGCCGCGCGCCGGCCATCCCGCGAGACTTCCTGCAAAGCTATCTTGAGTATGCCCGCACGCTGTCCGCCGGTGAATTCCCCGCCTGCGAAGGCCTGCTCGGCAGGCTCCAAGGCGAACGGGCGGAAAGCGCGCGCAGCGCCGGCAGCGAAGTCGACGATGCACCCCAGGACGGTTTCAAGGCCGCGGTAGCCAGCTATGTCCGCAGCCTCGGATGGGAGCTCGCGCCGGCCAGCGAAGGCGACGCCTTCGGGCTGGACTATGCCATCGAGGACCCGCGCACCGGCCTGTATGCGCTGGGCATCGAATGCGATGCGCCGCGCCACGCGCTGCTGGCCCGCGCCCGTGCCCGCGAGATCTGGCGCCCTTCGGTCCTGGCGCGCGCCATCGCGCGTATGCACCGCGTTTCCTCGCACGGCTGGTACCACGATGGCGAGAGCGAGCGTGCACGCCTGAAGGCAGCGATCGAAACCGCCACGCGCCCGGCGGTGCAGCTGGACGAAGCGCTGGGCGAAACCGCCACGCATGCCGCCGCCGAAGCGGCATCGACAGGAGCGACGCCATGAGCGGCCCCAAGGTAGTCCGGGTAGTCACCCGGGAAGAGCGCATCGCACGCGGGCGCGACCAGCTCGCGCGACTCGACCACGCCATCGCCAACTGGAGCCACGAAGGACAGCGCCTGGGACAGCTCGACCAAGCCACGCTGGCGGCCACGCGCGAGCGCCGCGCCGGCCTGCAGGCGCTGCTGGAAGCCGATCGGTTCGAGGCGCTGCAGCGCGGCGCCGCGGCTGAGCTTGCCTTCCTGCAGGGCGATCTCGAGGCATGCCGGCAGCGTTGCGCGGAGCAAGCCGGACAGGCCCGCCAGCAGCAGCGGCAGTTGATGCAGAACGCCGCCACATTGCGCCGCGCGGATCAGCAGCGGGGTCAGCAACGGGCTTTGCCAGCGGATTTGCTGACGGCGCTGCAGGCCATCGAAGACGGCACCCTGCATGGCCCGCAAGCGCAGGCTGCGCTTGCACGCGGCTTCACCCTGATGGCGCCGCCGGAAGAGCAAGCCGCGCTGAGCGATGCGCAGCGCGCGCTCGCCAACGCCCTGTCGGCTGGCGAGCCCACCGAAACGCTGTCGCAATGGCAGGCGCGCCAGCCCGGCGCCACCGATGCGCGCCTGCGCCAGATCGATCGTCACATCGGCATGCTGGAAGCGCTGGATGACCACGACGCCGCCGCCGGCTTCGCCGCGCGCGCAGCCAACGCCCAGGCCGAGACGGCATCGGCACGGCACAGCATGCTGCTGGACAGCCTGTTGCTGGATCTTGCCGCGGCAGCGCGGGAGCGCCAGGTGCGTGCCGCCTGCCTGCTGCGCCTGGATACGCTGGCGGCGCGCCTGGACAGCCTTGGCACGTTGGGATCCGGCGCCCCGGATCAGGACGCTCTCGCCCTGCGCAAAATCATCGACATTGCGCGCCAGGCGGCGGACGCAGCCACCATCGGTGCGCAATGCGAGCACGGCGAAGCAATGCTCGAAACCCTGCTCCAGCGTCAAGCCGCGCTCGCCCGCCGCGAGGCCGTGCTGGGAGGCCTGGCCAGCCTTGGCTACGAGGTGCGCGAAGGCATGGCGACCGCATGGGCAGAGCACGGCAAGGTGGCGCTGCGCAAGACTGCCACGCCGGGCTATGGCGTGGAACTTGGTGGCGCCGGCGACAGCGCACGGCTGCAAGTGCGCGCCGTGGCCTTCTCCGAGACACGCGACACCAGCCGCGACCGTGATATCGAGACCCTCTGGTGCGGCGAATTCACCCGTTTGCAGGCACTGGTGGCGCAGCGTGGCGCAGGCATCGAGATCGAGCGCGCGCTGCCGGTGGGCGCCGCGCCATTGCGGGTCGCGACGCTGGAGAACGATCCCGCGCAGGCTGCCCCCGCGACGGCTGCGCCGCTGCAGCGCACGCTGCCACGCGCGTAGCCACCCGTCAGGGAATGCCGTTGCGGCCGTGGCGCACGAAACCCTCCCGGCCGCCAAGCCGCTCGAAATAGGCGGCTACCGCAGGATAGTCTGGATGCGGCTGTGGCGTGGCGTACCAGCGGTTCACCGACAGGCCGATCGGGATATCCGCCAGCGTGAAGCGATCGCCAGCCACATAGCCACCGGTACCTGACAGTTGCCGCTCCAGGATGCCGATATGCCGAGACCAGTCGCCGACGGACGCGGCAAGCGCCGCGGCATCCTGATGCAAAGGCGATTGCCTGACCAGTGCCATGAACGCGTAGCGCCACGCATTGTTCAGCTCCGTCGCCTGCCAGTCCATCCATTGGTCCACCCGCGCACGCTCGCGCGCCGCAACCGGGTAGATGGCGCCATCGCCATCGCCATACTGCGACGCCAGATAGCGAATGAATGATGGTGTTCGATTCCCAAAGCACAAAGCCGTCGTCATCGAGCACCGGCACCATCGCATTCGGATTCAGCGCGAGGAATTCCGCCGTATCGGTGGCGCGGTAGCCCGAACCCCAGTCCTCGCGCACGAACGGCAAGCCGAGTTCGTCGCAGCACCAGAGCACCTTGCGGACGTTGATGGAGGAGGCCTTTCCGAGGATCTTCAGCATGGGCGGGGAGGCGCGCGTGGCGCAAAGAGAATGGCTTCCAATATAAAGCCGGGCTGTCAGGCCGCACAGGCACAGTTGCGCCGATTTGCGGCCTGACAGTTGACATTTGAGAGTTGGACAATCGGAAGTTTGTGCCACGCGGCAGGGCAAGCACTGCGCAAAACCGCACGCTCGCTGTGCGCGGCCGCCTCACCCCGGTGCATCCGGCGCTGCGGGTCTGCCCGCCTTGACATGGATGTCTGCATCTCCTGACAATGCCTGCACAGCATCTTGCCTACCAGGGACCCATCGATGACGATCATCCGCCGCGCCCTTGGCGCCGCAGCACTTGCCACAAGCCTCGCCTGCGCCGCACTCTCCCCAACCGCTGTTGCTGCCAGCCTCACCATCGGCATGTCGGGGGACATCACCTCGCTGGACCCGCACTATCACAACGTCACGCCCAACGCGAACGTGGCCGAGCATATGTTCGAGGCCCTGATCGCCAAGGACGAGAAGATGCGCTTCAAGCCCGCGCTGGCGCTCTCGTGGAAGCCGGTCGACGACACCACCTGGGAAATCAAGCTGCGCCCCGGCGTGAAGTTCCACGACGGCAGCGAGTTCACCTCGGCCGACGTGGTCTACTCGCTGAACCGCCCCGCCACGGTCAAGAACAGCCCGTCGCCGTACACCATCTACACCAAGGGCTTCAAGGACATCACCGCGGTCGACAAGCTGACCGTGCGCATCACAACCCACGGCCCTTATCCGCTGGTGCCCAATGACCTCTCCACCATCTACATGCTGTCGAAGAAGGTCGCGGAGAACGCCAGCGGCGACGACTTCAACAGCGGCCGCGCGATGGTCGGCACCGGCCCGTACAAGTTCGTCAGCTTCCGCAAGGGCGACCGCATCGAGCTGACGCGCAACGACAGCTACTGGGGCAACAAGCCGGAGTGGGACACCGTATCGCTGCGCATCCTCACCAACGACGCGCCGCGCGTGGCCGCGCTGCTCGCCGGCGACGTGCAGGTCATCGAGAACGTGCCCACCTCGGATATCCGCAAGCTCTCCGCCGATCCCGGCGTGAGCGTGTTCAAGGTGCCGACCTTCCGCATGATGTACCTGCACCTGGACAGCAACCGCGACGTCACCCCCTTCGTCACCGACAAGGCCGGCAAGCCGCTCGCCAGGAACCCGCTCAAGGATGCGCGCGTGCGCGCCGCCATCTCGCACGCCATCTCGCGCCAGGCCATCGTCGACCGCGTGATGGAAGGCGCCGCCGAGCCCACCGGGCAGCTCGTGAACTCCACGTTGTTCGGCCATGTGCCGAGCCTCAAGCCTGACACCTTCGACGCCGCAGGCGCCAAGAAGCTGCTGGCGGACGCGGGCTATCCCGACGGCTTCGCGCTCACGCTGCACGCGCCCAACAACCGCTACGTCAACGACGAACAAGTCGCGCAGGCGATTGCCTCCATGCTCGCGCGCGTCGGCATCCAGACCCGGGTTGAAGCCATGCCGTCCGCCACCTTCTTCACGCGCGCCAACAAGCTGGAGTTCTCCTTCATGCTCGCCGGCTGGGGCGCGGACACGGGCGAGGCTGGCTCGTCGCTGAAGTCGCTGCTGGCCACCTACGATCCGGCCAAGGGCTGGGGCGCATCCAATCGCGGCCGCTATAGCAATCCGGCGCTGGATGCCAAGCTGGCCACGGCGCTGACCACCATCGACGATCGCGCGCGCGAGAAGTTGCTGCAGGACGCGACCGAGATCGGGATCAAGGATTACGGTGTGATCCCGCTGTATTTCCAGATCAACGCATGGGCGGCGAAGAAGGGGTACAAGGTGGTGCCGCGCCAGGATGAGCGTACCTACGCATTCGCCATCAGCAAAGGCTCCTGAGCGTTAGCCCGTCACCTCGATGACCGGCGCGCCAGCGCGCCGGTCACGCCATCGCCGCGCGCCATGCCTCACGCGAAGGTGATGAACTGAGCCGACGACCACACCTTGCCGTCGTCTCGTTCCCGGCCATGGAAGTACACCGGGCGGTGGCCATGGGGCCCGTTCACCGGCTCGACGTCGACCACGCCGCTCACGTCCACCGGCAATGCCTTGTCGGTGAGCCGCTCCAGCGCGATAAACAGTTCCGTGCCGCCCAGCTCCAGCCGCAGACCGTCATTGGCGAGCAGTTCGGCGCCGCTGACCTCCCAGCGAAAATCCGGCGCATGGGCGAAGGGGTTGCGCTGCAGCGGATCTCCCACCTTGATGAAGCTGTCGATGTGCCCTTCGATCACGATGCGCGCGGCAGCGAGGTTGCTCACGTCGATTTCCACGCTGTCCGCATCGCCATAGGTATCGCTGCGAAAACCGATGCCGGTCGCGCCTTCGCGCCAGCAGGCTTCTTCCTGATGCTCGAAGCCGTGCCCGCCGAAGCGGTTGATCGTGCCATTGAGAATGCGGATGCGGCCTTGCCAGGCGGCCCAGCGATAGCGGTCACGGATCCGCGCGCCGCCCCAGCGCACGCGGATCAGGCGCTCGGAGAAGCCCGCCTCCCGATGCAGGTTGCGCTCCCAGATCAAGCCATTGTGATCATAGGCCGCCAGGTACTCCCAGCCGGTCTGGCCGAGGAAGCGATAGTCGAGCCGGGCCGGACCGCGATGCGAGGCCGGCAGCGAGAATGCGTCGCCCTGCACGAAGTCGCCGCAGCGCACCAGCAGCGCCGTGTGCTCGCCGGTGCTGGCCCAGGTGTGGCGCGCGCGCAGTGCGCGGCCGATCGCCTGCCGGTCCAGCCGCTCGGCCAGCACGCCGGTCAGCCCGCCGCGCACGCCGAACACCTGCACGCCGGGCGGGCCGCCGCCAGGGCGGCCACGGTGCTCGTCGCCGCTGGCTGCCACGCCCAGCTGGTAGCCGCGCGCCATCACATCGCGGTACAGCCAGTCGAAATGCCCCCAGCTGGAAGCGATCTCCACCAGCCGCTCGAGCTCGGGATGATGCCAGTCCGGGATGTAGCGCCGCCCGCCCACGTGCGGCATGATCAGGTGCTGCTCGGGCGCGCCGACATAGGCGTCCCATAGCTCCTCGACTGGCCAGCGCCCCAGCTCGGCCGCCGTGCCCTTCATGTCCTCGTTCCAGACCAGCGTACGATTGTGTTGGCCGCGGGCGTTGTAGGGAAAATCCGGCGTGCCGTCGCCAAGGAACACGACGTTGTGATCCCCGCCCGCCGTGGAGCTGCCGCACCACTCCTGCACCGGGTAAGCGACAAAGCGGCCGGGCTCGTTGAAGGTTCCCACGGCTTCCAGCCCAAGCTGCCAGTTGGCATCGGTGATCTGGAAATCGTTGACGGTGTAGCCGAACACATCGATGCCGCCCACGTCGCGCGCATAGGCCACGTTGTAGGCCGGGCTATTGGTGCCGACCGTGTCGTGCGCATGCACATGCAAGTCGGCGTAGAAGGCGCGCGGCGCATCGGCTGCGTCGAAGACCGTCAGCCACGCCGAGCCCTTGGCAACGCGGGGCGCATCCGTCAGGGAAGCTTCCAGGCGCAGCGTGCCGGCGCTGGCGGGCAGGTCGTCGATGCCCACCGATGCCCAGCCCGCCTGGGGCACGGGATAATCGCGCTGGTGGACAAGCTCAAAGCCTTGCCACGCGGCAAGGCGTATCGAGCCGCCTGCCGCAGCGCAGATATTGCCCCATCTGTCCATCAGCGAAGCCCTGAGCGGCAACGGCGTGCCCGGCCGGGCAAAGCGCGGCGCCTGCAGCAGGACCTGCGCCGGCTGCCCGGCGTGGATATCGATCACCGCATCGCCCGGCACCGCCACGAAGCGCGAAGTGCCTAGCGGATCCACATAGAGCCGGAAGCGAAAGCTGTCTTCGATAAAGGTCTGCACGCGCGTGCCGGGCCCGCCGCGGCGCCGGTCGCCAAGGCGGATCAGGATGTGATCGCCGGCATTCAGGTAACCATCGACCACATCGACGATGATCGCTTTCTGGAACGGGCGCTCATGCCCCTTCTGCTCGAAGCGCACGTTGAGCGATTGCACGCTCGCGGGGCTCTGGCCAGGCACAAGCGGCGCGGCCTGGTACTCGGCGCTGATGTAATTGGCGCCGCCCGGGTCGGTGGTCTGGAACAGCGCCCAGTCGGAGTAGAACTTGAACGTCGCCTTGAGCCACGCGCCATCCGCCACGCCGGAGGCACCGACCTCGTAGTCGAGGATGATCTCGGCCCATTCGCCCGCTTCCAGCCGGCTCACGGAGCAGCTCACCCGGCCGGCGAACGGCAGCGCCTTGTTCTGCTCGTACAGGCCGGCGGGCGCGTGATGCGTGCCCAGGCGCTCGCGCAGCGCGGCGTAACGCGCGGCCAGTGTTGTCTTGTCGGTCATTGGGGGGAACTCCGATGTCAATGAAATGGCCACGGCGCGCTGGCATCCCACACCGGGATGCCCAGGTAGGCATACCAGGGCGCCATGACCAGCAGGCCGTAGGCAATGCCGATCAGCACCGACACCACGCCCACGCGGGCATAGTCCGCCGTGGTGAAGGTGCCGCTGCTATAGGCCACCACGGCCGCGGTGATCTGCGTGGGCAAGATGTAGGCAAAGCTGTCGCTGTCGCACACCAGCAAGGTGAACGCGGCGGGATGCAGCCCGAGCTTGGGTGCTAGCGCCAGCATGATCGGCGCGATCATCGTCACGGCGGCCACGTTGGACAGCATGGCCAGGCGCGCCACGTGCGTGCCGAGCATGACGATCAGCAACGCCAGCCACCACGGATGGCCCGCCGCGAAGCGGTACAGCCAGTCGGCCACCCACGGCGCCAGGCCGGTCTCGCCAATCGCGGAGGACAGGCTCAGCGCGCCGGCCAGCAAGAAGAACGTGCCCCAGATCGTGCGGGCCTGGATGTCCCTCCAGCCCAGCCCCGTCAACCCGGGCACGAACAGCGCGGCCAGCCCGAGCAAGGCCACGATTTCGGAAGGCAGGCCATGCCACGACTCGGTCGCCCACAGCACAGCCACCACGGCAAACACCGCCAGGATCGTTTTGGATTGCACACCTGCCGGCGGCAACGCGGCACGCTCGGCGGCAATCGCCGCCTGGCCGCCAGGCAGCCGGACCGCGCGCGACTTGAAGTAGGACTGCACCCACAACTGGGTCAGCACGAACATGCCCAGGTACGGCCATTGCAGCTTGAACCAGTCGAGATAGGAGATGTGCAGGCCGAGGTTCTTCTGCAGCAGGCCGACGATCACCATATTGGGCAGGTGCGCGGTGAGAATGCACATGCCGCTGATCATCGAGCCATACACCAGCGACTGAATCACGATGGCCTTCTTCGCGCTGCGCTCACGCGGCGAGTCGCCAAACAGGCCCACGATGCCGTTGACGACCGGCAGCAACGTAGCCGCGCGCGCATTGGCCGCCGGCACGAGAAAGCCCAGCACGAAGTTGACCACGAACATCACCCAGATCACGCCATTGGCGGTACGCGTCTTCAGCTTGTCGAGCAGGAACAAGGCGATCCGCCGGTCCAGCCCGGCCGCCTGCATGATGGCCGAGAAGATGAACGCTGCCAGGCACAGGAACACCACGGGCGTGGCAAAGCCGCTGGCCGCCTTGGAGAACGGCGTCACCGCATGCGCCAGCACCAGCAAGGCGGGGATCAGCATGCCGCTCACGCCGACCGTCACGGCCTCGCTCATCCAGACCAGGCTCGCCCAGGCCACCACCGCCAGCGTGGCGCGGCCTGCGGGCGGCAAGCCCTCCGGCTGCGGGAGCACGAACAGGATGGCGAAAAAGGCGATCCACGCGGCCACGAAGCCCAGCTGCGCTTTGCGCAATGGACCCGGCCGGAACCAGGCCGGCGGCTTGTGCAGGTATGCTTGCCAACCGGCGCGCGAATGCGCCGATGACGGGTTGAGGGGAGAGTTCACTGCGGCTCCTTGGCGGTTTCCCGATACGCACGTAAGACGCCGCACTGGTCAGTCCGGCCTTGGAAGGCAATAATACGTTTTAATACAAGATGTCCAACGAAGGCATTGGCATATTGTTATGCTGTTTTTCACAAGCCTTTGATACAACAGGGTTTTACATGAGTGTTGCGCGTGAGAACGCCATTTCACTGTACGAGCAGATCGCAGATTTGTTGCGCGAAGAAATCCAGAAGCGGCGCTTCGACCCGTCTGGAAAGCTACCTTCCGAGGCCGAGCTGGGCGAGCGTTTCGGGGTGAGCCGGGTCACGGTGCGCCTCGCGATCACGCGGCTGGTTGATGCTGGCCTGGTCGAGCGCAAGCAAGGCAAAGGCACCTTCGTGGTCGACAAGCGGCTGCGCCATGGCCTGGATACGCTGCGCGGCTTCTACGATTCGCTGGTGCTGCAGGGACACGCGCCAGAGATGCAACTGGTCGCGCTGGAGCGGATCGCCGTGCCGGCCCGGCTGCGCGGTATCTTTCCCGCCGCGCTCGGCCACTGCATCGCCTTGCAGCGCCTGCATCGTCTCGATGGCGAGCCGATTGCGCTCGCCGAGACCCACATTGCCTGCGATGCCACGCCCGGCTGGGAAGATGCCGAGCGCAATCCGTCCTACACCTTGATCGGCCAGTTGCTGGGCATGCCGGTCGACCGGGCCGACCTCGTCATCCGCGCGCGCTCGGCGGGCCAGCACCTGGCGGCCGTGCTGCAGACCTCGCGCACGCATCCGCTGCTGGAACTGGAACGCACGTCGTTCACAGCGGATGGCACGGTGTGCGAGCACACGCTGTTTTCCATACGGTCGGAGCGGTATGAGTTCGCGCTCAATAGCGCGGGCGGCGTGCGGGTGCCGGCGTGAGTGGCTCCTTTCATCTCACCTCCCCCTTGTCTTGATCCTTGCCCTTGCCCTTGTCCTTGTCCCTGGACGCGCCGGCATTGCCGTACCACGGCGGCACCAGCGAGTACATCGCCGCCGAGCACGGCACGCCGTGCAGCACCAGCCGGTTGCGGGCGATGCATTCGAACTGCGCGCCGATCTTCTGCGCGACGGCGCGGCTGACCATGTTGTGCTCGGCGGCGACCACTTCCAGGCGCGTCAGCCCGAGGCGGTGAAAGGCATAGCACGCCATCAGCTCTGCCGCGCGCGCGCCCAGTCCCTGCCGCTGCCGGGTCTGGCGGATCCAGTAGCCGAGGTTGCCGAAGTTGTAGTCGCGGTTGATCTGGTTGATGGAGACGCCGCCATACAGCTCCCTGCCATCGGGGGCGAATACGCCGATGTCGTAGGCCTCGCCGATGGCCATGCTCTGCGTGCACAGGTCGACCCAGTTCTCGGCATCGCGCACGCTATAGCCCGCGTGGCACCACGGCAGCCATTTGCCCACGGTCTCGAGTGATTCGTGCACGGCGGCCACGAACTGGGGCACGTCGGGATAGCGGAAGGGGCGAAGGAGGAAGCCTTGGCCGTGAAGGGCTTGCATGGTGCGTCCTTGGGACTCGGTCAGCGCGGGAACTTGCCGGCGTGCGCATCGTGGGGCATGACGCGCCCGGCCTGCATGCCAGTGCGGCGAGCGTCATGGCCAGGCCGCCTCATCTCGGCCTCATGGCTTCGCCAATCAGCAGCCTGGCCTGCACGCGCGCATGCAGCAGCGCCATGTCGGCATGGCGCAGGCTCGGGTGGCGGCTCAGCGCGGCCATCACCTTGCCGGACTGCCGGATCGAGCCAGCGCCGGCATCGGCGGCGGCGCGGTCGATCAGCGCGTCGATCTCCGCGTCGGACAGCGGACGGGCGATGCGGGCGGCCAGGCTCAGTGCCGTGTCGTCGAAGCGGGCGCCGTCGTCGAAATGAATGCAGCCCTCGATCATCACAGGCAAGCCTTGCGGGTCGATCTCGCCAAAGCGCAGCTCGCGGATGTCGACCGCATGATGGCGGCCGTCGAGGTAGAGCGAGCCGTCGATGTAGCCGGGCTCCGGGTTGAGCGGGAAGACAAGGCGCGTGCCCGCCAGTTGTTCAAGGCTGTAGGTGGGCAGGTCCATGCCGTCGAGCCGGATCGCCGTGCGCACCGGCGCGCCGCCGAGCACGAATGGCGCCAGTTCTATCTCGAGGTCGGCGCCGTGCGCGTGGATCGTCGAGGCGCAGAGATGCGCGACCAGGGGGTGAAGCAGTGCGACGGGAAAGGCAGGCATGGACGGTTTCCTCGCAAAGGGTCAGGGACTGGCGCCAGGGCATGGTGGCGCCCGCATTACCAGCGTTACCGCTCAATCCCGGTTGTACACCTCGCCGCCTTCCTCCGCCAGCGCGCCGGCGGCGGCCAGCGACGCCAGGATCCGCTCAAGGATGGCCGCCATGTCCTGCGCGGGCATGAAGCGCGCATGGATGCGCTGCATCAGCGGCGCCTGCGCCATCCACGCCAGCAGCGCGTCGCGTCGCATGCGCTGCTGCTCAAGCAGCTTGAACTTCACCAGCACCTTGATGGCATGCGTGGCATTACGCCCGGCATCGGCGCTGAGGTAAGCCAGCCGCCCATCAGCAACGTCAAGCGCGGCCGCTACGTTGGTGAAGGGCCGCCCGTGGCCGGGAATCACCACGCGCACATCCAGCGTGGCGATGCGCGCCAGCACGGCCGCCTGCTCGGCGAAGCCGCTCTCACCGTCGAGTTCCGGGAAGATCACGCCAAAGCCGTTCTCCCACAGCGCATCGCCGGAGATCAGGATGCCTTCTTGCGGGGCGAACAGCATCACGGCATGGGGATCGTGGCCGGGCGCGCCTACCACCTGCCAGTCGAGCCCGCCCAGGCGCAAGGTGTCGCCGTCCTGCACCACGTCATCGAAGGTGAAGCGGTCGCACTGCTGACCGGTGGCGCGGTAGCTGAGGGCGTCCACGTCCCACGCGCGCACCGCCTCGGCCTCCGCGGCGGGGATCAGCGTGCGCGGTTGCCAGCGGCGCTGCAGCGTGGCGTTGCCGCCGCAGTGGTCGGAGTGCAGGTGCGTGTTCACCAGGCGCCGCAGCGCCCGCCCGCCAAGGCCGGCCTCGACCAGCGCCAGCGTCTGTGGCGCATGCGTGACGTAGCCGGAATCGACCAGCGCGGTGTCATCGCCATCGACAAACAGGATGTTGTTGGCGGATAGCCAGCCGCGCTCGAAAACGCGCATGGTGCCGGGCAGGTTTGGAGGCGTGAAAGTGGTTGGCATTGGGGTGTCGGCAAATCAGCTAGTCAGCGCGCGGCGTGGGAGGTGGCGGTGCATCGGCTCGCCCCGCGCCAACCGGCAATGCGGCGGCGGCACGGAATGCGCCCGAGGCAAAGAAAGGATCCTGGGCAAGCCGCGCGGTGAGCATGTCGAGCGCATCCAGGCCCCAGAACAACTGCCCCTCGGTATCCCCTTGCAGCGCAGCGGTAGGTACGCCGAACACGCCGCGCGCCAGCGCTTCGTCCCCGTTTTCCCGCAGGCGCGCCTTGACCGCATCTTGCGCCAGCGCTGCGGTAGGTACGCCCAGCGCACCGCATAGCGCGTCGAACTCGGCCTGCTGCTGGGGCACGTGGCCTTGCTGCCAGACGAAGCGGAAAACCGGTGCCAGCGTGGCGTGCGAGAGCCGGCCTTCGAGCTCCAGCGCGACCGCCAAGCGCAGCAAGGGCAGCGGATTGAACGGGTGCACGGCGGGCATGGCGAGCGGCGTGCCGTCGCGGTGCGCGATCCAGGCAACGTGCTCGAAGGTAAAGCGGCGCTTGGGCGCAATCTCGGCCGGGCCGACGTTGCCCCAATGGCGCAGCAGCCCCGCAAACAGCAGCGGCACGTAGCGCACCGAAACATCGGCTGGCAAGGCCCGGGGCAAGCGCTCGAACGCCAGGTAGGCGAACGGCGAGATCGGGTCGAAGTACCAGTCGATGGCGGTTGTCATGGCCGGGTCACGCTACGTTGCGGGTGGGATGCATCATGGCGCCGCCCTTGCGGCCAACGCCGCGGCGCGCTGCGGCAGCAGCAGCCAGATCCTGCGCCGCTCGGCCTCGTCGCTGCCGGACCATGCGGCGATCTCCTCGATGGTGCGCAGGCAGCCTTCGCAATAGCCGCTCGCGGCGTCCATGCGGCACACGTTGCGGCACGGCGACGGCACGGGCTGCGCGCGCTGGGCGGCTTGCGCGCCGCGCGTGAGCTCGGCGGCGAGGCGGGTGGCTTGCGACATCGCCTCAGCCCTCGCCCGGGATGCCGCGCATGACGCCTCTGACGCGCACGACGCGTACAAGCAGCGGCTTCATGCGGACTGGCGCTGCGCCACGTCGGCCACCTCGGCCCCGGTCATGCGCTGCAGCTCCTGGGGCGTGAGGTTGAACACGGCGTGCGGATGGCCGGCGGCGGCCCACAGGCTGTCGTAGCGGAACAGGTCGCTGTCGAGCAGCATGACGGGCGCCACCGCGTGGCCGATCGGGCAGACGCCGCCAATGGCGTAGCCGGTTTTCTCGCGCACGAACCTGGCATCGGCCTTGCCGAGCGCGCCCACCACGGCGGCGACCTTGGCTTCGTCGACGCGGTTGCTGCCGCTGGCGATCACCAGCACCGGCGCATCGTCGGCGACGCGGCGAAAGATGATGGACTTGGCGATCTCGGCCACCGAACAGCCGAGGCCGGCCGCTGCCTCGGCCGAGGTCTTGCCGGTGGCGGGCAGCATGACCACGGGCTTGTCGTGGCCAAGGCCGGCCAGCAGGCCGGCCACGCGCTGCGCCGCTTCGGGCAGCGCGGCGGTGTCGTTGGCGGTGTCGGGAGAGTTCATGTCGATAGGGTTCGGATGAAAGGCCTTATACGCAGGCAGGCGCGGCGTCCGCGGCGGCGCCCCACTTGGTCAGCAGCGCGCGTCCCACGCGCGAGCTGTTGGCGCGGCCGATCGACTGCGAGATGAAGTCGCCCGCGCGCACCACCTGCTCCAGGTCCACGCCGGTGTGGATGCCCATGCCGTGCAGCATGTACAGCACGTCTTCGGTGGCCACGTTGCCGGTGGCGCCCTTGGCGTAAGGACAGCCGCCGAGGCCTGCCACCGAGGCGTGGAAGATCGAGATGCCGACCTGCAGGCTGGCCAGGATATTGGACAGCGCCTGGCCGTAGGTATCGTGGAAATGGCCGGAGAGCCGGTCGATGGGGAATTCGGCGGCCACCGCGTGCATCACCTCCTGCACCCGGCCCGGCGTACCCACGCCGATGGTGTCGGCGATGTCGATCTCGTCGCAGCCGAGATCGCGCATGCGGCGCACCACGTCCACCACCGCGTGCACCGGCACCTCGCCCTGGTAGGGGCAGCCCAGCGCGCAGGAAATGCTGGCGCGCAGGCGCAGGCCTTTCTCCTTGGCAGCGGCGGCGACTGGCGCAAAGCGCTCGATGGATTCGGCGATGGAGCAGTTGATGTTCTTTTGCGAGAACGCCTCGCTGGCGGCGCCGAAGATCACGACCTCGTCCGCGGACGCGGCCACCGCGCCTTCGAAGCCCTTCATATTGGGCGTGAGCACGGAGTACAGCGTGCCCGGCCGGCGCTGGATGCGCGCCATCACGTCGGCGCCATCGGCCATCTGCGGCACCCATTTGGGCGAGACGAAGGAAGCGGCTTCGATATTGACGAAGCCGGCGTCGCTGAGGCGGTTGATCAGGTCGACCTTGACCTCGGTCGGCACCATGGCCTTCTCGTTTTGCAGGCCGTCGCGCGGGCCGACTTCTACGACTTTTACATAGTGGGGCAGGGTCATGATGTCTCCTCGCTGTCTGGTAGCGGCACGCGCGTCTTGCCGCGCGCGCCATTCAACTAATGTGCGGACATTGGGCTCGGGCTCGCGGCGGAAATGCTCCGCCCCGGCGCCCGGCTTGCTCAATAGCCGCGTTGCAGGTCGACCACGCCGGCGATCGGCTGGCCCGCGCCCAGCGCGCGGATCTTGGCCGCGATCTGGGCGACGCTGTCTTCGCGCAGCGTCAGTGCCGCGATATGCGGCGTGATGGTGATGCGTGGCTCGGCCCAGAACGGATGCTCGGCGGGCAGCGGCTCGGTGCGGAACACGTCGAGCGTGGCGCCGGCAATCTGTCCCGACTGCACGGCGGCCAGCAGGTCTTGCTCGACCAGGTGCGGGCCGCGCGCCACGTTGACCAGGTAGGCCCCCTTGGCGAGCTTGCCCAGCAGGCCGGCATCCAGGATGTTCTCGGTTTCCGGCGTGAGCGGCAGCACGTTGACCAGCACGCGCAGGCCGTCCAGGAACGGCGCCTGGCCAGCCTCGCCGGCAAAGCCCTGCACCCCTTCGATATCGCGCGCCGTGCGGCTCCAGCCGCGCACCGGGAAGCCGAAGCCGGCCAGCGCCTGCGCGATCTGCGCGCCGAGCGTGCCCACGCCCATCACGCCCACGGTGAAATCGGCGCGGCGATGCGGCTTGAGAAAGCGCCAGGTGCCGGCCTGCTGGGCCAGCGCGTACTCGTCCAGGCGGCGGAAATAGCGCAGTACCGCGTGTGTCACGTAATCGATCATCTGCGCTGCCATGCCGGCATCGTCCAGGCGCACGATGGGCACGCCGGCCGGCAGCGCGTCCGGGTCGGTGTCGCGCAGGCTCAGGATGCCGTCCACGCCGGCGCCCAGGTTGAACACGGCTTTCAGGTCGGTACGCCCGCGCAGCATCTCGAGCGGCGGGCGCCACACCACGGCGTAGTCGACCTGCTCGTTCTTGCTGTCTTCCCAGGTCAGGCATTGCGCTTCGGGCAGGGCCTCGGCAAAGCCGTCGATCCAGGGCTGGTAACGGCCGTCCGGTACATACAACTGCAACTTCATCTCATCTCCACTCTGGTCTTCTTTCTCTTCTATTTTCGCAGAGGATAGGCGTGGCCTGCGGTTTTCTTGCAGCGGGCGCCGCCTGAAGGGGCGGCTCAGCCGTTGCCGGCTTCGAAGGACAGCAATTGCGCGCCTTCGCCGACCTGCTCGCCCACGCCATACAGCACCTCGCCCACCACGCCGTCGGCCGGCGCACTGATGGTGTGCTCCATCTTCATGGCCTCCATCACCAGCAACGGCGCGCCGCGCGCGACCCGGCTGCCGGCCTGGACCATGACCGCGATGACCTTGCCGGGCATGGGCGCGGTGAGCTTGCCGCCCTCGCCTTCGCCTTCGCCTTCGGCAGCATGCGCGAGCGGGTCGATCCAGGTGAGGGCCACATGGCGGTGGCCGCTGAATACATGGAAGGTATCACCTTCCGCGTGGACCTGCCCACGGGCGCGCCGCGTGCCGAGATCGACACGAATATCGTCCGCCGCGCACTGCGCCCGGAACGGCGCGGCCTGGTCGGCGAAGAACAGCGTGCTGCCGCGCGCATCGGTGGCGAGCGTCACATCGGCGATGTGGCTGCCCGCCGGGCCACCCACCGAGAAACGCAGGGCGCGCCGCTCCCCGCCATTCAACCGCCATGCGCCGGCATGCTGCCAGGGTGAGTGCGCGTCGGTCGGGTCCACGCGGCGCGCGCGGGCTTGCGCATCCAGCAGCGCCGCCACCGCCAGCGCAATCACTTCCATGCCCACGGGCGCGGCCGGCGGAAACAGTGCCGCCTGGTTGCGCTCGATCAGGCCGGTGTCGAGGTCCGCCGTGCGGAACGCCTGCGAGGTCACCAGCCGCCGCAGGAAAGCCACATTGGTGGACAGGCCCACCACACGGTATTCGGCCAGCGCCTGCGCCATGCGCGCCAATGCCTCCTCGCGGTCGCGGCCCCACACGATCAGCTTGGCGATCATGGGGTCGTAGTACGGGCTGATGGTGTCGCCCTCGCGCACGCCGGAGTCGATGCGCACGCCAGCCGGGCCGTTGCCGTCCCGGCCCAGCGCGAACGTGACCGCTGCCGGTGTGCGCAGGTAGCGCAGCGTGCCGGTGGAGGGCAGGAAGCCCTTGTCGGGGTTTTCGGCGTAGACGCGGGCTTCCAGTGCATGGCCGTGGATTTGAAGCTGATCTTGCCTGAGCGGCAGCGGCTCGCCCGCGGCCACGCGCAGCTGCCATTCCACCAGGTCTTGCCCGGTGATCATCTCGGTGACCGGGTGCTCCACCTGCAGGCGGGTGTTCATCTCCATGAAGTAGAACGAGCCGTCTTGGTTGGCGATGAATTCCACCGTGCCAGCGCCGACGTAGCCTACCGCCTGCGCGGCGGCAACGGCGGCTTCGCCCATCGCGCGCCGGCGTTCCTCGCTCATGCCAGGGGCCGGCGCTTCTTCCAGCACCTTCTGGTGGCGGCGCTGCACCGAGCAGTCGCGCTCGAACAGGTAGACGCAGTTGCCGTGCGTGTCGGCAAAGACCTGGATCTCGATATGGCGGGGGCGGGTCAGGTATTTCTCGACCAGCACGCGGTCGTCGCCGAAGCTGGCGCTGGCCTCGCGCTGCACGGACGCCAGCGCGGCTTCGAAGCCGTCGCTGGCTTCCACCACGCGCATGCCCTTGCCGCCGCCGCCGGCGCTGGCCTTGAGCAGCACGGGGTAGCCGATGCGGTCGGCCTCGCGGCGCAGCAGGGCGGCATCCTGATCCTCGCCGTGGTAGCCGGGCACGAGCGGCACCGCGGCCGCCTCCATCAGGCGCTTGGCCGCGCTCTTGCTGCCCATGGCGCGGATGCTGGATGCCGGCGGGCCGATAAAGACGAGGCCGGCTTCGGCGCAAGCTTCTGCGAAGCCGTCGTTCTCGGAGAGGAAACCGTAGCCCGGATGGATGGCCTGCGCGCCGGTGGCCTTGGCCATCTCGATGATGTGGTCGCCGCGCAGGTAGCTGTCGCGCGCTGCCGCGCCGCCGATATGCACGGCCTCGTCGCACAGCGCCACGTGGCGCGCGTTGGCGTCGGCGTCGGAGTAGACGGCTACCGTGCGGATGCCGAGGCGGCGGCAGGTGGCTGCCACGCGGCAGGCGATTTCGCCGCGATTGGCGATCAGGATCTTGTTGAACATGGCGCCCTCCCCTGATGAACCTCTGCCCGCAGCCAGTGTGGTTGCGGGGACGGCGGCCATTGACCATGGGCCCTTGGCCGCCGCCATTGCCGCCAGCTTACCCTGCGTAGCCCTCGGTGCGGATATCCAGCCGTGCCAGCAGCGCGCGATCGCGATCGGCCTGGGGGTTGGCGGTGGTCAGCAGGCGGTCGCCGTAGAAGATGGAATTGGCGCCGGCCATGAAGCACAGGGCCTGCAGCGCGTCGTCCATGGTCTCGCGGCCGGCGGACAGGCGCACCATGGCGCTGGGCATGGTGATGCGCGCCACCGCGATGGTGCGCACGAACTCGAACGGGTCGATCGGCGCGGTGTCGGCCAGCGGCGTGCCCTTGACCGCCACCAGGTTGTTGATGGGCACCGACTCGGGATACGGGTCGAGGTTGGCGAGCTGCGCGATCAGCCCGGCGCGCGCCTCGCGCGATTCGCCCATGCCGACGATGCCGCCGCAGCACACGTTGATACCGGCCTCGCGCACATGGCCGATGGTGTCCAGGCGGTCCTGGTAGGTGCGCGTGCCGATGATCTCGCCGTAGAACTCGGGCGAGGTATCGAGGTTGTGGTTGTAGTAGTCCAGTCCCGCGTCCTTCAGGCGCTGCGCCTGCTCGGCTTCCAGCATGCCTAGCGTGACGCAGGTCTCCAGGCCCATGGCCTTGACCTCTTTCACCATCTCGATGACCGGCTCAAGGTGGCGCTCCTTCGGGCTGCGCCAGGCGGCGCCCATGCAGAAGCGGCCAGCGCCGCTGGCCTTGGCGGCGCGCGCGGCTTCCAGCACTTCGTCGAGCGCCATCAGCTTGCCCGCGGTGACGCCGGCATCGTGGTGCGCGCTCTGCGGGCAATAGCCGCAATCCTCTTCGCAGCCGCCGGTCTTGATCGACAGCAGCGTCGAGAGCTGCACGGCGTTGGCATCGAAATGCTCGCGGTGCACCTGCTGGGCGCGGAACAGCAGATCGTTGAACGGCAGCGCGTACAGCGCGGCGACCTCGGCGACGGTCCAGTCGCCCGGCTTGGTGGCGGGCGCGGGCTCGGTAAAGCGGCGGGCGGTCTGGCGCAGGGTGTCGGCGGAAATGGTGGCGACGGTTTCGCCGGCGTGGGTGGTTGCGGTCATGTTTGCGATCTGTTCCGGTAATTCGTTCAGTGTTTTCAGTCTTGGTCCGGTGCGCGCTCAGGCGGCGACACCATCGCCTGCGGCATGGCAAGCGGCAAGCAGCGGCGCCAGCGCGAGCTGGCTGGCGGCTTCGGCCGGCGCGACCTGCCACGGCAGCGTGCCGAGCCAGGGCGCGCCTAGCGCCGTGCGCAGCGTGTCGATGTTCTCGTCGGCGAGCTGCATGCCGGGATCGATGCGGTTGGCGATCCAGCCGGCCAGGTGCAAGCCGCGCGCGCGCACGGCTTCGGCGGTAAGCAGCGCATGGCTGATGCAGCCCAGGCGGATGCCGACCACCAGCACCACCGGCAGGCCGAGCATCACGGCAAGGTCGGCCGTGTCCCAGCCGCCTTGGTCGCGCGGCGCGCCGTCCAGTGGCACGCAAAAGCCACCGACGCCCTCCACCACCACCGCGCCGGCCCGCGCCTGCAGCGCGGCAAACGCGGCGCGGATCGGCTCGCGCGTGATGCGCGTGCCCTCGATGGCGGCGGCCAGGTGCGGCGAAGCCGGCGTGCGCAGCAAAAACGGGCACGTCTGCGCCTGCGCAACGGTCACCGCGCTGGCGGCGCGCAGTTGCGCCACGTCATCGTTGTGCCAATGGTCGTTGCGCCATTCGCTGCCGCTGGCCACTGGCTTCATGCCAACGGCCAGGTGGCCGGCGGCGCGCAGCGCGTGCAGCAAGGTGGCGCTAGCGTGCGTCTTGCCGATGCCGGTGTCGGTACCCGTGACAAAGCAGGCGATCATGACGCCTCCTTGCGCGGCACCACGCTGGCCAGGCTGGCCAGCAGGCGCTCGACATCGGCCACGGTATGCGAGGCCGACAGCGTGATGCGCAGGCGCGCGGTACCAACGGGCACGGTGGGCGGGCGGATCGCGCCGACGCGGATGCCGTCGGCCTCCAGCGCCGCGGACAGTGCCAGCGCCGCCACGTTGTCGCCCACGATCACCGGCTGGATCGCCGTCGAGCTCTCACCCAGGCGCCAGCCAGCCGCCCGCGTCAGGCCGGCCAGGCCGCTGCGCAGCGTATGGATCAGCTTATCCAGCTGCGCGCGGCGTTGCCGCCCTTCGTCGCCGGCGATCAACGCCAGGCTGGCGGACAGGGCGTGCGCCACCGCCGGCGGCGAGGCCGTGGTGTAGATGTACTGCCGCGCGGTGTTGACGAGATGATCGATGATGGTCTCGTGCGCGGCCACGAACGCGCCCGCCACGCCGGCGGCCTTGCCCAGCGTGCCGATATAGATAAAGCGCGGCGACGTCAGCGCGAGGTGCTCCAGCACGCCGTGGCCTTGCTCGCCCAGCACGCCGAAGCCATGTGCGTCATCCAGGATGATCCAGGCATCGTGCCGCTCGGCCAGCGTCAGCAGCTCGGCCAGCGGCGCAAAGTCGCCGTCCATGCTGAACACGCTGTCGGTGACGATCAGCTTGAGCGGGCTGGTGCTGGCGGCCAGCAAGCCTTCGAGCTCGGCCACGTTGCGATGCGCGTAGCGGCGGACCTCGGCCCGCGCCAGGCGCGCGCCGTCGATCAGCGAGGCATGGTTGAGCGCTTCGCAGAAGAGCGTGGCATCGGCGCTGCCTAGCGCGGTCAGCACCGCCATGTTGGCCATATAGCCGGTGCTGAAGTAGAGCGCGGCCGCGTGCGGAATGTTCGGCGCGAACCACGCCGCCAGTTCCCCTTCGAGCCGGTGGTGGGCCAGCGAATGGCCGCTCACCAGGTGGGAGGCCCCGCTGCCCGCGCCGAACTGGCGCGCGCCCTCGGCCATGGCCGCGATCAGCGCGGGATGGTTGGCCAGGCCCAGGTAGTCGTTGCTGCAGAACGTCAGCAACGAGTGCATCTCGCCGCCGCAGGCATCGCTCACGGCTTGCTGCGGCGCACAGGCGGAGTACGCGGTGCGGCGGCGCCGCGTCAGTGCCTTTTCGTCGCGCTCGGCGGCGGCCAGGGTCAAGTGCTCAAGCAGCATCGCGTATCTCCGTGGGTGCGCCGGTACCGTTGCCAGCGCTGTTGTTCTGGTCCATGCCGGCGAGTACCGTGTCGAGCGTGGCTTGCAGCTGGCCTGCCAGCCATTGCGCAAGCGCCGCGTCGAACACGTACGGGGGCATGATGTAAAGCGTGCGGCCGATCGGCCGGATCAGCACGCCGTGCTTGCGCGCGGCATGATGGAAGCGCGCGGCGAACTCGCCCGCGTCGGCCGCGTATTCTTCGCGCACATCGGCGGCCCAGATCAGGCCGCGCTGGCGTACGTGATGCAGCCGGGCATCCGCCGCCAGCCCTGCCATGGCCTGCGTGAGCCACTGCGCGCGCTGGCGGTTCTGCGCCACCACGTCTTGCTTGGCGAACAGGTCGAGCGTGGCCAGCGCGGCGCGGCAGGCCAGCGGGTTGCCGGTATAGGAATGCGAGTGCAGGAAGCTGCGGGCGCGGTCCGGGTCGCGCGCCTCGGCCACGAAGGCCTGCTGGATCGCGCTGCGCGACAGCACCAGCGAGAGCGGCAGGTAGCCGCCGCTGATGCCTTTGGACAAGCACAGGAAATCCGGCCACAGGTGCGCCGGCAGCGGTGCGCCGGGCTCGGCCGCGCCGCGTGCCTGCTCCCACGCGAAAAAGGTGCCGGTACGCCCGCACCCCACCGCAATCTCGTCGGCGATCAAATGCACGCGGTAGCGGTCGCACAGCGCGCGCACGCCTTCCAGGTAGAGCGGATCATGCATGGCCATGCCTGCGGCGCACTGCACCAGCGGCTCGATGATGAGCGCTGCAATCTGGCCGCCGCGCGCCTGCAGCAGCGCCTCCAGCGCATCCAGCGCGCGCTGCGCAACCTGCGCGGCGCTCTCGCCCGGCGCGGCCTGGCGCGCATCCGGCGACATGACCACGTGCGAGCTCATCAGCATCGGATCGTAGGCATCGCGGAAGATCGCCACATCGGTCACCGCCAGCGCGCCCACGGTCTCGCCGTGGTAGCCGTGGCGCAGGCAGACGAATTCGCGCTTGCCGCCCAGGCCGGTGTTGCGCCAGTAGTGGAAGCTCATCTTCAGCGCAATCTCCACGGCG
Organism: Cupriavidus sp. GW822-FHT03E04; assembly: GCF_058801495.1. Classification (NCBI taxonomy): domain Bacteria; kingdom Pseudomonadati; phylum Pseudomonadota; class Betaproteobacteria; order Burkholderiales; family Burkholderiaceae; genus Cupriavidus; species Cupriavidus sp. GW822-FHT03E04. The sequence continues at coordinate 110,397 of NZ_JBXANI010000026.1, forward strand.
GACGCGCCGTCGCTGGCATAGAACGCATGACCGAGCGCGCCGCCGGTCAGCGCCGACAAGCGCTCGGCAAGCTCCACCGCCGGCGCATGCGTGCAGCCGGCCAGCATCACGTGCTCGAGCGTATCGAGCTGCTCGCGCAGCGCGGCGTTGATGTCCGGGTTGGCGTGGCCAAACAGATTGACCCACCAAGAGCTGGTGGCGTCGAAATAGCGCTGGCCGTCGGTGTCGTGCAGCCAGGGGCCCTCGCCGCGGGCGATGGCGAGCGGCGGCTCGCCGGCATCGGGCCGCAGCGGCGTGCACGGATGCCATACCGCGCGCAAGCTGCGCTCGCCCAGCGTGGGCTGGGCAAGATGCGCGCTCGGCGCCAGGGACGCGGAATTGGACTGGTCTTCCAAGGAAACCCTCCTTTGTTGACCGCGCGCTGGCCGGCCCAGGCCGGCGAAGCCTGGCGTGGCGGCACTTGCGTGCGGGTTGGGGAGAGTCATGGTAGGGAGCTACCTGGTGAATTGGCAAACAGCGCCGGATTTACACGTTGACGACACGTTGAACGACAAAGCACGAAGAAGTACCTAACCGCCTCGTATCCCGACACTTGCGTGCGCCTATCTCCACCCTGCGCAGCCGGATGCGGCGCGCGATTCCATCCGTCTATCGAAAATAATCACGCATCATGGCTGCGGATCGAACGAAAGCCCGATCTCCTTGAAGAACCGCTCGACCTCCGGCAGCCAGATCGGCACGCCCGCGCGGGCGCCGAACAGCGTATGGGAGTCGCCCGCGAATGTGCCGTAGTCCACCATGCGGGCGTTAGCGGCAGGGCCATGCGCCTGCGCGGTATAGGCCTCGAAGAATTTTGCCGGCAGGGGCTGCGGCCAGTAGCTGTCGTTATCGCCGTACAGCCACAGCGAGGGATAGCGCGCCTGTTTGCCGTAGTCGCCGAACGCGTCCACCAGGTTGAATTCCCAGCGGCTGCAGGACTCGTCGCGCAGTCCGCCGGCAAAATTGATCACGCCCAGCACGCCCGGATAGGCGATGGTGCTGAATGCCATGGTGGTCAGCCCGCCATGCGACTGGCCGATCACGACGATGTGCGACTTGTCCACATAGGGCTGCTTGATCATGTATTCGAGTGTGGCCACCACGTCTTCGGCCTGCACCAGGCCGTTGCTCTCGACATTGCAGCCGCCGCCGATATAGGCGCCGCCGGATTTGGAAAAGCCCTGGCGCATCGGCAGCGCCACAACGTAGCCGCGCTTGACGAATTCCGCGCTCTGCACGAGGTAGCGTGCGCGCGACTGGAAGGCTGGCTTGCCCAGCGCCTTGCCGTGATTGATCACGACCAGCGGAAACGGGCCGTCGCCGGGTGGCTTGAAGATAGTGGTTTCCAGCTCCAGCGAGAACATGACGCCGGGCTTGGGAACCATGGCGACCTGCTCAGACGATCCGGGGATGATGGCGGTGATCGCCTCTGGTGCCTGCGTGGCCTGATTCGCGGATGGCGCCCGCGCCATCGCCCCGGCGAATGGCAGGGTCAGCAGCAGGGCCAGGGCCAGTCGTTGCATCCACCTCATGATTTGCCTGCTCCTTGGTTTGCCCCTGCCGCGCGAAGCGCCGCTTGCCTGCTGCCCGCCGCCTCAGGCCGTGCGCTTGGGCAACGGATGCCCCGGCAGCAGGTCGTACGGATGACGCCAGCCCGGCAGCGCACGCAACCGCTCGGTCCAGGCGTGGAGTTGCGGATACTCCTTGCGCCAGTGCACGCCGATCTCGTCGTCGTAGAACACGTAGCCGGCCAGCGAGAAATCCGCGATGGTCGGGCGCTCGCCCAGCACGTAGGCTCGCCCGGACAAATGCGTGTTGAGCACGTTCCACGCGCCCTCGCAGCGCTGCCTCAGGAACTGCAGCACCGCCGGGTTCGGTGCCTTGGTGAAGGTGCGCAGGAAGCGGTAGGTTGCGGTGTACGACGTGAACTTGTGGTTGTCGAACAGCAGCCAGCGCAAGACCTCGGAGCGTTCGGCCTCGCTGGCAGGGCCGTAGGCGTCGAGGCGCTGCGCGAGCAGGTCCAGGATGGCGCCCGATTGCGACAACCGCTGTCCATCGAACTCCAGCACCGGCGCCTCGCCCATTTCGTTGATGGCACGGTACTCGGGCGCATGCGTCTCGCCGTTGAAGTAGTCGACGAAGCGCGGCGTCCACAGCGTGCGGCCACGCTGCACGCCGACGGTTTCCAGCAGCAATGCCACCTTGTAGGTGTTGCCGGATTGTGCGAAGCCATACAGCAGGTACTCCGTGTCCCGCGCAGCAGCAGCAGCCATCGATTCCGTCATGGTGTCTCCCCCGGCATTTCGCCATCGACATAAAGCCAGCGCGGCGCCTCGCCGGCGCTGCGCGGCTCGCGTACAAAGCGGCTGCGCTCGTGCAGCCGCCAGGCGCGCCCGCCCACCTTGTAGCGCGCCACGAACTCCACCTGGGCATGCGTCTCGTCCTGCTGCGCATGCGCCTTGACCGCGAGCCCGAGCCAGCGCGTGTCCGTGTCCGCGGCAAGATCGTCCGGGCAGGTAGATGGATGCCAGGTATGGCGCAGCCAGTCCACGTCGCCCAGCACATAGGCGCTATAGCGCGAGCGCATCAATTGCTCTGCGTTGAACGGCAGCGCCTCGCCGCGATGAAAGCGCCCGCAGCAGGTGGCGTAGTCGCCCCCGCCGCATGGGCAGCCGCCAGTGCCGGCGCCGGACGCGCGCGCCTTCATCCGATCAGCCCCGGCAGCTCGCGCATATCGGTGAAGGTAGTGACTGCGCCGGCTGCCAGCAGCGATTGCGCCGCGTTGCGCGCAGCGTAGCCGAGCACCGTCATGCCCGCGGCAACGCCTGCGGTCACGCCCGTCGGACTATCCTCGATCACCACGCAGCGCGCCGGCTCCACATCCATGGTGCGCGCCGCCAGCAGGTACACGTCGGGCGCCGGCTTGCTGCGCTCGACCTCGGTCGACGAGAAGATATGCTCGCGCTCGTCCTGCTGGAACAGCTCCACCAGGCCGGTGCGCGTCAGTTGCAGCTTGACCTTGATGCGATCCGCGCCCGAGGCCACGCAGACCGGCAAGCCAGTCGCGACGATCGCGCGCACCGCCTCACGCACATGCGGCACCGCCTGCACTTCCGCCTCAAGGACCGCGTTGCGACGCACGAACCATTCCGACAGCCAGTTTTCCGGCAGCGGCGCGCCACGCCGGCTGGCGATGTTGTCGAGCTCTTCGCGCACCGCGCGGCCGAGAAACCACTTGGTGGATTCCTCGATCGAGATGCGGATGCCAAGCTCGTTGAGCATCTCGTTGAGCACGCGGTTGACGATGGGCTCGCTGTCGACGAGCACGCCGTCGCAATCGAAAATCACGCAGTCGAAACGGGGATGGCGGATCGGCTTGATGCTGGCATTCATGCGGGTTTCTTTTCCTTGCTGCTATCTGTGCTGTTATCTGCGCTGTTTTCGGTATGGCTTGCATTGCTGTCCATGCCCGGCACGGCACGCAGCGCCATCGGGCGCTTGCTCTTGAGGTGTGCTTCGATCTGGTCGAAGCGGTCGAAGCCCCAGAACGGCTCGCCGTCGATGATCACAAAGGGCGAGCCGAACACGCCCTTGGCCATGGCCACGTCGATCTCGGCCTTGAGCTGGTCCTTGATCTGGAAGCTGCTCGCGCCGGCATCCATGGCATGCGCGTCGATGCCGAGCGGCTCGGCCAGCTTCACCAGTTCGGCCGGCTCGGCGATGTTGATGTCATCCACGAACAGGGCGTGATAGACCGACTTGGCAAACGCGGTGGCGATATCGTCGCCGTGATGGTTCTGCAGCCACAGCACGGCGCGCGCGGCCTGCGTGGTGGGCAACGGGAAGTGCGTCGGACGCTTGTACTCGATATTGTGGAAGCGCGCGGTGCGCTCGAAATCGCGCCAGGAATAGTCGCCCTTGAGCGGCACCTGCGGCAGCGGCGAGCTGCCAGTGGTCTTGAACACCACGCCGAGCAGGATCGGATGCCATGCGACGATGCGCCCGTACTTCTGCGCCAGCTCGTCGATGCGCGTGCTGGCGAAGTAGCCGTAGGGCGAGGAAAAATCGAAGTAGAAATCGATGGCAGCAGTCATTGTCTGGGGGCTCCTGGCGTCTGGCCGTTTGGGTTCAATGCTTCGGTGATTCGATGATGCGCCAACAGGTTGGTTCCGTGCTGCGCGCGAGCCGCCCTCAGGCCAGCGCCCGAGCGATCAGTATCTTCTGAATGTCGCTGGTGCCCTCGTAGATCTGGCAGACGCGCACATCCCGGTAGATGCGCTCGACCGGGAAATCGCTGACATAGCCGTAGCCCCCAAAGACCTGGATGGCGGCCGAGCAGACCTCCTCGGCCATCTCGCTGGCATACAGCTTGGCCATGGCGGCCTCCTTCAGGCAAGGCCGCCCCGCATCCTTGAGCGACGCGGCATGCCACACCATCTGCCGCGCCACCTCGATCTTGGTCGCCATGTCGGCCAGGCGGAACTGCACGGCCTGGTGCGCGAACAGCGGCTGGCCGAAGCTCTCGCGTTCCTTGGCATACGCCAGCGCCGCGTCGAACGCCGCGCGTGCCATGCCGATGCTTTGCGAGGCGATGCCGATGCGTCCGCCTTCCAGGCCGGACAGCGCCATCTTGTAGCCGGCGCCCTCCTCGCCCAGCATATTGGCTGCCGGCACGCGGCAATCCTCGAACAGGATCTGCGCGGTGTCCGACGAATGCTGGCCGAGTTTTTCCTCCAGCCGCGCGACGATGTAGCCGGGCGTCGCGGTGGGCACCAGGAAGGCACTGATGCCGCGCTTGCCCGCCGCCTTGTCGGTGACCGCGAGCACGATGGCCACGTCGGCGTTCTTGCCGCTGGTGATGAATTGCTTGACACCGTTGAGCACGTAGTCGTCGCCATCCCTCACCGCGCTGGTGCGTAGCGCGGCGGCATCCGAGCCCACGTGCGGCTCGGTCAGGCAGAAAGCGCCGAGCATCTCGCCGCGCGCGAGAGGCACCAGCCACCGCTGCTTCTGCGCCTCGCTGGCGAAAGCCATCAACATGCTGCACACCGGGCAGTTGTTGACGCTGATGACAGTCGAGGTGCCACCATCGCCGGCAGCGATTTCTTCCAGGATCAGCGCCAGCGAGAGATAGTCGAGCCCGGCGCCGCCGTATTGCTCGGGTACCGCCACGCCGTAGGCGCCGAGCGCGGCCAGCTCGCGGTGCACCGCCTGCGGGAAGGTCTTGTCGCGATCCCACGCGGCGGCGTGCGGCGCGATCTCCTGCTGCACGAACTGGCGCACGGCATCGCGGATCATTTCCTGTTCTGGCGTGAGCAGCATGTCAATTCACCAAGGTGGTAGCGGAGTCGGGAACCATGAACGCCGTGCTCACCACGGGATCACGCTGCCATCGTAGTTGCGAAAACCGCCGTTATCCTGGCGCGTCGCGCCGGCGATCACGCCGCGCATGCCGGATACGCTTTGCTGCGGCGTGAGGTCGGCTTCCTTACCGCCCATCTCGGTCTGCACCCAGCCCGGGTGGAAGGCCAGGCAGGTAGCGTGGCGCGCGTCGAGCGAGGCGGCCTTGAGCGCCGCGTTGGCCGCCGCCTTGCTGACCCGGTAGAGCCAGCTGCGGTTGCTGTCCATGGTGCCGATGCTGCCCATGCGCGAAGCCAGCACCGCCAGCACGCCACCCTTGCCCGAACGCCCGGCCTCGACCAGCGGCAGCAGCAACGGCAGCGCCATCATCGGCCCCAGCACATTGACGTGCATCACCTTGTCGAAGTCTTCGCGGGTGACCGGCTGCGCGCCTTCGGTGCGCGGGCCGATCACGCCGGCGTTGTAGATCGCTACGTCGATGGACTCGCCGTCCAGCTTCCAACCCAGCCCGGCGACCTGGCCCGCGTCGGTCAGGTCGGCGCGCAACGCCTCCGCGCCAAGCGCTTCGATGGCCTTGATGCCGTCATCGCTGCGCGCGACGGCCAGCACCCGCCAGCCATCGGCACGGTACTGGCGCACAAATTCGAGACCGATGCCACGCGAGGCACCAAGGATGAGAGCGGTTGGCAAGGCAGTACTCCTTCTTCTATATCGTTTGCGGCCTGGCTGCCGCGCGGTGGCGGCAGCTGCTCAGTTGCGGTCGATGCCGCGGGTTCAGACGATCTCCAGCCCCACCGCGGTGGCTTCGCCGCCGCCGATGCACAGGCTGGCCACGCCGCGCTTGCCGCCGGTCTTGCGCAGTGCACCGATCAGCGTAGCCATGATGCGCGCGCCCGAGGCGCCGATCGGGTGGCCCAGCGCGCAGGCGCCGCCGTGGATGTTGACCTTGTCGCGCGGGATCTTAAGGTCGTGCATGGCGGCCATCGGCACCACGGCGAACGCTTCGTTGATCTCGAACAGGTCGACGCTGTCGGTAGTCCAGCCGAGCTTGCGGTAGAGCTTGTTCATCGCTTCCACCGGCGCGGTGGTGAACCAGCCGGGCGCCTGCGCATGCGAGGTGTGGCCGAGCAGGCGGGCCAGCGGTTCCAGGCCGAGCCGCTTGGCGGTGGATTCGCGCATCATCACCAGCGCGGCAGCGCCGTCGTTGATCGATGACGACGAGGCGGCGGTGATGGTGCCGTCCTTGGCAAAAGCGGGCTTGAGCGATGGGATCTTGTCGACCTTGATGCGGCGCGGGCCTTCGTCGGTATCGATGATGGTGTCGCCACCACGCCCCGGCACCGTCACCGGCGCGATCTCCCAGCGGAAGTCGCCACGCTCGGTGGCCTGCTGGGCGCGCCGCACGCTCTCCATGGCGAACTCGTCCTGCGCCGCGCGGGTGAAGTCGTACTTGGCCGCGCAGTCCTCGCCGAAGGTGCCCATCGAGCGGCCACCGCCTTTTTCGTCCTTGATGTAGGCGTCTTCCAGACCGTCGAGCATCATGTGGTCGAAGATCATGCCGTGGCCGATGCGGTAGCCGCCGCGGCCCTTGGGCACCAGGTACGGCGCATTGGTCATGCTCTCCATGCCGCCCGCGATGCCGATCTCGAACGCGCCCGCGATCAGCGCGTCATGCACATTCATGGCGGCGCGCATGCCGGAGCCGCACATCTTGTTGACGGTGGTGCAAGCCACGCCAAGCGGCAGGCCAGCGCCCAGCGCTGCCTGCCGGGCGGGCGCCTGGCCCAGGCCCGCGGGCAGCACGCAGCCGAACACCACTTCCTCAATCTGCTCCGGCGCGAGGCCCGCGCGTTCGACCGCCGCGCGGATGGCGGCGGCGCCGAGCTGCGGCGCCGTCAGCGTGGCGAACTCGCCCTGGAAAGCCGCCATGGGGGTGCGGGCGGCGGATACGATGACTACGGGATCATGCATGGTGTGTCTCCAATGATTGGGGCGCTGGCTGGCGGCGATTGTTGGCTCTTCCGGGAATCTCTCTGTACTTGCCGACGACTGATGACCGATGTTCAGCGGATCGACGCTTGCGGCGGATCGCCGAACTGGCGGTAGGCGGCCTCAAGCTGTGCGTGCAGCTCGTCGTTGCTGCTGGCGGCCATGCCCAGGTCGCGCAGCAGGCCGTCGGACACGCCGTAGACCCAGCCATGCACCGTGACCGGCTGCCCGCGGTCCCACGCGTCCTGCAGCACCGTGGTCTGGCACACGTTGTTGACCTGCTCGATCACGTTGAGCTCGCACAGGCGCGTATGCGCATCTTCCTCGCGGGTGATGGTGCCAAGGTAGGCGCCGTGCTTGTCGGCCACGTCGCGCACATGGCGCAGCCAGTTGTCGGCCAGGCCGATGCGCTGGCGCTTGAGCGCCACCTTGACGCCGCCGCAGCCATAATGGCCCACCACGGTGATGTGGCGCACCTTGAGCACTTCCACCGCGAACTGGATCACGGACAGCGCGTTGAGGTCGCTATGGGCGATGACGTTGGCGATATTGCGGTGGACGAACACCTCGCCCGGTGCCAGCCCTAGGATCTGGTTGGCCGGCACGCGCGAATCCGAGCAGCCGATCCACAGGTACTCGGGCGCCTGCTGGTTGGCCAGGCGCATGAAGAAGCTCGGGTCTTCCGCATTGACGCGGTCCACCCACTCGCGGTTGTTGCGGAAAAGCTGGGCGATAGCGTCACTCATGCGACTCTCCTTGCGGGTGCGGGATCGTTGCCGTGCGCGCGCGCTTCGGCGTCGCCGCCGCCGGCGGCATAGCGATGGATAAAGCGTTCAGAAACATCATAGGCATAGAAATCATGGATTTGCCCGGCCAGCAGCCGGTCCTTGTGAGCCTGCCACATGGCAGGATCGAAAAAATCTTCGTGGTGCCGCAGGAAGGCAGCACGCACGCGCGCGTCGCCGAGCAGGAAGGTGCGATAGGTCTCGGGGAAGATGTCGTGCCGCCCGACGCTGTACCAGACCTCGCCCGACAGTTCCTCCTCCTCGTTGCGCGGCTGCGGCACGTGGCGGACATTGGTGTCCGTCATGTACTCGATCTCGTCGTAGTCGTAGAACACCACGCGCCCGTGGCGCGTCACGCCGAAGTTCTTGTAGAGCATGTCGCCGGGAAAGATATTGGCAGCGATCAGCTCCTTGATGGCGTTGCCGTACTCGACGATGCCGTGCTCGACCTGCGCATCCGAGCCTTCCTGCAGCCAGATGTTCAGCGGCGTCATGCGGCGCTCAATATACACGTGGCGCACGACAATTTCCTCGCCACCATCCTTGCCGCGCTGGTATTCGATCATCGACGGCGCATGCAGCTCCAGCTCGCGCACCAGCGCATCGTCGAAGCGAGACAGCGGGAAGGCCACGTCGGAGTACTCCAGCGTATCGGCCATGCGCCCGACGCGGTCGTGCTGCTTGACCAGCTGGTACTTCGACTTGACCAGCTCGCGCGTGGTCTCCTTCGGCGCCGGGTAGTAGTCCTTGATCACCTTGAACACGTAAGGGTACGACGGCAGCGTGAACACCAGCATCACCAGGCCCTTGATGCCGGGTGCGCTGATGAACTTGTCCGACGAATGCTGCAGGTGATGCAGGAAGTCCCGGTAGAACAGGTTCTTGCCCTGCTTCTGCAAGCCCAGCGAGGTATAGATCTCCGCGCGCGGCTTGCGCGGCATGATGTCGCGCAGGAAGGTCACGTACGCCGACGGGATCTCCATGTCGACCATGAAGTACGAGTGCGTGAAGGAGAACAGGATCAGCAGTTGCACCTTCTTGAGCAGCACCGTATCGAGCGACAGCTTGCCATCGGGCGTGTGCACGATGGGAATCGCCAGCGGGAAGGTGCGATCGGCATTCAGGATACGGCCGATGATGAACGCCGACTTGTTGCGGAAGAACAGCGACGACAGCACATGGATCTGGAAATTCGGCGCAATGCGGAAGTCACCGAAATACTCGGTGACGGCGCGCACCACATAGCCGATATCGCGCGTGAGATCGTCAAACGGCCGCTCGAGCTGGAAGTTATGGACGATGCGTTCGAAGCACGCCGCCATGCCCTTGCGGCTGCCCGGATAGTAGGCGCGAAAGGTCGGCCGGGTGGGCGACTCCTCGTTCTCGATGTACTCGGTCGAGATGGCCGGGCGCACGAAGATGAAGTCGTTGTTGAAGTACGAACGGTGCAGGATGCGCGTGCACACCGAGTTGAAGAAGGTCTCGGCCAGTTCCGGCTGGTGATGGTTGGTCAGCAGCCCGATGTAGTGCAGCTTGATCTGCTGCCAGATCTCGTCCTCGATATTTTCCGCGTCGTATTCGTCTTCCAGGATCACGCTGGTTTCGCGCACCCGCTCGTTGTAGAAGTCGATGCGGTCGCGCTGCAGTTGCTGCAGGCCGAGCCAGTCGGCCGCTTCGAACTTCAGCTTGGCCAGGTGGCTGACTTCGCGGAACAGCCGGTAATGCTTGTCAAACCCGTCCAGCATGGTCCGGGCCACGTCGTAGGCGATCTGCGAGGACAGCAGCTTGGGGAAGTGGGACATGTCGCAGACCGGTGACTAAGGCTGGAGGTGGTTTCCGGAGATTGTAAATTGGTTCGGCGGCCGGGCGAGTGCTCTTTCGGTCAATTCGGCGTGGGCGGTGGGGCACTTAGGCTGGCGCTGCCGCCTTGCGGCGCCGCGCCCGGCCGCGTGCTGCGCCGGCATCACATGGTTTGCGAGAACAGCTCGCGCCCGATCAGCATGCGGCGGATTTCCGAGGTGCCCGCGCCGATCTCGTACAGCTTGGCGTCGCGCCACAGGCGGCCGACCGGGTATTCGTTGATATAGCCGTTGCCGCCCAGGATCTGCACGGATTCGCCGGCCATCCAGGTGGCCTTCTCGGCGGTATAGAG
>NZ_JBXANI010000027.1:0-114863 GCF_058801495.1 Cupriavidus sp. GW822-FHT03E04
CTGCATCAAGCGCGTCAGAAGCCTGCGCATCGATCGCCTTTGTAATGCGTCATCGAATCGCCGATACGAAGCGACTGCCTACAACAACACCGGAGACACCTCAATGACAGAGCAGTCAGCGTACATAGCGCGCCGAGCCGACACGCCCAGAGATGCGGCTTCCAGGTTGTTGCTCGCATGCGTGAGCGCTGCCCCGGCGTTCAACTTCGACGTTGACGATCTCGACTTCAAGATCCGCTGGGACAACACGCTGCGCTGCAACCAGGGCATACGCGTTCAGAATCAGGACGGCATGCGTTTGTAGAGCAGGATTGGTGCGCTAATTCTGATCCTCGACCGTCCCACACATTTCCACGCAATGTGAGAGTAACGCTGATCGCGGCGAGCCGCGCACTACTGGCACGATAGAGCAGATCCGCTTTCAGCGTTCGATATTTAGTGGGATGGAGATCAATTCTGCTTTGGATTGGAGGCGTTGCCTCCGAAGTGCCGAAGAGAGCGAGTGGCGCCAGAATCAAGACGACATTGGCGACAGGAACAATAATCGATTAAGTCACGGAACTGGAGAGATGGACTCTACCCTTTGGAGAAGCCTCGTCAAGGAGGAGCCGCTCGAACCCGAGCTTGGCATCATAGACGCGCATCATCATCTTTGGGACGCTCCGCCCGTTCCACAGTTCGAATCCTATGGCGAGCAGGCGGTGTTGGCCGATCAGGTGGCAGGCCATAATATCGTCGCTAGTATCTACGTAGAAGCCGAATCGTACTACAGAACGTCTGGGCCTCGGCACCTTCGTCTTGTTGGCGAGACGGAATATATCAACGCCGTTGCCGAGCGAGCGGCGAGCCGCGAGGGCGCGGGCGGCGGCGCTTGCGCCGGGATCGTCGCGCGGGTAGACCTCCTTCTAGGCGCGGCTGTCGAAGAGGTGCTGCACGCACATCGCGAGGCCTCTCCGATGAGGCTTGTCGGCGTGCGGCATCGCACCTCATTTGATCACGACGTGCCTGAGCACAGCGGAACGCTCCCGGGTATTCTCCTAGAGTCAAAATTTCGCGAAGGCTTCGCCCGGATAGCGCCGGCCGGCCTGACATTCGACGCGACTGTGTTCCAGTCGCAGCTCCACGAATTGCATGATCTCGTGAGGCAGTTCGAGGGCACCACGGTGGTGATCGATCATCTGGGCGGCCCGATAGGCGTAGGGCGGAATGCCGCCCGCCCTCGCGAGGCGTTCCAGGAATGGCGCAGGGATATGCTCGCTCTGTCGGCTTACGACAACGTGTATGTCAAGCTGGGTGGTCTGAATATGGATTTTACCGGGCTCGTCCGCGCCGATCGTGTTTGCCCTCCTACGTCCGATGAGGTAGCTGCCAGTCAACGCGACTACATACTGGCCGCTATCGACATGTTTGGTCCCTCGCGCTGCATGTTCGAAAGCAACTTTCCGGTAGACATGCGGAACATTTCCTATGTAGTGCTGTGGAACGGATTCAAGAAGATCGTATCTAGCTTTAGTGACGTGGAAAAGGAATTCCTGTTCCACGAAACGGCCAAAAATGTTTATGGTATGAGCCGATGAAAAGTAATGTCGGTGGGCCAAAGGAATTATAAGAGTGATGAACCATCAGGCACTGCCTGCGATGAATGAAGTTCTGGAAGTTCGTGGAAGTGAATTAAGGTGTTCACGACTGTTCTAGCAATGGATAAAGGAGCTTTGAATGTACTCAATCGATGAAGTCATACGAAATATCGATGCAAGGCCATTGGCGGTGTCCTTGGCTGCGGCAATGGCGATGCTGGTCGGATACATCCAGTGCATAGAAAGCATAAGGCTCGGTTTTCGCGATAGAACGCATGCGATGCCGCTAGCGGCGACGACATTTTTCTTTGCGCATGATACATTTTTTGCTGGATCGTATTTTATGGGGCACGGCGTTTCTAACCATTGGTTCTTCGCCGCTGGCGGTTATGTAATCGCACCATATATAGTATTGGAATTTGTGCTTTCTTGGCAGATAATAAAATACAGTGGAAAAGAGATCGGCTTGGGTGAGACAACAGGGAGGGTGGTTTTGTCTTACTTTTTCATTCAGGTGGCGATGTACGTATTCTTTATATTTATGCGATCTGTAATTAATGATCAGTTGTATCTGTTAACGACATATATCTCTCTGTTCGTGGGGACTATCTGGATGATTCCAATGATGATTAAGAGAAAATCTCGCAAGGGGCAGTCTATTCTTTTGGCTGTCGTATTGTGGATCGGTCAATCTCTGTCGCAGATAATATATTACCCGTTACTATCTCCGTATTTCTCGTCACCTATGATTATAGCAATTGGAACGGTCCAGTTTTTCATCGGCGCCGTATACACATACATGGTGATAAAGGCCCCTTCTTATGATGCGGGTCGGCAGCTCGACGATCTGAAGCAGGAAGGTTCGGGATACATGCGGGCGAGCGTTCCGGGTTCGTCCCGTTGGGTGCCCGGGCAATGAACCAAGGGAAAGATGTCATGACCGAGCCATCTCCGTTGATAGAGGGTTTGCCTACGGGGTTGGGGCATATCAAACAGAACTGGCTCATCATCGTGGACGTTCCAGCAAGCGTGGACTTTTGGGCGTGCCCTTGTCGAGGCATTCCTCGTCTTTGAAATCGGCGTGATTGATGATGTCCACGTCGGCCGCCGGGAACTTGGGCACCGCTTTGCGGGTGGTCACGTGGACTCACACCCGCACGTCAGCCCTGTGCGCCGACGCCACCGCGGCGCGCATTTCGGCATTGGACATGTTGCGATAACGGACGCTCCAGTAGAGGTCGTGGCCTTTGCTGGGCAGGATCTTGATGATCTCAGCGCCGAACAGGATCTCCTGGCGCACTGCCTTGATCCTCTGCGGCACGCCATCGATCGGGGGGCGGACAGGGCCCAGCACTGACCGCAGCGCTCGCAGTCGCCGGTCGTCATCACGAGCCGGCCGCTTGGCATGATGTACGGCCCTTCGATCCATTCCGGCCCCTTGGCCATGCGCAACTGGATGTCGTTGTTGTGCCCACAGGACGCCGACAGTGATGGTGTCGTCAGCGCTGGACCCCATAAGGACTGTGGCGCCGCGTGCGCGGTGTATATCCGCCGCATGCGGAAGCACTTCTGGGCGAACAAGGAGAACCTCGTGGTCCCGGGTATGTGAAGGCGAGAAACCTCTCCATCACTCAGAGCGATAGTTCCCATAAGCTCGGACCGGGAACTACTCGTTCACTCGCTCGAAAGTACCATATCACTACATGAGCAAGCCAGCTGGCCAGCAGTTGGCAGAGTGCTTCTTCATTCTGTTCCAACTGGACGTGGGCACCGGCAAATCCCGAATTGCGCGCTGAGCAGGCGGCTCATAGCGCCAGCGGACCTGTGCTAGGCGATACCGCATCTGTTGGTGCTGCTGCGTGAGGAGGGCGAGTAGGTCAATGTATGGTCGGTGACAAGCTCGTGTCGGCGTTGCTGAAGACGGCTGCGGAGGCGACCGAGGAGCGGGGCGTGCAGGTCGGTCCGCGCCAGAGTATCCGCGAGAAGCGGCTCGAGGACATCATCGCGTACATCAGCATGCTGCACCTGAGCAATCTAGATCTCCCTCTGCCCACGCTTGCGCAGGTGCGCCAGATCTCGCAGCGCAACCTCTGAAATTTGCTCAAGGAGCATGGCACCGCTTTCTCCGACTTACTGTGAAAAATCCGGCTCGCGAAGTCGCATGATTGGATTTCTCGCTGGACCGGCGCGGATACACCATCACCGGGATCGAGATGATGGCTGGGTTTAAGAGCGCGGCGCATTTCGCCTGCATGTTCCGGGAGCACTTCGACTGCTCGCCGTGGGAGTTTCGCAGTTGTGACAGGCAAGGATGCCGTGTGCGAGACGATCGACGTCGCGAAGGCGGTGAGGCCTTCGCTGGGCGCGCCGCGCTCGCGGGCAAATCGCCCTGTACGCTGGGGCGCGAGCCGCGACGCCGAGAGGCCCAGGCTGCACGGATCAACGCGAGCGGTATACACCTGTACATCGATTTCCAGTCGCCGGCGGCCTTAGCGTCGCGCCCAGTATCGGCGGCGATCTCCCGCCTCCAAGCCATCGTGTTCCTGCACGGCGGCGGACAGACCCGCCACAAGTTGGCACCGAGCATTCGAGGCGTTTGTCGTGGTCAGCTACCACGTGGTCTCGCTCGACACGTGCGGCTGCGGTGACAGCGACTGATCAACGACGGGCGACCATGGGATCGCCGCGCGCGTCTCGGATCTTTGCTCAGTGCTGGAGTGACTGACGCCCGGCCCAATCGTCCTCGGCGCCTCGCTAGGCGGAATGATTGCGCCGGTCGCGTTCGCCGGTCTCGCTTCGTCGCACACACACACGGTCACGTCGTTGCATGGAGGCACCGCTTGTATTGCACGCGCAGGCAAGCCCTCGACGGCCGCACTTCTTAGAATGCATCGTACGAAGGCGCAAGTTGCTTCGGGCTCATCGGAGGCCTGCGCATCGATCGCCTTTGTGATGCGTCATCGAGTCGCCGACACGAAGCGACTGGCTACAACAACACCGGAGACACCACAATGAGAAAGCAGTCAGCGTGCGTAGCGCGCCTAGCGGGCACGCCTAGACATGCGGCTTTCGGGCTGTTGCTCGCATTCGCGAGCGCCGCCCAGGCGTTCAATATCGACGTTGATGATCCAGATTTCAAGGTCCGCTGGGACAACACGCTGCGCTACAACCTGGGTGTACGCACACAGCAGCAGGATCCGGCTATTATCAACACGCCGCCGTACAACAGCTCGGACCTGAAGTTCAAGCGCGGCGACTTGGTCGCCAACCGGATCGATCTTCTGTCCGAATTCGACGTCACGTATAAGGCCGACCACGGCTTTCGCGTGAGCGCGGACGCGTGGTACGACCAGGCCTACCACGACCTCTCGGTAAAGGGAGCGCCGGGCACATACCCCGGCGACGTCTACACCCCCTACGTTAGGCGCTTCACCCGCGGCCCTTCTGGCGAACTGCTTGACGCCTTCGTTTTCACTAAGGTTGACCTTGGGGAGGTCCCCTTACGTCTGAAGATCGGCCGCCAAAACGTCTATTGGGGCGAGTCACTGTTCTCGGTCGCCAACAGCATCGCGTACTCGCAGGGTGGGCTTGACGGGATCAAGGGCGTGGCGAACCCGGGAAGCCAGGCGAAGGAGCTGTTCCTTCCGCTGACCCAGGTTTCAGGTCTGGCGCAGGTCACGAATGACCTCTCGCTTGGCGCACAGTACTACCTCGAATGGCAACCGTGGCGCCTGCCGCCCGGAGGCTCGTACTTTGGTTCCGCGAACTTCTTCAACACCGACGGAGGCACCTTCCTTGCGCCCGGTGTGCCGTTCAACGGCTCCTCCGTCGACCGGCCAAAGAATAGTGGAAACTGGGGAGCGATGGCGCGTTGGTCGCCGGAGTGGCTCGCGGCTACCGCCGGTTTGTACTATCGCCAGTTCGACGAGAAACTGCCGTGGTTGGCCGTCAGTCCGGATTTCAGCGAGTCTCACCTGGCCTATGCGCGGGACACCAAGATGATCGGTGTGAGCCTAGCCAAGAGCGTGGGGGGCGTCAGCTTTGGCGCTGAAGTTTCCTACCGCAAGGACGCGGCGCTCAACAGCGCGAACGTCACGAGCCAGGGCGCGCGAGGTGACACGTGGCATGCGTTGGTGAACATGGTGCAGTACTTCGGCGGCAATCCGCTCTGGGACGCTGCGCCGCTTACCGCCGAACTCAACTACACGCGCCTGGGCAGGGTGACAAGCAACGCCGATAAGTTCGCTGCCGTAGACTCGCCGGCCTGCTCGGGCGGGGTTAGCAACGGCTGTATCACGCGTGACGCCTGGGCGATCAACCTCGCGCTTGAGCCGGTGTGGTACCAGGTATGGCCGGGCGTGGACCTGAAGATGCCCCTGAACTTCGGCATCGGTCTCAAGGGTAACGGCGCGACACTGGGCAGCAGCCGCAAAGGGAACGGCGCGTGGAGTGTGGGCATGACGGCCGAAGTGAGGAACCAGTATTTCATCACCTTGAGCTACGCCGGCTACATGGGGCAAATGAGTACGGTAGGCAACCAAGTTGTCACGAACAACTCCGCTGGCGCAATCTACAACGACCGCGGCTGGCTTTCACTGACTCTCAAGACCACATTCTGAGGGCGCATCCCTCCCAATCAAGTTTGAACTGACTCAAGGAACCGACATGAAGACGAGCATTCAAATCACCGCCTGCGTGCTGGCCGTGCTGGCCACTCAAGTCGCTGCTGCCGCCGTCACCGCGGACGAAGCAAAGCAGCTCGGCACGACGCTGACTCCGTTCGGTGCGATCAAGGCCGGCAACAAGGACGGCACCATCCCCGAGTACACCGGCATGCCGATCAAGCCTCCGGCCAGCTTCGATCCGAAGAGCCCGGGCTACCTGCCTGACCCGTTCGCCGACGAGAAGCCCTTGCTCACGATCGACGCGAAGAACATGGCGCAGTACGCCGACAAGCTGGCCGATGGCGTGAAGGCCATGCTGACCAAGTACCCGAGCTTTCACCTCGACGTGTACCCGACGCACCGCACAGCCTACTACCCGAAGTACGCGCTCGACAACATGGTGTCGAACGCGACGAAGTGCAAGCTGGTCAACGAGGATCTTGAGGGCGAGTGCAAGGCGGGCCTGCCGTTTCCGATTCCGAAGACGGGCGAGGAAGTACTCTTCAACAAGTCCCTCAGCTTCATGGGCACGGCGATCAAGTACATCGTGGGCTTCTATGTTGTCGACAAGTCCGGGAGGATGACGCTGATGTCGTGGTTCAACGCCGCCAGCGAGCAGCCGTTCTGGCAGCAGACCAGCTCCGCAGACAAGCAGGAAGACCGGATCATCTTGCGCTCCCGGTACGACACCGAGGAGCCGGCACGCAGTGCGGGTGAACGCTTCTTGCAGAATGTCCCGATCGATCAGAAGGCTGCTACCTCGACCTATCAGTACCTGCCGGGTCAGCGTCGTGTGAAGCTCTCGCCCGACCTGGAGTACGACACGCCGAACCCGTCGTCCGGCGGCACGTCGGCGATGGACGAAGTACGTGGCTTCTTCGGCCGCGCGGACCGCTTCGAATGGAAGCTCGTGGGCAAGAAGGAGATGTACATTCCGTATAACAGCTACAAGCCACTGCAGAAAGAGTGCAGCGAAGAGAAGTTGTTGACGCCGAACCACATGAACCCGGCCTGCGTGCGCTGGGAGTTGCATCGCGTCTGGCAGGTGGAGGGAACACTGAAGTCGGGGCGCCGCCACATCTTCTCTAAGCGGGTGATGTACATCGAGGAGGACACGTACAACGCGGGCGTCTACGAGGGCTATGACGCGTCGGGAAAGCTGTACCGAACGACGATGCAGTTGCCGTTTTTCGTCTACAGCAACCCGGATCTTGGTACGTTCCCTAGCCCGTTCGTCACCTACGACAACCAGACCGGTGCGTACGGCGCGTTCAACCTGATCAGCTACACTCGCAAGGGGTCCGCGCCCATCGCGGCCAAGCTGCCCGCGCGTGAGTACACCCCCGGCGCGCTGACCGCTGGCGGCGTTCGCTGAGCGACGAGGCGGCTATGAAGCGAGCATTGCGTACACTCCCGCCTCTGGCCGCTTGCGTGCTGTCGCTCGCGGCCCATGCGTTCCAAGGGCCGTTGAGCGTCCCGGCACCAGTACTCTCCGAGCCCGCGCGGTCGCCGATGTTTGCGGCCAAGCGCGTCGGGCAGCGCGTGGTGGCGGTCGGCCGCTACGGCGTGATCGCCGTGCGAGATGGCGCTGGTGCCTGGCGGCAGGCCAAGGTCGACGTCTCGAACGACCTTGTCGACGTCGCGTTCGGCAGCGAGCGCGACGGCTGGGTCGTCGGGCACGGCGGCGTCGTCCTGCATACCACCGACGGTGGCGCCACCTGGGCGCGCCAGCTCGACGGCCAGCAGGCTGGTGCACTGGCGCTGGAACACTACCGGAGTACGGCCGACCAGCTCCCGCCGGAGCAGCGCGACGTCGTGTTGCAGCAGGCCGAGCGCTGGGCGAAGGAGGGGACGACGCAGCCGTTTCTCGGCGTCTGGTTCAAGGACGCGAAGACCGGGTTCGTTGTCGGCACCTTCAACCGAATCTTCCGCACGGCCGACGGCGGCGAGCACTGGGCGCCGCTCATCGAGCGCATCGATAACCCGCAGGAATTGCACCTTTATGCGGTCGGTGGCCTCGGCGACGAAGTGTACCTCGTCGGCGAGGGCGGCAACGTATGGCGGTGGGATGGGCCGAAGGACCGCTTCGTCAACGTGGCGACGCCTTACAACGGCTCGCTGTTTGGCGCGCTGGTGACGCCGCAGTCGGTGTTGGTCTTCGGCATGCGCGGCAGTGTGTTCCGCACCACTGACCGCGGTGCCCACTGGAAGCAAATCCCCACCGGGATTGCGGGCGGCATCGTGTCGGGCGACGTCAGGCCCAACGGCGACATCGTCCTCGTCAGTCAGGCGGGCGAGGCTCTGGTGAGCACCAACGGCGGTGCCACGTTCAAGCCGCACGGCAACGGCCTACGCGTTCCCGTCGCCGGCATCGTCAGCGCGCCAGACGGAGGTCTGCTCACCGTCGGCTCGACGGGCATCCGGATTGAGCAGGCCGCGGCTCCCGCGTCCTCGCGTCCCTAGCTCCAAGGAACAGAATCAATGGCTCACGTTACAGTCACGACCCCATCCGGGGCGACCGACAACTACAGCGATCCCGCGCGGTTCGACCGCTCGTCGGGGAACGTCATTGAGCGGCTGGTCTTCAACCACCGCAGCTGGGTGATGCTCATCTGCCTTGTCGTGACGGCGGCTCTCGGATGGCAGCTTCGCCTGCTGAACGTAAACGCCAGCTACGAGAAGATGCTGCCGCAAAGCCACAGCTTTGTACGCAACTTCCTCGACAACCGCGCGGAGTTGCGCGGCCTTGGCAATACGGTGCGGGTGGTGGTCGAGAACACCAAGGGCGATATCTACGATCGCGACTACCTCGAGGCGCTAGCCAAGGTGAACGACAGGATCTTCCTGTCGCCGTACGTTGACCGTGCGTGGATCAAGTCACTGCACTCACCTGCGGTGCGCTGGTCGGAGGTGACCGAGACGGGCTTCGACGGCGGCCCGCTGATGCCGAACGACTACGATGGCTCTGAGCGGTCCATCGCCAAATTGCGCCTCAACATCCAGCGCGCGAACCAGGTGGGGAACTTGGTGAGCATCGACCAGCGCTCGAGCATGATCGTTGTGCCGCTGCTCGATCGCGACGCCGACGGGCGTTCCGTGGACAACGAGGCGTTGACGCGATTTATCGAAGAGGTGCGCGCCAGCACGGAAAAGGACCCGCGCTACCGGGTATACGTCATCGGCTTCGCGAAGCTCGTGGGCGACCTGATTCATGGCCTGGAGAAGGTGATGGCCTTTTTCGGCATCGCGGCAGCGACTGCGGCGCTCATCATCCTTCTCTATACCAGGTGTTTGCGCAGCACCGCGCTGGTGATAACCTGCTCGATCGTGGCCGTGGTGTGGCAACTGGGCATCGTCGCAAGCCTGGGCATGGAGATCGACCCTTTTTCCATCCTGGTACCGTTCCTCGTGTTTGCGATCGGCGTGAGTCATGGCGCGCAGAAGATGAATGGAGTGATGCAAGACATCGGCCGCGGCACCCACCGCTGGGTTGCGGCACGCTTCACGTTCAGGCGCCTTTTTCTCGCCGGCCTCACGGCACTGCTCGCGGACGCAGTAGGTTTCGCGGTGCTGGCGGTAATTGACATCCCTGTTATTCGCGAGCTAGCACTGTCGGCGAGCATTGGCGTGGCAATCCTGATTGTCACCAACCTGATGTTGCTGCCCGTACTGCTGTCGTACGTTGGAGTTTCACCAGAGGCTGCGCGCCGCAGTCTGGCGGCCTCCGGTGGCGAAGTCGCCGGCATCTGGCGCTGGATTGCGCGATTCACTGGGCGCGGCTATGCGCTCGCGGCGATCGCGACCTCGCTCGTGCTGGCGGGTCTCGCCTTCGTAAAGGCGCATGACGTGAAGATCGGCGACCTGGATCCTGGTGCGCCGGAGCTTCGCGCCGACTCGCGCTACAACCGAGACAACGCCTATATCACCGAACACTACGGTATATCCAGCGATGTGTTCGCTGTGATGGTGAAAACGCCTACCGACGGCTGCCGCTCGTTCGAGACGCTTACCGAGATGGACCGCCTTGGGGCAGAACTGGGTCGCGTGCCGGGAGTCCAGCAGACTACCTCGCTGGTCGATCAGCTTCGCGCGTTCACCGTGGGCGCCTACGAGGGCAACCCAAAGTGGTCGACGGTCGCGTGGGACCCGCTGGTGCTCAAGGACCGCATCGGCCTCGCGCAGAACTGGAACTCCGAGATGCTGAACACGGACTGCTCGGTCATGCCGGTGCTTGCCTACCTCGCTGACCACAAGGCCGAGACGCTGACGCGCGTGGCGAAGGTGGCGCAGGACTTCGTCGACCGGCATTCGTCGTCGAACTCCGACCGGACATTCCTTCTTGCCGCGGGCAACGCCGGCATCGAGGCCGCAACCAACTCAGTGGTGGAGAAGGCTAACCGCGAGATGCTTCTGGAAGTGTACGCAGCCGTCGTGCTTCTGTGCGCCATCACCTTCCGCAACTGGCGAGCGGTGGTGGTAGCGATTCTTCCACTCATCCTGACCTCCATCATGGCAGAGGCCTTGATGGCGATGCTCGGCATCGGCATCAAGGTGGCGACGTTGCCGGTGGTTGCGCTCGGCGTGGGCATCGGCGTGGACTACGCGCTCTATTTGCTCAGTGTTCAGCTCGCGTTTCAGCGCCAGGGTGTCCCGCTCGATCAAGCTTACCGCTCGGCGCTGGGCTTCACCGGCAAGATTGTGGCGCTCGTGGGTATCACACTAGCTGCCGGGGTCGTTACCTGGGCGGCATCGCCGATCAAGTTTCAGGCGGACATGGGGATCATGCTTACCTTCATGTTCCTGTGGAACATGATCGGTGCGCTCATCCTGATTCCGGCGCTGTCGCATTTTCTCCTGAAGGACGTGAAGGGCACGCGACGCGGCGCCGCAGTCATGGCAGAGTTTGCTTCGGATCGTGCTCAGCCTCATGAGCCTCTGGAGCAGGATCCACGCACTCATTCAGATTCCGCCTCTCCCGCACATCCCCCAGAAGGGCGCGCTGCATGCGTCCGCCCGGCTACTACTGATGTCGCGATGTGAACCCCCTATCTCAAGCTCATGATTGACACTCTCCAACTGGCGTCCGTCCCGGCCGCCGACGAAGCGTTGCGCAAGGATGTGCGCGGGTTTCTGCGCGAATATCTGCGTGACGTCCCGCCTCACCGGCGCGCTCGCTCATGGGCAGGCTTTGATGCTGGCTTCAGCCGCGCGCTTGCCGCCCGCGGTTGGGTGGGTGTCACCTTGCCTGCCGGACTTGGCGGCGGCGGGCGCAGCCCGTTCGCACGGTTCGTCATCTCTGAGGAACTGCTCGCGGCTGGCGCCCCGGTGGCGGCGCACTGGATTGCCGAGCGCCAGAGCGGGCCGCTGATCGTCAAATACGGCACCGAGGCTCAGAAGGCCTTCTATATTCCACGCATCTGCCGCGCCGACGCTTTCTTCTGTATCGGCATGAGCGAGCCGGGTTCGGGATCTGACCTGGCGAGCGTGCGTACGCGCGCGGTGAAGACCGCCGACGGTTGGCGGCTAAGCGGACAAAAGATCTGGACGACGCACGCAATGCGGTCGCAATACATGATTGCCCTGGTGCGCACATCGGGCAGCCCGGATGACCGTCACCGAGGCTTGTCACAGGTCGTCGTCGACCTGTCGCTTCCGGGCGTGACCATTCGCCCTATTGAGGATCTGACGGGCGATGCGCATTTTTCGGAGGTCTTCTTCGACAACGTTGAACTCGGCGACGACGCGCTGATAGGCAGCGAAGGCAGCGGCTGGGAACAGGTGACCGCCGAGCTTGCCTACGAGCGCAGCGGTCCCGAACGCATCTATTCGAGCATCGTGCTGCTCGAGCCGTGGCTCGAGTGGCTGCGAGCACATCCGAATCCGACCCGCGCAGAGCTGGCGCAGGCGGGCGCCATAGCGTCGCGCTTAGCGGTGTTGCGCAGCATGTCGGTGGCGGTGACTGCGCGTCTGGCGGAGGGTTTCAGCCCAGTGGTGGAAGCCGCATTGGTGAAGGACCTCGGCACGACGTTCGAGCAGGAGCTACCGTCGCTCGTTGCGGATATCGTTCATGCCGATCCATATGTGCCGTCCGGTGCGGAGTTGGAGCGGACCCTTGCCTATGTTACGCAAGTAGCGCCGGCATTCTCGCTGCGTGGCGGTACGCGCGAAGTGCTGCGCGGAATGATCGCACGCGGCCTTGGCCTTCGTTGAGGAGCGACCATGCACGACGACATGTTGACGGATGCAATAGAGGCGCTGCTTTCAGGCTGCTCTACACCGAAAGCGGTGCGAGCGATCGAAGCGGGTGGATCGAGCGAGACACTGTGGGAGGCCCTCGAAGCGTCCGGCTTCTGCGACGCGTTGGTGCCCGAGTCGCAGGGCGGCGCAGGGCTGGGCCTTTCAGACGTGTTCGCGTTGTTCGAGGCTTGCGGCCGGCATACCTTGCCAGTGCCGTTCGGCGAGACAATTATGGCTCGGGCACTGCTAGCCCTCGATGGTGAGCCAGCGCCGGAGGGTGCCATCGCCCTCGCGACGCGGACCGAGCCGGTGCGGGCCATTGAGGTGCACCACGGCCGTGTTGCTGACTGGGTGCTTGTCGACGACGGTCGGTCGCTGCGGCTCTTCGACGCTCATGCGGCGTGCCGCGAAGCGCACAATGGTCTGCCCACCGACGCATACCTGCAATGGCATGAGGGCGCGCGGCCGGAGCGGACCCTGCATACCCATCATGACCTTCGAGTCATCCAGTCCGTGGTGATTGCCGCGCAGATTTCGGGCTCGATGCGCGAGGTGTTTGCTCGAACCCTACAGTACGCCAACGAGCGGGAGCAGTTCGGCCGCTCGATCGGTAAGTTCCAGTCTGTTCAGCACCAATTGAGTGTGATGGCCGAGCACGTGGAGAAGTCCCGGATGGCTGCGCGCATCGCGTGCGCTTCGTGCGGTGTTTTGCCCGCCCCACTGCTCGTGGCCGTGGCCAAGGCGTGTACCAGCGAAGCCGTCGTGCCTGTCGCCACCATCGCACACGGGGTCCACGGCGCCATCGGCATCACGGCAGAGTACGATCTACAACTGCATACCCGCCGGCTGCACGCTTGGCGCGTGGCGGCGGGCAGCGAATCCTACTGGCAACAGCGCATCGGGCGCGCCTTGTTCGAAGGGACGCAGAGCGTCCCAGATTTCGTGCGTAGCGCCCTGACGCCGGTGTGATAGCTTACAAGCCTGTTCCCCAAGTGTGGACGGTGCGCCCGCAGATGGGTACCAGGCTGCCATCTCGTCGCGTTCCGCCAGTGTCGGCGACGACCGCCATTGGGGAGCCCTCGCGAGATCACGGATCTGGATGGGTATGCAGGCGAAAGGGGCGCGGTGGAAGCGGACTTGTCGATGTCCTCGCGAAGCGGTTTACTGGGCCAGTATCTCGACCGATTGCCACGGCCACGGTGGATTTCACCAGGCCAGACGGCGCTTATTGCCGCGCAGGACAAGCAGCATCGGTCGTTTGGGCCGACCATTTACATGGCGACTGCGCTAGCGCGTCCAACGAGATAAAGGAAATGCCGAAATTACAGTCCATCGTCGCCCCAATCTTGGCGGTTAACCCTGATAGCCCTAGCGCAGCCACGGAACGGCTACAAGCCCATCATGGCAATCAACAAGGACCTGGAGCACCGATCTTCGGCGTCGCCGAATATGGGTTCGAGACCAACCCGCTCACTGCCCTGCCGGCACTGATCGCGACATCGTAGCGCTCAGACCGCCGTGCGCTAGGAGATCGTTCGGTTGATCTGCATGGCCCAATTCCCGAGACAACAACCAGCGCTCGTCAGTCTTGTCCCGTCGAGCGCGGCAATTTGAAAGGAGTGATCATGAGAGCTGTCCGCATTACGGACCCTGGAAGCTATGATGGCTTGACCCTGGTAGAAGAGCCCACCCCGGAGCCCGGTCATCGCGAGGTTCTGATCCGGGTTCATGCAGCGTCGCTTAATTTCCGCGACACCATCATTGCCAAAGGTCTTTATCCGGGGCCTCTGAAGAAGGAGCCGGTACCGCTGTCCGACGGCGCGGGCGAGGTCGTCGCGGTCGGCGCGGGCGTCACCCGCGTGAAGGTGGGCGACCGGGTTACAGCGAACTGCCAATGTCACTGGATTGGCGGTCCGTTCGTCGATGAGTTCCAGACGCACAGCATCGGCATGACCATCGACGGGATGCTGGCCGACTTCGTCCTGGTCGACGAAAATGCGGTGTTGAAGATTCCTGAATATCTGTCGTATCAGGAGGCCGCTTCGCTCCCTTGTGCCGCAGTATCAGCATGGTCTGCTCTCACATACGCTGAGCCTCTTGTACCGGGTCAGATCGTCCTCGTGCAGGGAACCGGTGGCGTCGCCTTGTTCGCGCTCCAGATTGCACGCATGTTCGGGGCTCGCGCGCTCGCTATCACATCGTCCGAGACAAAGGCTCAGAAGCTGCGGGATCTGGGCGCTGAGGCCGTCGTCAACTACCGGGAGGTGCCGGATTGGGAGAAGGCCATCCTAGACCTGACGGATGGGAAAGGGGTCGACAAGGTCGTCGAGATCGGCGGTGAGACGACGATCGAACGTTCTGTAGCGTGCACGCGGATCGGCGGCCAGATCGGCCTCGTGGGCTTCGTCACCGGGTTTGGAGGCGGACTCGCGCCACTAAGCATCCTGAAGCGCTCGATCAACATCCGAGGCATCGTGATTGGCCCCAGGTTGAGCTTCGAAGCGCTGCTAGCGGCGATGAGCGCCTTTCGAGTCCACCCTGTGATCGACACCGTGTTCCCATTTGCTGAGTTCAAGCAGGCCTATCGCCGTGTGGAGAGCGGCGCGCATGTCGGCAAGGTGGTGATCGATCTCAGCGCCTAGCGCCAGAGAAAACAGGAGAAGCCCTTGAATATGCCAACTGGCGTTGCTATTGCAGCCAGCTACGAAGTGCCGCCCGCGCGCTTTCCCGAAATCAGCCCGCACAACCTCTATCGGCAGGTGGCAATTGGCGCGCTGCGCGAATGGGGCCTTCGCCCGAGCGACGTCAACGGCCTCCTGGCGGTACCCTCAGGGCAGGGCGTTGGCACCATCGACATCTATACCCACGAGAAGCTCGGTGCCGAGCTTGGGCTGCTGCCGGGCTTTGCCGAGACGCTGAACGCAGGCGGCGCGAGCTTCGCGATCATGGTGGGTCGCGCTGCCTCGGCGATTCGCGACGGCCTTGCGGACTGCATCCTCTGCATCGGCACCGGCAAGTTCACGAAGCCGAGCTCGGGCGGTGCCGAAGTGATGGCCCGCATGATCAGCGAGCCCGACTTCGAGATCGGCTACGGACCGTTCATTCCCGCACTGTATGCGCTGATCGCATCCCGCTTCATGGCCGAGCGCGGCACGACACAGGCCGATCTCGCGCGCGTGGCGGTCTCAGCGCGCCAATGGGCTCTGCGCAACCCGCGCGCGCTGATGCACAACAAAGGAGCGATCACGGTCGAGGACGTGCTGGGCTCCCGGATGATCGCTGCACCGTTCCACTACCTTGACTGTTCCGTGCCCTGTGATGGCGGCGGGGCGGTGCTTGTCACCACGGCCGAAAAGGCGCGTCAACTCAACTCGCAACCCGCCTACCTGCTCGGCTACGGTGAGGCACACAGCCACGGCTCACTGAGTTCGGCAGGCAACCGCCTGATCGATACCGTCGCCGGCCGCACTGGCGACGACGCCTTTAGGCGCAGTGGCCTGTCGCGTAAAGACATCGACCTGGCAATGCTCTACGACGCCTTCTCGGTGACAACGCTGATCCTGCTCGAGAACCTGGGCTTCTGCCGACCAGGAGAAGCTGGCGCCTTCGTGCGGAGCGGGGCAATCGACTTCGGCGGCAGCCTGCCCGTCAACACCAACGGCGGCCTGCTGTCCTTCGGTCACACTGGCGAAGCCTCGGGCATGTCGTTGATCGTTGAAGCGGTGCGACAGGTAATGGGCCAGGCCGGAGAGAATCAGCTCGAACGCGCGGAAACGGCGCTCGTCCATGCTTACGGAGGAATGATGTACGAACATGCCACGTTGATCCTGGGACGGTCGCTATGAGCGGTGGACCGATGCCCGAAGTCAACCCGGTGAACCAGCCCTTCTGGGACGGGACCGCGATCGGTGAGCTCCGCATCCGCATTTGCAAGGCTTGCGGTGCCCGCTTTCGCTTCGTCAGCGAATGGTGTCCGACCTGCTGGTCCACCGACCTTGGCTGGCACGCGGCCAGCGGGCGCGGCAAGGTTGTGGCCATGACCGTGGTGCACGTGCCGCCATACGAATCCGTGGCCGCGCGCGTGCCCTACGTGCTCGCGCTGGTCGAACTGGCTGAGGGGCCGACAATGATGAGTAACATTGTCGACTGCGACCCCGATGCGGTGACCGTCGGCATGCCGGTGCAGGTTACGTACGAGCTACGCGGCGATTTGCAGCTCCCGCAGTTCAAGCCCGTCGTAGCCGGGGCAGCCATATCAGAGGCTATGTCTTGCCCGCATTGGATTTCACCCAACACCGCTTCCGAGAGCTGAGGGTCGGCGACCGCTTTTGCCTTGGCGTGCGCACGCAGTCGCACGAGGAGATAACCGGATTCGCGGCGATGCACGACCCACAACCTTTCCATTTGAACTACCAGGCTGCACTTGAGGCTCCCCGGACGTTTGAACGCCTCCATTTGCGAGACGGTGGGGAACTCCACCGCCATCTCAACGAGTTGCCCGAGGCTTGGCTGTGTCATTCACCGATCATCACTAACACCTGGCTCTGATTTTCGCATCTGTCAGAACGTGGCCGATGCCGGTGAATGGGTTCGTGCATTGTCTCAGCCGACGTTCCTTACCTCTCTTCGCCAGTAAGGTTCGCGCAGCACGCGCCGAAGGATTTTTCCGTTGGGGTTGCGCGGGAGCGCATCGGCAATGTCAATGGACTTTGGAGCCTTGTACGCAGCGATACGCTCGCGGGCCCAGTCGATCAAACGGTCGCTGTCGATCGTGGCGCCGAGCCGGGGCACGATGACCGCCTTGACCTCCTCTCCCCACCGCTCGGAGGGAATCCCGATTACCGCGACGTCGGCCACGTCTGGGTGGCAAGACAGCACGTTCTCGACTTCTAGCGGGTAGACATTCTCGCCGCCGGATACAATCGTATCCTTGGCGCGGTCGACCACGGTGAGATAGCCGTCCTCGTCGAGCACGCCAATGTCGCCAGTGCGCATCCAGCCATCGGCGTCGACTGTTGCCGTGGTGGCTTCGGGTCGCAGCCAGTAGCCGGCCATCACCGCGCGTGAGCGCACGACGATCTCTCCGACTTGACCGGTGGGCATTCGGGTGCCGGTACGGTCGACGATCGCGAGTTCGACGCCGAGCATCGCGCGTCCCGCGGACGAGAGGCGCTGTGGCTTTCCTTCCCTGTGATCGTCTGGCGTCAGCGCCACAATGCCCCCGGCCGTCTCGGTCATACCGTACATCTGTGTAAAGCCGCAGCGCAGAGCCTCAACCGCATCTTTGAGCAGTGCCGGCGCGATCGGCGAACCGCCGTAGGTGAGGTAGCGGAGCTTTGGTACGGGTGTGGTGGCCGCGGCCGGATGCTCGAGCAGCATGCGCAGCGCGGTCGGCGCGAGGAGCATGTGGGTTGCGCCGGAGCTTGCGAGGAGGGCCCAAACCTTGGCGGCGTCGAATTCACTTCCAATTACGAGCCTACCGCCGCTGTGGAGCCCGAAGAGGCCGTATGCGGTGCCAGCGATGTGTGCCACTGGCATCACGACGAGACTGGCGTCACCGGCACGCGGGAACCAGGCAAGCCCCGCCTGCAAGCCAGGCTCGCGCAGCGCGAGTACATTGGCATGCGTCAGCATCGCACCTTTGGGAGTGCCGGTGGTGCCGGACGTGTAGATCTGGAGCGCCACGTCGTGAGCTTCCACGCGTGTGGGCAGTATCGTGGCGTCGCTCGGCTCAAGCAGCTTGGCCCAGGTCGCATCGTTGGCAAGCGACTGTACAGAGGCCAGCGCGAGTCGTTCGCCAAGTCGCCGGCTCTGCGCTTCGAAGTGATCATCTGCGAAGAGATGGGTCACCTGAGCATCGCTGAGGATAAAGGCCCATTCGTCGGACGCGAGACGCCAATTCAGAGGCACGAGTACGAGACCGGCCTTCGTGGCGGCGAAGAGCAGCTCGAAGTACCGGTCGCAGTTCTTGCCGAGGTAACCTATGCGGCGGCCAGACTCTGGATGCAACTGCCTCAACGACGCAGCTATAAGGTTCGTTCGGCGATGGAACTCGGCGTAGGACGTCCTGCGCCCCTCAAAGTCGAGCGCAATATCGTGCGGACGGATCTCGGCATGGTACGCGAGCAGGTCTGGTAGTGTCTGCAATCGGACAAAGTCAAGCGTGGCTACGCTCGTCCGTACTGGCGCTGGCATGGCGCTAGCTTTGGTCATGTCAGTTCCTCCCGAGCCACATGCACGCGCCGGTACTTACCCTGCAGGAATAGCAGGGGATCGCGCGCGGGATCGAAGTGCACGCGTGACACGCGCCCGACGACGATTAGGTGATCCCCCCCTTCGTGCATCTCCTCGATCGAGCACTCGAAATTGGCCATCGCATTCTGAATAATGGGTACCCGTAGGCTCCAGCCCTCGCAGTTGAGGCCCGCGAAGCGGTCTACGATCTTGGACGCGAATGCGGTCGATATCGCCTGCTGGCCGATGTGCAGGAGGTTAACCGCAAAGGCGCCATGCGCGCGCAACGCTGCCACACTGGGGGAAGCCCGCTTCACGCAGAACAGCACCAGCGGCGGGTCGAGTGAGACCGAGGTGAACGAGTTGGCAGTGAAGCCAACGGGCTCGCCTTGGGCTGTCGTGGTAGTGATGACCGTGACGCCGGTGGCGAAGCAGCCGAGCGCATCTCGGAGCAAGCGGGGCTCGATTCCACTCTGCGGGCGAGAACTCGGTCTCGGGACGACACGCTCGAGGAACTCGAGGATGGTTGCGTCGAAGGCATCGTTGCAATCGCCTACGATCGCGCTGCCGACGCCGGCAAGGTCGGCGCATTCCGCGTGCGGGACCAATTCGCGAAAGGCAATGACGCTATCCTGATCCACCGTCGCACTTCCTTCCCCGCGCACGAGAATGGTCGGAATTTTCACCGCTGCCGCCGCCGCTGTGAGCCGTTGCAGGGCGGGCAGGCGCACCGATGCATCTTCGGTGAAGGCGCGGTAGGCCGGATCGATATGCCAGCGGAAGCGTCCGTCGTCGGCGCGCCGCAGGTGGCGCTGCATTTCATCCGTGCTTGGACGCGCACCCGGAAGCAGGTACGGCGCGACTGCATCGGCGGCTTGCTCGACGCTGGTGAAACCTGCAGAGTCTATGGTCATCAGCTTAGCCATGCGTTCAAGCCCTTGTCGTGCCATGCGCGGAGCCGCGTCGACGAGCACGAGCGCACTGGCGATCGGCTCGGTGTGCTCGCCGATCGCGGCAAGGGCGGCCAGACCGCCCAGCCCGGCACCGACTACGGCTGGCCGAGAGGGCAACTGCCCGATGACAGCTGTAACGTCCTGCACTAGGTCGCCTAGTTCGTAATGTTGTCGCGATGACCAGTCGCTGTCGCCATGGCCTCGGAGGTCGAGCGTGACGACGTAGCGGCCAGCCGCGGCCAGCGCTTTGGCAGCGCGCGACCAGGCAGCGCGAGTCTGGCCAAAGGCCGGCAGCAGCAGAACTGGAGGACTGCTGGGATCGCCTGTCACGTTTGCGGCGAGCGTGATGCCGTCGAAGCCGTTGAATCGCATCGTCATTGTCGGAGATTCCATCTATGAAGGTCGTGGTTCTAATTTATCGAATGGAGGCAACGTTCGCTTGTCTTTGTCTGCGCTGAGAGTTGTCGGTCGTTAGCATGAGTATCGTGAGGGCCGCGGCCGGGCCGGTCAGGCTTGGGATGAAAAAAGCTCGCACAAGCAAATCCCTTTGCGGAGTGGCGGTAGTGTCAATGCGATGCCGGTCAATACAATCGTCCTGCACGTCAATTCAACCGAGAGGCAGACCATGAACGCATACGAACACATCAAGCTGAACGAAGACGAGGGAGTTGTGACGCTTGTCCTTAACCGGCCGCAATCGCTAAATGCCTTGTGTACCGATATGCTGGATGAAGTCATCAACGCACTGGATATCGTGCGCGACAGCGGCACCGCACGCGTGCTGCTATTGACCGGTGCGGGGCGAGCGTTCTCGTCAGGTGCCGACCTCGCGGCCGACGGCTCAAGCGGCGATATCGGGGCCAAGTTAGAACGCTATTACAACCCAATCCTCGAGCGCCTCCTCGCGTTGCCGTTGCCTTTCGTGACGGCAGTCAACGGTCCTGCGGTGGGTGCTGGTTGCGCACTAGCACTGGCCGGTGATATCGTGCTGGCGGCCCGATCTTCATACTTCCTTCAAGCCTTCGTGAACATTGGCCTGGTGCCGGATGTCGGCAGCAGCTGGCTGTTGCCTAGGCTGATCGGTCGCGCCCGCGCACAGGCGATGATGATGCTGGGCGAACGGATCCAGGCCGAGCGCGCCGAAGCCTGGGGCATGGTCTACAAGGTGGTGGATGATGACGCGCTGGTGGCCGAGTCACTCGAACTTGTACGCAGGCTTGCCAAAGGCCCGACACGGGCCTATGCGCTGATCCGCCAAGGTATTCGCTTCGGGCTGGACCATTCGCTCACCGAGGCACTGGCCGTGGAGCGGCACCATCAGCGCCTCGCCGGACAGACGAAGGACTTTGCCGAGGGCGTCGCTGCCTTTCGCCAAAAGCGGCCTGCAGCGTTCACTGGGCAGTGAATGGGCAGGGCGCCCCCTGGGAGGCGCCGCCTTGTTGTCAGGCCGCCCCGGGCCCGGTCAGTTCATCGACATGCAGAGGGGCCAAGCCCCAATCCTGCAAGACCTTGCGAGCCGCCACCCCCGTGCCTGAAGCCTGGATCGCACTCGGGGTGGATGAGAAGCGTGGCGCCGGAGCCGGCTGACGGACGCCATCGATCTCGACAAACGTCGATCGGGCGACGTTGTGCGGGTCCTGCGTCGCCTCGTCCGCTGTTAGAACGGGCGCGAAGCAGGTGTCGGCATCACCCATGATCTCGACCCATTGGTCGCGAGTCTTGCTTGCGAAGACCTCGGCGAACGTGCTTTTAACTACCGGCCAGGCCTCGTGGTCCATCTGCTCGTGCGGCAGCTTGCCGGCTAGGCCCATTTTATCGAGTAGCATGGCGTAGAACTGCGGCTCGATCGCTCCGACGGAGACGAACCTACCGTCGGCGCACTGGTAGGTATCGTAGAACGGCGCGCCGCCGTCGAGGAGGTTCGCAGCGCGCTGGTCCTTCCACTGGCCGAGCGCACGAAGCTTGTAGAAGATCGTCGTCAGTAAGCTGGTGCCGTCGCTGATCGACGCGTCGACCACCTGGCCCTGCCCGGTGGCGCGCGCATGAAGTACCGCTGCAAGTAGGCCGACGGCAAGCATCATCGCGCCACCGCCGTAGTCGCCTACCAAATTGAGCGGTGGAACTGGCTTGTCCTTGGTACCGATCGCGTCCAGTGCTCCGGTGATCGCGATATAGTTGATGTCATGTCCGGCGCGTTGCGCGTATGGGCCGTGCTGGCCCCAGCCGGTCATGCGCCCATAGACTAGGCGCGGGTTGCGCTTCAGCACCACATCGGGGCCAAGGCCAAGCCGCTCCATCACGCCTGGACGGTAGCCTTCGAATAGCATGTCGGCCTTGTCGCACAGAGCCAGGCAGGCAGCCACGGATTCGGGACGCTTTAGGTCGAGCGAGACCGAGCGACGTCCGCGCCGGTCGACCTCGAAACGGTCACGGCTGGCATCGACGCCCTTGCGATCGATGCGGAGAATGTCGGCTCCCATGTCGGAGAGCAGCATGCCGCAGAATGGCCCGGGGCCGATGCCGGCAAACTCGATTACTTTTAGGCCTTGCAGAGGTCCATTTGTCACGGGAGGGTATCCTTGATATCGCGCCCCATCAGGGGCGAGTTGGCGGGGGGCTTTAGCGTCGATCTCAGACATGGCATTTTCAAGATTGGGAGGCAGATCGCATTCGCAATGTCAATCTCGAGCCACCTGGCGCGGGTATCGTGTCGGTGATACCACCTAGTCGTGATAGGTGTCGCTTCAGGGCACCATTCGTTTTTGGAGTCCACGACAATTTCCTGCGCATGGCTCCTCTCTTGCATGTACCTTAGAGAGGATTGTGTCGATCGCCGTTGCAAGTAACAAGATAACCGCGGATCTACCGATACCCTTGTCTGCCGATGCGGGCGAGTTTGCTCCGGCCGGCACTCCGGACTCGGGGTGTTGTGGGCGACAGTCATCTGCGGTTGTTCCGGTGGTGCCGAGGCAACGACCCGGGGGATCACGCATTTGCGTTTCCACAATCTGCCACGCGAGCCGAACAGCGAGCCCCGTGTATGACCAGCGCACCCAGGCGCCTCTGCAATGGGAGACCAGCGAGGTCATGTGCGAGATGGGGAGTCCAAATGACGGACAAAGGCGATAATGCATCGTATCCAAAGGGAAGACATCATGGGCATGCGTTGGATGTTCTGCCTACAGCGGCGCTGAGTGGACGGTAGCCGCGAGATCGTGCCGGCTGGGCGGATTGAATGGCGATGAGGGCGCCGGCAAGCTTGCATTATTCTCCTATGGGATCGGCCGACGCTTGAACAGATCGGCTTCCACTTCCAGCGCTTGCTCTTCAAGCAGGTGCCAGAGGGCATAGATGCCAGCAGATCCAGTACTGACACCTCCGTTCGGCATAGACGAAGTCCCAGCTTCTTAGCGAGGGACTGTCGATAAGGATGATCTCGACACGGGAACAACAAACATCAGCACGGCTGCTGAACTCGTTTGAGGGGAGCTGACTTCAACGAACCGGCTTTGAGATGCGTTCGACGATAACAGGCACCTCGGTCAGCCACGAATTGTAACGCAGAGGTTCATACTCAGTGCCAACCGGCATCAACGCGTTGCAGTCGACCCCCGATTTCTCTGATGAGAGACGGAGGCCGTATGCGCCCTTGTTGCCATAGCCGTGGCTCATGGCGACGACGCTGGGGCGCAGAGCGCTGTCTATTCTCACCTGTGTCTCGATGGTGCAGAATTCGTTGAATACGCAAATGGAGTCACCGTCATGCAATCCGCGGGCAATAGCGTCCGTTTCGCTCATATGCAGTGGGTTGACGCACTCTCTGCCACACCGAAATTTTCCGATATTGGTCAGCCAGCTGTTTTGCATGTAGCGTGTGCGCAACGAGATCAGTTTGAGCGTGTCGGCGGGTTCCTGTTGCAGCTCGGCGAAGATGGCGTCGCAGCGCTGGAATAATCCCGCATTCGCGAACGAGGTTGGGCAGCAGTCGATTCTCTTGTCCGGGTGCTGCAGGCACTTGTCGAACAGCGCATCCCGCGGTTCCTGTGGGAATGTGACCGTTTGATGAGGTTGCGCGCGCATTTTTTTGATAGAAAGGCACTTGGTAGCCAGCATGCCGTCGATGAGTTCGACAGCGTCGGTCAATTCCGGGTTGTGATCGAGTGGTGAGGGCAAACCCATCGCTTGCGCTAGGCGCTGGACGATCCGCCAGCCGTTTCGACGCCCGAACGCTGGCGGCTCGATGGCATCTGCGTATTGCACATACGGAATCGGCTGCATCGCGTTGCCGTGGATGTTGATGTCCATCCGTTCCAACCAGTCGGTGGCCGGCAGGACGTAGTCCGAAATTTCACCAGTTGCCGACCGGTAGATGTCCACCGCCACGATCAAGTCGAGGCCCTCGCACGCTTTGCGCAGAACGTCTTCACCGCCCACGGTGATCAAAGGATTGCCGCCCAGTACCACCAAGGCGCGGACGTCTCCTTTCTCGATCAGGGACGGCAGTATGACGGCGGGGAGGACGCCGAATCCCATCGGGTCAGCAATTTGGAATGTGCCGACAGACGTCTCCAGGGTCTGCGTGGCCCCGTTGGGCGGGAACTCGTTTAGCAACCCAGCGGGTTTGTGCATTTCTCCCAGGCGGCCGAGATTTCCGCCAGCGAAATTGATCATCTCCACTAGCCAGAAGCACAGCATGCCCTGACGGCTCTGGTTTAGACCGGTTGCCATGTGCACCGTGGCGGACTTCGCGGCAATGATCTCGCCGGCGATAGTCCGGATTTCGCTGGCGCCGACGCCGGTCACTTGGGCAACCTTCTCTGCCGGATAGCACTGGATGAACTGTTTCATCTCGCCGACATGTTTGCCGTGTTTCGTCAGCATGGCCTCGTCGAAGCCACCTTGGACGTGAATCTCGTTCAATAGCGCCGCCAGGAAGTACACATCTGTTCCCGGCTTGATCAGCAGCGTCGGTCCCGTTTCCTCGGTGGACGACTCGATTTGCCGAGGGTTGACGAAACGTACCTTCCCGCCTCGCTGCTTGATACGCTTCACCACGTCGAGACCACCGTTGGGCATGGAGGCTGTTGTCCAACGAGAGACTTTGGGATTTGTACCCAGGCAGAGCAGATAGTCGGTGTGGTACAAGTCGGGCACCATGATAGAGCTGGCCGACCCGAATATCTCAGCAGCACCGACGAACTTGTTGGCAGTATCCTGCGTGTTGCCGCTGAAACGCATTTGGGTGCCAATGCGATCCATGAAATCCACTGCCGAGAAGTACGGGGGTGCACTCATCGATCAGGGGTTGCCGAAGTAGAACGCGATGGCGTTTGGCCCGTACCTTTCCCGAATGGTTTTGAGCTTCGCGCCCATTTCCGCCATGGCGGTGTCCCAATCAGATTCCACAAAGTCGCCGCGCGGCTGCGTGCGAGGGTTGAGGCGCTCAAGTGGCCACTTCACTCGGTCGGGATCGTTGTGCACTTCCAGGTAGGAGAGACCCTTGTGGCAGGCGATACCGCCGCTCGGATGCTCCGGGTTGGGGTGCAACTTGATAACTTTTCCAGTGTCGTTGAGCTCGGCGACGATGGGGCAATACGGTTCGCAAATGCGGCAGAAGGTAGGCTTGGAGTGAGACATTTTTCGTTCTCCGATGCCCGGGGGCGATCACGCCTCTGCGGCCAGAGCCAGCATGGTGGCGCTATCCGTCAGCTTAACTCGTGGGCGATGCTGCGCTCTGCCTGCCTCACGCTCGAGGTGGTCAATGGTTTGCCAGCCTGCACGCGACACGAGATCGGACTTTCGCCTCCTGATCGTGGCCATAGCTTTGTCTTTGTCCAGGCTGCGTTTTTTTAGTCGCCCTGCTCGTAGGTCCTCCAACAGGAGGTCGATTGTTTCGCGGGCGCACTTCTTGTTGCTACCGATGATGCCTCGACACCCACGTTTGGCCCAACCCGTTACGTATACGCCGGGAAGGACGCCGTCATGGTCGGAGACACGGCCAAGACGATTGCGGATTACCCCAAGCCGTTCGTCAAAAGGCAAGCCCAGGACAGGGGTGCCGTGGTAGCCGATAGCACGCAGGACCAAGCCGGCATTGAGTGTCGATTCTTCGTTGCTCGGGCGCGCTTGAAGCCCGCCATGCTCGTCGCGCTCAAGGTGATTGCGCACTACTCGCATCCTCTCGACCTTGCCGTTGCCGTGCAGCTCGACGGGGGAAGTGAGGAAACGAAACACGATGCGTTTGTTGCCAGGGGTTGGCTCGCGTACGGCTAGCCGCTGAAGGGTTTGCACTTTGCGGCGCGTCTCCCAGTCGGATCCACCGAGTACGGCTTCATGATCGCCGGGCAGCTCATTCCCTTGGAGTAGCACATCCACGTGGTCGAGGTGTTCAAGTTCCTCGAGCTCGGGGTTGTGGAAGGCTCCTTGCAAATGGCTGCGGCGACCGAGTACCACGACTTCGCGGATCGAGCTGCGACGCAGAATCGCAAGGGCGTGGTCGGCGATGTCTGTCCTTTCCAGTTCGGCCACAGGCATCGTGAGGATACGTGCAGCGTCGAGGGCAACGTTCCCATTGCCGACGACAATGGCGCGTTCGCTCGAAAGATCGAAACGGAGATCGCGATAGTCGGGATGACCGTTGTAGAAGGCAACAAACTCCCGCGCTGACCAACAGCCCGGCAATTCTTCACCGGGGATGCCCATGCGAGTATCTCCATCAGCACCGCTTGCGTAGATCACAGCGTCATACCAATCGCTCAGTTCGGCGGGATGAATGTCGCGACCGATGTCAACATTACCGATGAAACGTACGCGGGGGTGCTTTAGATAGAAATCGAACAGTCGATCGACGACAAGTTTTTTCTCGGGGTGGTCGGGTGCCACGCCGGCGCGCACCAGTCCCCATGGCATTGGCAGGCGCTCGAACAGATCGACTTCCACCTCCAGCCCCCGCTCTTCTAGCAGGTGCCCGAGGGCGTAGATACCGGCAGGCCCGGTGCCGACGATCGCGATACGCACGGTTGGTGGCATGGTTACGCTCCTTTCGCGAAATATGCGCGATTGACTTGCGCGTAGTGCTGCCACTTCGGGGGAAGGCAGCCCTCTTCGTAGATTGCCAGTACCGGGCATGCACCAACACAGGCGCCACAATTGACGCAGACGTCGGGATTGATATACATTTGTTCGGCATCTCCGAAGTCCTCGTCCGAGGGGGCCGGACTGATACAGGCAACGGGGCATATCTCGACACAGGAATAGTCGGCGACGCAAGGTGCTGCGATCGCGTAGGCCATTTGTTTCCTCCAACTGGTAGTCAAGCTTGAGGGCCTCTCGATGCCAAGGCCCCGAGCGGCGGCGGGATGGGAACGATCGAGAACGCCCGCATACACGTCTTGGAGCACTTGAACTCAGGACCAGCCAGGCCTCGGTGTCCAAGAGTGGCAAGGCTCAACCCACATTCCGCTTGATGATGCTGGTGGTTGCAGCGACGTCGCTCACTTGTCTTCTCCTCGAATGTGTGGGGATCGGCAAACCCCGTCGCTAAGACGTGTTTCAGTTTCAGCTAGACAGGAAAGGCACGCATCCGGACGAGCTAGTGGTGGCGAGTGCCGCAGCGCCGAGCGACGCTGACGAGGCAGCGATGTGATTGGCTGCCAGAAAGCCAAAGACCACGGCCGGCCCCAGTGTGCCACCTGCACCCGGATAGCAGTTTCCGAAAGGCGAGGCGGATGCGTTGCCAGCCGCATACAGCCCAGGGATCGGGCTGCCGGCGGTGTTCAACACACGCCCGTGCTCATCGGCCTTTAATCCGCCTTTAGTTCCGATATCGCCAAGATTGACGGGGAGGGCGTAGAACGGTGCCTCCCCGATGGAGCCGAGGCAAGGATTGGGCTCCACCTTGGGGTCTCCGAACGTTCGATCATAGTCGGATCTGCCTCGCCCGAACTCGATGTCGATACCCGTCGTGGCGTAATGATTCATCCGCATGACTGTCGCCTGAAGTTTTTGCGCATTAACGTTAATCTTGGCGGCGAGCTCAGCGACGGTCTGAGCACGGAATAGATAGTGATCCCAGTGGTCAACAGGAATCCGCGAATCTGGCTCGATCTGCGAAGGCATGTAGCCCCCTGCTGGAAATTTGCGGCGAAACTGCGCATCGAAGATCAACCAGCAGGGCGCGTTGGCCCCCGTCTTCAACTGGTCCTGTACCATTGCATTGCCAAATCGGTCGTAGCTGCATGCCTCATTGACGAATCGATCGCCGTTCCGATTGACGCAGACGCTGTGAGGACGGCCATGGTCGAAGACAACCATGTGGATTTCGTCGAAGTTGGATGCGCCCGGAATGGGCTTTGACATGGAGGGGCACCACCATCCCGTTTCCATGAACTCAACGTCTGCCCCAATGACCATGCCAGCACGCAAGAGGTCTCCACGATTGCCTTCTTCCGGCGTGTTGCTCCACCGTGTGTCACCTGGAACAGTGAAAAATCTTTCACGGAGAGCTTGGTTCCATTCGAAGCCGCCAGCACAGACGATCACGGCTCGGCGCGCGTGGATAGTTGAGCGTTGGCCGAATTGCTCAACTTCTACGCCTACGACGCGCCCGTTATGCTGGACAAAGGACTTTGCTGCAACACCCAGCCTAATCTCGATACCTCTATCCATCAGCTTCTTGCGGAGCCGACCAATGATGGAGCCCCCGAGGCTGAGCAGCCGATCACGGCGAGTAACTCGGCGGGTCGTGATGTCGGTCCAATACCGTCCAATGACACGTCCCAACTGGCCAATCCAACCGGGTGTCTTGCTGCTAATGCCAAACGCCTCCTGGAAGTCCATCGTATAGCGATTGAACAATTTGAAGCGAGTGAACTGCTCGCGCATGAGATGGAACTCTTGGCCTAATTCGGCCCCGTCATACATAGGACATATAAGCGATCGGTCGAATCGGGCGCCAGGAAGTTCGGAGAAGTAGTCCGGCCAGGGCGTGATGGCGAGCGGGAGTCCGAGCGAGGTGAGGTATTTCACGGCGCTAGCGCCCCCATCAATGAATGCCTCCAGCCGCTCCGAGCGAACATGCCCCTGTGTAGTGCCCCGAATATATTGCAATGCCTCTTCCCGGCTGTCGCCGGTGCTGAGGCCATGATTGGGAATCCAGAGTACCCCACCGGAGGTTGCCGAACTGCCTCCATATTTGTGAGCCTTTTCCAGCAGGATGACACTCAGACCGAGATCGTGAGCTCGCGCAGCGGCCGTCATCGCAGCCATGCCGGAACCTGCGATAACGACATCGTAAGTATTGTTCATTGTCTCTCTCCGCCTGTTCGCGGGATCCTTGTCGGTCACGTCGAAGGTCGCATCGAAATCTTACCTTTGGGATTGCAGGCTGCGGGCGTCTCACGTGTCCATGAACGCTTTCGGTCTTGCCTATGCCGGCTTTTTGATCTGTCCGTGGCACTACGTGACTCGACTGAGCACGTCTATCGCACCGGAGATGCAAAATAGCTCTTGCTGAGCTCGGCGAGAGTTAAATGGTTGATGCGCTGCGCTGTTGTGAGGGAGCCAGCTTTTCACCGGGGGATTGGATCTGGATGAGGTAGATTGAGCACATACGTCCCGGATGACGAGAGACGTGGGTGCGCAGGCCGCTCTACGTGCACACGAGCAGACCCTTCGAGCGCAAGCAGTTGCGTTCGACGCCAAGCTTGCGATTCCATTCCGGCGGGTACTTGGTGCCATCGAGGATGAGTGCGAACGCCCATACAGGCGATGCAACCAGCCGGGGTGTGCTCGGCGCCAAAGCGATCTGGATTGGCATGAGTATACCCAACGTAGTGACGCTGCCACCCAAGCTGCACGCCTACGTACGCGCTACTTTCTGCGGCAGTTTTGCTTCGAAGGCGACCTATGTAATGAACCCAACGGTACTTCTGTCGAGTTTCTGGACACAGGGGAGGTCTGTCACTGCAAGCATGCGAATACGCGATTAACTAGAGCACGAACCTCGCGGATGGATTTCGGGATATCCCTTGCCGCAATATCAAGCGGACATGAGTGGAAATGCAGTGCCGCATGGTGGGCGAGGTCAGCCTTTAGGCTGGCCGGGCTTGCAAAAGGTCAGCTTCTTAGACTCCGTTTCCGGGAGCGGCCCCAGCCGCAGCTTGCGGGTCGTGCTCATCAACAGAGTGAGGAAACCACATCCCGCTTGCGATCGCCCATATCAATCCGCGAGTTGCTCCGCTTCGAGACCACGGTAAATCCGTACGACATCCTTACTGGTGTAACCAAGCGTGTACTCCCCCTTACTTAGCGCCGCGAGGAAACCTTCGCCGAAGTCCTCCAGCTTCTTGAGCGAGAGATCACGAAGCTTGGATGATCTCTCTTTGACGGCTCTGCTGAGCGCGTCTTTCAGTTCCGCAGCAGTCAGATCGGTGCAGTACGCTGGCGTGCCCGGTTGCTGCCGCCACGATTCAGACAACATCCCTGCATCAAATCCGTCAAAGCCGATATCATCGACCAAGCCTATGACCATCTTCTTTGCGTTCGCATCACCGCCGTAAACCGACAAAGCAAGTCGGTCCGGCGTACCTGCTGGCCTTCCCTCGTGCGCCTGGCTGTAGGCCAGCATGTTGTTGAATGCTTTGACGATCGGGCGCCCTATTTGCGCGGACACCCAAACACTTTCCACCATGCCATTCTCGATGGCAGGAATGATCCTGTCACGGGCTGGAAAATAGTTCGAAGTGTCAACCAGCACTACATTGCTGGATGCGCCGTCGAACAGATCCTTTGGTAGCGTGGGAATCGCGTGAAGTGGGATTGTGGTGACGATGACGTCAACGTCTTTGACTGCGTCCGCAACGGACACCGCCGTTGCACCTGTCTCTCGAGCGAGATCAGCAAGCGCTTTCTGGCCTCGCTCACTGGAAATAAGAACTGAATGCCCCGCGGCTGTCCACTTCTTCGCAAGGTTGGTGCCGATTAGTCCGGCCCCAATTATTCCAATCTTCATACCATTTCCCTGTTCTTGAATTAGAAATTCCGACCCGGACGATTCTGAGCTTTATGCTGT
Source organism: Cupriavidus sp. GW822-FHT03E04 (assembly GCF_058801495.1). Lineage (NCBI taxonomy): Bacteria > Pseudomonadati > Pseudomonadota > Betaproteobacteria > Burkholderiales > Burkholderiaceae > Cupriavidus > Cupriavidus sp. GW822-FHT03E04. The sequence goes on from NZ_JBXANI010000027.1 coordinate 30,737, forward strand.
TTCTTCGCTTTGTTCTGTGAACGCCCAGATTTTCTCAACGCGCGATAGCGCGGCAGGATGTCGTCGCTGACGTGTTCGCCGAATGGCAGTATCCATTCGATGCCGATTCGCCGTTGCGGACCAAGATCACAGCAAGACCTGGCCTCCATCAACGATAAGCTCCGTACCGGTGATGTAGCGGTTGTCGTCGCTTGCGAGGAACAGCACCGCATTCGCGATGTCGTCAGGCATCGCCTTGTAGCCTAACGGGACGGTCGCTGCGGTCATCGCGTCGAGATCTAGCGCCGTCGTCGCATCCCCGCCTTCAAGCGCACCCAAGTGGCCCCACGCCGGTGTCTCGACAATTCCGGGGTGGATCGAATTTACGCGGATTCCGGTCCGATTCTGCGCGCATTCAAGCGCCGCGACTTTCGTCAGTTGCGCCACGCCCGCCTTGCTGGCGCAGTAGGCCGACATGTTGGCATACACCTTCTTTGAGGCCGTTGACGAAATGTTGATGATTGTGCCGCCACCACTGGCTTCAATGAGCGGGATTGCGTGCTTCATGCCAAGGAACATGCCATCAAGATTCACCGCGAATTGCATGCGGAAGGCTTCGTAGCTCATTTCCGTGAGTGGGGCTGGGCGGCCAATTCCGGCGTTGTTGAGCAGGATGTGCAGCGCACCATGATCGGCTCGCACCTGAGCGATCAGGGCTATCCAAGCCGACTCCTGCGTCACGTCGAGTGCCATGAAAACCGCCCGCCCGCCGGTCGCGTTGATCTTGGCGGCGGTCGACCGGCCTGCGTCCTCGCTGAGATCGGCGACCACCACAACCGCGCCTTCGGCCGCCAGGCGCGACGCGCAGGCGGCGCCAATTCCTTGTGCCGCGCCGGTGACGAGTGCGACTTTTCCGTCCAATTTACGCTGCACGATCCAGTCTCCAGATATCAATTAGTGATACGCCCACCGGGCTGAGCGCTTCCCTCGGACTGTCCCTGTCGGAGCGAATTGCCCAGCATCCGGTCGGCCGTCGTCGCGATGCCGGGGCGGCGATCGAAACTGAGGTGCTTGCAGCCAGATGCGCCGCTGTTCATATCGTAGGAACCGTCGTCGATTCTCTTTCGCGACGTGCGTTGCCTTGCCGGCTTCGGGAATTCCGCGCCGTCGGCTCTCACAATCCAGCAACATAGAGAGCAGCGCAAACATAGTGCAATCTCGTTTGCTCGACATACAGTACTAGTTAATCGATAGCATCAGAGTAACAGATAAGCATGTGTGTAGTTGCCTCCCTGGGAACTAGACCTTATCTCTGACTGAGCATTGGGACTGATCTGCATTCATGACTCCCTACAGTGCTGTTCACTGGTTCATTACGTTCCATCTAGGGAGGTGGAGCGAGTGAAGGCTCGTTGAGCGTCCAATGCGCGATCCGGAGCAGGCGGGGCTGAAGAATTTCCAATTCGCGGGTTGACATCTGCAGGTGCTGTGGTCGGGTGCGCACTGGCGCGATCTTCCGGAATTCTACGAGCGAAGATGCCAGGGCTGCCAAACTCCGGACCGATCGCCGGGAAGAGATGGCCGGAGCACATCAGGTGTATTGCTGAGCCCAGCGAGTGTCCATCTTATACGTGTTGACAAGAGTAAATACGTTCACGCTCACGATGCCTTCGATCGCCGTGAGTTCTTCGCTCTTGATGCGCGTGATCGCCTCCATGCTGCGGGCCTGAATGATGCCCTTGATCGGCGCCGGGCCGGTGGTCACAAAGATCTGCGGCAGCCACGGACGGTCGCGCAGCCTTCCGACGACCTCGCCCAGACGATTTGCCTCGGGTTCGATCTCGACCAGTGCGAACGAGTGCAGTCCGACCGAGACAGGATTGAGTACCGTAATAAACCGCATCAGTCCACGGCTTTCCAAATTGCGGATCCTGTAACGGATCGTGCTGGGATTAATCCCGTACTTGCGTGCGATGGCATTGATCGACTGACGCGCATTGTGCTGGAGTTCCGCGACAATTTGCTTGTCCACTTCGTCGAACGTCCCGTCGGGCAACTCGCGCTCCAGGTTGTCCATTGCCGCTTCCACGCTGCGCTCCATCAGCAGATCAGTTGAGTACATCACGTAGCGTGGAGAGAAGCGCGGTGTATCGAGGACAATCGACACAATTGAATGGAAGACACCCCGGATGGTGCCGATGCGATTCGAGGCTATTTCGTGCAGTGCATCCACGGTTGTGAATCGCACCAGGATCAGCAGGTCACGCGAGCCGCCCATCAGCGTGCTGATCAGCAACACCTCTTGCATCGGTGTGATTTCCGCGACGACCGCGTCAATGGAGCGGCCGCGCACGTCGAGCAGGATGAAGGACAGCAACTGACCTGAGGCCTTGAGATCCAATACCGCGAAAATCCAAGACGCCTCGCGCTGGTCGAGCGCTCGTATCCGTGGCGCGACCTGCGAAACCGCTGCACCGGTTGCGTCAGCAACGGACCGGACGCTCGCATGTGGATCGCGCGTCAGCACATCCAGTATCGCCCGGTCGAGATCGCTGAGTATTACCTCTCGGCGCACCTTCTTTGTCGTCATGGGATCTCCTCGATGCAGGAATGGGCAGAGGCCTAGACGAGCGCTTGCGCGGCTGAGGTTCTTGTTGTCCGTGCATAGACTCAACGCTCGAGACGGCCGGTGCCGCCGCGCTCGGCTGTTATCAGAATTTCCACCAGGCAAGCATAACGTCAGCCGGCCGTTGCCGCGAAAACCCGACGCAGGATCGCGTCGCGGTCAGCGATGAAACGCTGGCTGACCGTGGCATTTGGGCAAATCTGGTCGAACCCGTGCGGCGCCGCGGGGTAGACGTGCAACTCGGTCGGGACACCGGCAGCTATCAACCGCGTCGCATAGTCGATGTTTTCGTCCCGGAACAAATCCAGCTCGCCGGTCAGGATTGAAGCGGGCACAGATCCCGTCAAGTCCACCATGCGTGCTGGCGCTGCATAGGGCGACACCGGTGCATCGGCTGCACGTTCACCAAGGTAAGCCCGCCAAGCGATAGCATTCTTGCGCCGGTTCCACACCTTCGCATCTGTGACGAGGTGCGCGGAAGGCGTGTCGTTGCGATCGTCGAGCATTGGATAGATTAGCATTTGGTGCGCGATCGAGAATTCTTTCCTGTCGCGCACGAGCAGCGCAACTCCCGCGGCCGAGCCGCCGCCTGAGCTTTGCCCCGCGACAACTAAGCGGCGGGTATCGATACCCAGTCCGCCGGCATCCGACGCCATCCAGGCCAACACCCCGTAGCAATCCTCTGTGGCCGCCGGAAATGGATGTTCTGGTGCGAGACGCCAAGCGACCGATGCGACCAGACATTGGTGAGCGATGACAAGGTGCTGGCAGATCGCATCGTCCAGCAATTTGCTATTGAGTACGTAGCCCCCGCCATGGATCCAGCAGATAGCAGGTAACGGCGCAGCGCACGCTTCGGTCGGGGCAAAGACGCGAATCCGCACTGGCGGGTGATCGCCCCGACCGGGCACGGTCATATCGCGCACCGATACACGCGGGTCTGACGGAACCGGCATAGCGTCAACCATTGCGTGATATTCGAGGCGCGCGCGCGTCATATCCGCAATATCGAAATCTGGCATCGCCGCCACCGTGGGTGCGATTTCTGGATCGATGCGATCAAAAATGCTCATCAAGACCCTCGTCAAGGTTTGGACGTTCAGACCCTTCTCCCCATCTATGAGCGGGGAGAAGCAACGGGTTCGTCACGATATGAGAGTGCTTCATCGCTCGCACCGGCTGGACGCGGGGTCCACGATGAATGCGTAAAATCGGATCGATAAATTTACTCGAAATCGGACGTTAGCACATTATTTCGATAATTTCGCTCAAATATTGGCGAAAATTTGGTGCGGTATCCGTTAAGGCTCGCCAGCGCGAGGAGGAACAAGGTAGCGTTCGGTGTGTTCGAGGTGTGCCTGAACTGCGGCCTGAGTCGAGCCCAGGCGTCACTATGTCGTATTAAAGAGCGGGTCGCTGGGATTTCGCGGCACGGCTGCATGCGGCCGGGGAAAATGTATTCTTTCACGAACGTGAATGTTTTGCCGGGGTACCAACACAACACGTCGGTCCGACGCAACGGCCACAGGCTTCGCGTGCCTGATACGCTTTCAGCGTGGCAACTTCCGATCTCGATCGATATGGCAAGAATGGGCGCCGGTGAGTTTCCAGCGCGCGGTTGCCGACGCGCTCGATCATTGATTCATTGCGGCAACCGTGTACTAGATCAGGTCGGCGATCGTCCCAATCTTGAAGCTATGTCGTCATTCCAGATCTCGTGGGTGTGCAAGCCCAGGAGTTCGGCCATCTGGGGTGCCAATTGCTTGTGCATTGCCTGTCGTATGATGCGTTCGGCTTCCAAAGGCAGTCGTCCCAGTTCGTCCTCGCGGTGCATCATGTAGAAGCTTCGGGTCAGCGCCGGGTAAGCAGCCTGGCGCGGCCGGAAGCGGCTCAGTGGCAGCACCCGCAGTCCCTGCGCCGAGTGGCGCGATTGCCAGACACACATCGGTGTCGAGATCGCAAATCCAACACCGGCCGCGACCAGGCTGAGCAGAGGGTCGGAGGCATCGAATTCGCAGGTCTGTTCGATGATGTCTCCCATGTCCTGCAGATAGCCCTCGATTTGCTGGCCGATGTGTGAGCGGGCACTGTATCGGATCAAGGGCAGGCGCCGGCTCAAATCGCTCAGAGAGCAGGGTTGGCCCGGGTCGAAGGCGAATGGCAGCAGCACGTAGTAGGGTTCGGAGAACAGCAGCGAGCGGCGCATGCCCTCTTGCTGCACCCGGCCGCTGGTGGTGATGGCGATGTCGAGCTGACGGGCTTCGAACTGGGCCTCCAGCGTGGGAGTGATGCCCGACCACAGCCTGATCTGGCGTGATGCGCCAGATAGTCCCTTAAAGAGTGTCGGACCGACCGAGGCGGCGAAGGAATCGATACACCCTATCCTGACGATGCTGCGCTTGGCTCGTCCTTCGCCGCGCACGTTTTCGCTCATCTGCGCGAGCTGGTGCAGTAAGCCGGCCGCGTCCTGATACAGGCGCTCTCCGGCGAGGGTTGCGCGTGCCGGCCGTGTGGTGCGATCGAGAAGCGTCGTGTTGAGCGTGGCTTCCAGTTGCTTGACGCGTTGGGAGATGGTTCCCTGCGAGACACCCAGCCTGCGCGCTGCTTCCGAGACGGCCTCAGCCTCGAAGACGGCGACCCATGTCGAGAGCAAGTTCCAGTCTGGATAGGGCTGGCTGTCAATAGGTTTCATAGGTGAGGCTCGGCTGCAGGTGGGTCGGCATCGCGCATGTGAAGAGTAACGGGGCCTTGCGCACTGGGGGATGCGCAAGGCCTCGGGCTTACAGGACATCCCTAGGGCAAGTGGCACTCGATGCAAGGATCATGATCCGGTCGACCGTGGTATCTGCCCTGCGAGTCCGGCTCGACGAAGCGGGATGCGCACATCCACATCCCGCTTCTCTTAGGCCAGGCTTGCGTATCGCAGGGAATTGGCCAGGTCAGAAGCCTGGCTGGCCCTTGGCTCCCGGATACCAACTCGTGCCGACCAGCGGGATCTGGGTCATCGCTGCCGCTTCCAGCGTCAGCGCTGCCAGATCCTCCGGTTCCAGGTTGTGCAAGTGGGACTTGCCGCAGGCGCGCGCGATGATCTGCGCCTCCATGGTCATGACGGCCAGATAATTGGCAAGCCGGCGTCCGGCCTGCACCGGGTCCAGGCGTGCCGCCAGGACTTTGTCCTGCGTGGTGATGCCGGCCGGATCCTTGCCTTCGTGCCAGTCGTCGTAGGCGCCGGCGGTGGTGCCAAGCTGCCGATACTCCTCCTCATGGCGCGGATCGTTGTCGCCTAGCGCTACGAGCGCGGCCGTGCCGATGGCCACCGCATCAGCACCCAGGGCCAGTGCCTTGGCGACGTCGGCGCCGTTGCGGATGCCGCCGGAGACGATGAGCTGGACCTTGCGGTGCATACCCAGGTCCTGCAGCGCCTGAACGGCGGGGCGGATGGCGGCCAGGATGGGAATGCCGACATGCTCGATGAAGACCTCCTGCGTGGCAGCGGTGCCGCCTTGCATGCCGTCGAGCACGACTACGTCGGCGCCGGCCTTCACGGCCAGGGCCACGTCGTAATATGGACGCGTGGCGCCCACCTTGACATAGATGGGCTTCTCCCAGTCGGTGATCTCGCGTAGCTCGAGGATCTTGATCTCGAGGTCGTCGGGGCCGGTCCAATCCGGGTGGCGGCAGGCCGAGCGCTGATCTATGCCTTCAGGCAGGCAGCGCATCTTGGCCACCCGCGGGCTGATCTTCTGGCCCAGCAGCATGCCGCCGCCGCCCGGCTTGGCGCCTTGTCCGATCACTACCTCGATCGCGTCGGCTTTGCGCAAGTCGTCAGGATTCATGCCGTAGCGCGACGGCAGGTACTGATAGACCAGGGTTTGCGACTGGCCGCGCTCCTCGGGCGTCATGCCGCCGTCGCCGGTGGTCGTGCTGGTACCTGCGATGGTGGCGCCGCGGCCCAGGGCCTCCTTGGCGTTGGCCGAGAGCGCGCCGAAACTCATGCCGGCGATGGTCACCGGCGTCTTCAGATGGATGGGCTTCTTGGCATAGCGGGTTCCAAGCACCACGTCGGTGCCGCACTTTTCGCGGTAGCCTTCGAGCGGATAGCGGCTTACCGAAGCACCGAGGAACAGCAGGTCGTCGAAGTGCGGGAGCTTGCGCTTGGTGCCACCGCCGCGGATGTCGTAGATGCCAGTGACCGCGGCGCGCCGGATCTCGGCGAGGGTGGGCGGGTCGAAGGTAGCCGAGAAGCGCGGCAGGGTTTGCGGGATATGGGGAGGGGCTTCTTTGGTCGTGTTGGAGGCGGTCATGTCAGTAGGCTCCTGCGTTGTCGACGTGGAAGTTGTAGAGCGTGCGGGCCGAGCCATAGAGCTTGAAGGAAGAGGGATCGATGTCGATATGGCCGGCTTGCCGCAGCAGCCCGGCAAGGATCTCGCGCTCGGTCTCGCCCATGGTCTTTTCCTCGCAATCCGCGCCCAGACTCTTGACCGAGCCGCGTACGAAGATGCGGGCCTCATACAGCGAGTCGCCAAGGGCCTCGCCCGCGTCACCCAGGACGACCAGGTTGCCGGCTTGCGCCATGAACGCGGAAAAGCTGCCGACTGAGCCGCCGACGACCACGTCTGCGCCCTTGAGGGAGATGGCACAGCGCAGGCCGGCGTCGCCGTCGATGACCAGCAGCCCGCCCTGCGCGGTGGCGCCGGCGGCGTTGGACGCGAAGCCCTTGACATGGACCTTGCCGCTCATCATGTTCTCAGCGACGCCGGTGCCGGCGCTTCCGCTGATGGTCACTGTCGCCAACTGGTTCATGCCTGCCGCGTAGTAGCCGGCATGGCCCGCGATGGTGACGTCGATGGGGGCATGAAGCCCTGCGGCGATGGCGTGGGCGCCGCCGGGGTTGTCGATGCGCACCTGAAGACCGGAATGAGCCGGGGCTTCTCGGTGCAGGTATTGGTTGACCTCGCGCAGTGGCGTTTCGGCCAAGTCGAACTTTACGCTTTCCATACGTACATTTCCTCGGGTGCGGGTTCAAAGACAAAGGCGTTCTTGACTCCGGGCAGATGGGCCAGCGAACGGAATTCAGATGCGATGGCGACATAGTCGTCGGTCTCGGCCACCACGGCAGGCTTGCAGGCAAAGGGGTCGCGGATAAGTGCAAGCTCGGTCGGCGTGCCCATCAGGAAGGTGTAGAAGCCGTCGAGGACCGCGAAGCCTTTCTGCAACGCGTCCTTCAGCTCGTCCCCTTCGCGCAGGCGCCATTCGAGAAAGCGCGTGGCTGCCTCGGTGTCATTGTCGGTGTCGAACTCGATACCATGCGGCGCCAGCATGCGGCGGATGCCGTTGGGATTGGACAGCGAGCCGTTGTGCACCAGGCAGAAGTCCTCGCCAGCGGTGAAGGGGTGGGCACGGTCCGGCGTCACGGCCGACTCGGTAGCCATGCGGGTGTGGCCGACCAGGTGGCTGCCCTTGAAGCCGGCGAAGCCGTAGCGCCGTGCCACTTCCGCGGGCGTGCCGATGTCCTTGTAGAGATCGATGCTCCTGCCGGTGGAGAACACTTTGAGCAGGGGCTGGTAGCTCTTGATCCAGGTCTTGACAGCTTCGGGGTCGATGCCGAAGGTCACGATGGCGTGGTTTCCCTTGGCTTCGGCCGATGCATCATCGCCCAGGTCCTGGTTGAGGGCCTCCACCAGCGCCTGCCAGTCATAGTGGTCGCCGCCTTCGACGTAGCCCGAAAAGACGCTGACCTTGCGGCGCCCGCCAGCCAATGGCGGCGCGAAGACAGCCAGGCCGGCCGAGTCCGGGCCGCGTTCGGTCATTCCGATCATCATCGGGACCATGAGTTCGCCCAACTGCTCGCGCAGCGCAGGGTTTTTGACGAGAAGTCCAACGATTCCGCACATGGCGTGATTTCCTTTCAGAAGAATTCGAGGTATTGCTTGATTTCCCACTCGGAGACATGGCGCTGGTACTCCAGCCACTCCATTCGCTTGAGGTTGAGAAACTCGATCGCTACTGGGCCGAGTGCGTCGCAGATGACGCTGTCGGCTTCGAGCTTGTCTAGTGCCGCCCCAAGGTTCTGCGGCAGCAGGCCGATGCCGGCCTCTGCCAGTTGGGACTCGTTCCACTCGTACAGATTGGCGTTTTGCGGCGCGCCGGGGTCTAGCTGGCGGTCGATGCCATCGAGTCCGGCGGCGATGACCGCCGCGGTGGCCAGGTAGGGATTGGCTGCGCCATCGGGCAGGCGCAGCTCCAGGCGACCTTTGGGGATGCGGATCATGCAAGAGCGATTGTTGTCGCCGTAGCTGACGTAGGCGGGCGCCCAAGTGGCTCCGGTCAGCGAGCGGCCGACTACCAGCCGCTTGTAGGAATTGACAGTCGGCGCGCACAGGGCGGTCAGGGCGGGGGCATGGGCCAGCAGGCCGCCCAGGAAGTGGTAGGCCAGTTGCGACAGCTCCATGCCGCGGGCGTCGCTCTTGTCTTCGAACAGGTTGCGCTGGCCGTCGCCGATTGACAAATGCATGTGCATGCCATTGCCGGGGCGGTTCGCAAAGGGCTTTGGCATGAAGGAACAGACCAGTCCGAGCTCGTTGGCGATCTCGGAGGCCGCCATCTTGAAGAACACGAAGTGGTCGGCGGAGGTCAGGCAGTTGTCGTAGGTGAAGTTGAGCTCGAACTGGCCATTGGCGTCTTCGTGATCAATCTGATAGACGTCGATGCCGCTCGCACGCATGACGTTGGACAGGCGCTCCAGGAATGCGCGCGTGCGCGACAGCCCCTTGTAGTCGTAGCAGGGCTTGGCGAGTGTGTCGGTGGGCTCGCAAGGTGCGATGCTGCCGTGCTCGTCGCGGCGCAGCAGCGAGAACTCAGGCTCCAGCCCGGTAAACAGGGTGTAGCCCCTCTCGGCCAGCCGCGCGACCTGCTTCTTGAGCGTCACGCGGCTGTCGTAGGCCCAGGGCTGGCCGAGTACGTGGCCTTCGCAGACAATGCGCGCCAGGCCAGGTTGCCACGGCACGACCGACAGCGTGGCAAGGTCGCCTACGGCCATGAAGTCCGGGCCGTGGGGCTCGATGCCGACACCCCAGATGGCAAAGCCGGCAAAGCCCGCACCCGCGCTGAGCACCGTGGGAAGATGGGCGACCGGAACGGATTTGGCTTTGGCGACGCCGTGGATGTCGACGAACTGGGCGAGCACGTAGCTCACTCCCTGCGCGCGCAAATAATCCTGTGCTTGCTCGACGGTTTCAAAGCGTGGAGGAGAGACGAGTTCGCCCGGTGGGTGAACCAGGTGTGCAGTCGGGTCGGATTTCACGGGACAGGTTCCTAAGGTCTAAAGGAGAAGCGTTGCGAAGGACAAAGACGACTGTGATCAATGGGCCGAGGCAATCGTCTTGATTCATAGCATGCAACAAATATGCCTGGTGTGAATCATGCGTGGATGTCTAGTTAACGCCGCACCAGCTAAACTAGAACTTATGGAAAACTTCAATGAAACCCGCGCACCTGCGCTTGAGGAGTCGGTCGGCGCTGCCATCCGGGAACTGCGATTGAGAGAGGGGCTGACCATTGCCCAAGTCTCGGAACTGGCGGGAATCAGCCGTGGGATGCTCTCAAAGATAGAAACAGGTAGCACCATGGCGGGCATGGATACGCTGGCCCGGATCGCCCGAACTCTGGGGGTGGCGATGTCCGTGCTCTTTAGCAAGTACGACGCGACTGCGTCCACAGCGCAACATGTCAAGAATGGTGCAGGCATGGAAGTGGTGCGAAGAGGCACTAAGAGCGGGCACACGTACCATCTGCTGGCCTATGGCCAGGGGCCTGTCAAACTGTTTGAGCCGTTCCTGATCACCATCGAGGATGACAGTCAGCGATATCCAACGTTCCAGCATCCAGGCACGGAGTTTCTCTACATGCTCGAAGGGGTCATTGAGTACCGCTGCGGTCAACAAACGTATTTGCTGGAGCCTGGAGATTCATTAAGCTTTGATGGCGAGGTTCCGCATGGCCCCGAGAACCTCGTGCAGTGTCCTATCAAGTTTTTGTCGATCATCGTGTACCCGCGCAACACCGAATAAGCAAAAGCAGCGCCGTGGCGCTGCTTTTGCTGGGTGGTCGGGGTCGGGAAACGAGCGTTCACATGCTCGAATAATTGGGCCCACCCCCGCCCTCTGGCGTGACCCAGACAATGTTCTGGGTGGGATCCTTGATGTCGCAGGTCTTACAGTGCACGCAGTTCTGGGCGTTGATCTGCAAGCGCTCGCCGCCTGCGGATTCATCAGGCACGAACTCGTACACTCCAGCCGGGCAGTAACGCGACTCGGGGCCGGCGTAATGCGCCAGGTTGATCTCTGTCGGCACACTTGTGTTCTTGAGCATGAGATGGGGCGGCTGGTTCTCGGCGTGATTGGTATTGGAGACAAACACCGAACTCAGGCGGTCGAAGGTAATCTTGCCGTCCGGTTTGGGATAGCTGATCTTGGCGCTCTCGGCCTCGCGCTTGAGGAAGGTGTGGTCGGCCGCGGGGTTCTTCCGTGTCCACGGCGGCGTCTTGACGCCCAGCTTGGGCAGCAGCCAGTGCTCGATGCCCGCCATCAGCATGCCGATCGTGCGGCCCTTCTTGAACCAGGGCTTGAAGTTGCTCGCGGCTCTGAGTTCATCGTGCAGCCAACTTTTCTCAAAGGCCTTGGGATAGGCGGTAAGTTCATCGTGCTGACGGCCCGCGGCCACAGCGTTGTAGATGGCGTCGGCGGACAGCATGCCACTCTTTATGGCGGCATGGCTGCCCTTGATGCGGCTGGCGTTGAGATAGCCTGCATCGCAGCCGATAAGCGCGCCACCTGGAAACACGGTCTTGGGCAGGCTGGGCATGCCGCCATTGTTGATCGCGCGTGCGCCATAGCTCAGGCGTTTGCCGCCTTCGATATGCTTGAGGATGGCAGGGTGCTTTTTCCAGCGTTGCATTTCCTCAAAGGGGCTGAGCCACGGGTTTTTGTAGTCGAGGCCAATCACAAAACCTAACGCGACCTTGTCACCTTCAAGGTGATAGAGGAAGCCGCCGCCAAAGGTCTCCTTGTCCATGGGCCAGCCAGCGGTGTGCACCACCAGACCGGGCCGGGCCATGTCGGTCGGGATCTCCCATAGTTCCTTGATGCCGATGCCAAAGCTCTGGGGCGCCTTGCCGTCCTGCAGCTTGAATCTGGCCAGCAACTGGCGGCCTAGGTGGCCGCGAGCGCCCTCCGCAAAGACGGTGTACTTGGCATGCAATTCCATGCCAAGCTGAAACTCGTCGGTCGGCTCGCCGTCCTTGCTAATGCCCAAGTTGCCGGTGGCGACACCCTTTACAGAGCCATCTTCGTTGTAGAGCACTTCGGCGGCCGCAAAGCCTGGGAAGATTTCCACACCGAGGTTCTCGGCCTGCCGCGCGAGCCAGCGCACGACGTTGGCCAGGCTGACCACATAGTTGCCATCGTTGTGGAAGTTGTTGGGGAGGAGCGCGGCAGGCATCTTGGTGGAGCCGGTCTTGGACAGCAGCAGCACTTCGTCAGCGGTAACCGGCTGGTTGAGGGGGGCGCCTTGCTCTTTCCAGTCAGGCATGAGTTCCGACAGAGCCTTGGGGTCCATCACCGCGCCGCTCACGATGTGGGCGCCGGGCTCGGAGCCTTTTTCAAGCACCAGCACCGAAATGTCCCTGTTATTTTCGGCAGCTAGCTGCTTCAGGCGGATGGCCGTGGCCAGGCCGGCAGGGCCTGCGCCCACGATAACCACGTCATATTCCATGGACTCGCGGGGGCCGTACTGTTCGAGGATTTCTTGTGGGTTCATCGTTTGAAATGCTTGTAATGCAGCCAAGGCCGCAGGATCGGCGCACCGCATGCCAAGACGGCAAGGAGGAGGGTAGCTGTCAGACGCGCCGCAGTATGGCGTGGATCAGGCAGGAATCGGGCTGAAGCGCCAGTACGCGTAAGCGCTGGCAGTCGGCGGTGATGCACAGGCCAGCTTCGCTGCCCATCTGGCAGGTTGCACTGCCTTGGGTTTCGTAGCCGAGTTCGGCAGAAAAGCGGCCGCGGACAACGAGCAGCACGGTGGCGGCCACCCCATTCAGGTCAAGCTCGCAGTCTTGGTCAAGCCTGGCGAGTTCGGCTCGGGCGCTTCCGCGCCGAGCCATCACGTTGAAGAGCCGGGCCGGCCCGCCGGGCAGCTGTGCGCTCAGTGCAGTCTCGCCCGCGAAACTGCGCACGGAGCCTATCTGGTCGAAGACGAGGGGGGCTTGCGGAGCAGGGCCGCACAGGGTCAGTCCCGGGCCAAACACCAAGGCTGCCGTGCGGTCCACGCCGTCGAAGATCGAGAAAGCGCCTTCACTGCAGATGTCGGCCAAGCTCACGCGCCAGTCCCAATTGGCATCGTCGGCGGAGGGGTGCATCAGAAGCTCACGTGTGTAGCCACCGCCGTTGCGCCATGCCTGCGGCGCGACGTCCGCTAGGGTGAAGGGGCGCAAGCCGGGCGGCAGTCTGGATACGGTCATGATGGCAAGTTCCCGATGATCGTCCAGGGTCAGGCGGCAGCTGCTGGCAAACCGGATTCCAGCGAGGGCAGGGCTTCGAACAGATCGCCCACGATGCCATAGTCCGCGATCTGGAAGATCGGAGCATCCGGGTCCTTGTTGATGGCCACGATGCACTTGGCGTCTTTGATGCCGGCCAAGTGCTGGATGGCGCCGGAGATGCCGAGTGCGACGTACAGATCGGGTGCTACAACCTTGCCTGTCTGGCCGATTTGCACCGAGTTGGCCGCGAACCCGGCGTCAACCGCCGCACGCGAGGCGCCCACCGCGGCACCCAGGTGGTCTGCCAGGTGTTCGACCTTAGCCATGTTCTCGGCCGAGCCGACCCCACGCCCGCCAGCGACGACGATGCGTGCGCGGCTTAGGTCCGGGCGGGTGCTGGCGCTGCCTTCGCGGCCCAGGATGCTGGTGCGGACGTCCGCTTCGACGGCCGGGACGTCCTGGACCGGTGCCACCGTAGCTGATGTTGGAGCAGCCGGGAATGCGCTGGCCCGCACGGTGAGGAAGGTCGATGTGGCGATAGGCTGGACCCGGGTCACGACTGCGCCGGCATAGGCCGGACGCTCAAGCCAATCGGCTGAGGTCCGGGTGACGTCAGACAGATACGCGGCACCGGCAAGCGCCGCCGCGCGCGGCAGCGCCGCGCGCGCCTGAAGGCTGTGTGTGGCCAGGACCCAGGCATAAGGGGCAGCGAGCGCGGCCACTTGCCGGCCCAGCGTCTCGGCATTGAGCGCTGCGAATGCCGGGGCGTCAGCCGTGAGGACGACACAAACGCCAGCTAGTGTCGCGGCTTGGGCGGCGACGGCCGCGACTTCGTGGCCGACCACCAGCAGGTGCACTTGGCCGCCGGCGGCCAATGACTGAGCGGCGGTCACGACGCAGGCAGTGGAGGCGTCAAGTTGCTGCCCGTCGTGGGAGGCAAGAATGAGAGCGTTCATGGCGGTGACTCCGGAAGTCATGATTGCAGGACGGGCAGGGCACGCAGCTGCTCGATCAGCGCGGGCAGTCCGTCGAGTTTGATGCCAGCCTGGCGAGCCGGTGGTTCGCCCACGTGCAATTGCCGCACCGTGGCCGGCGCGCTGTCATCCAGCGCGGCGGGGACCTGTGCGATGATCGCCTTCTTGGCACGCATCATCGCGGGCAGGGTGATGTTGCGTGGGTCGCACAAGCGCAGATCGACGCTGAGCACAGCAGGCAAGTTCACGGCCAATCGCTCGGTGCCGCTATCCGCGTCGCACGAGACCTTGAGTTGCCGGCCTTCGACATGCAATTGGCTGACCGAGACTGCTTGCGGCCAGTCGAGCAGCGCGGCCAGCATCGGACCGGTGGCGCCCAAATCGTCGTCGATGTCCTGCTTGCCGCACAGGACCAGGTCCACGCGTTCGCCCGCGACGAAAGCGCGCAGCAGCCGCGCGGTGTGTAGTGGCTCCAGCGGCACGCCGCCGGTGTCCACCAGCACGGCCGCATCCGCGCCAATGGCCAGCGCGGCACGCAGCACGTCCTGTGCGACCGCTGCGCCGCATGCGATGGCGGTGACTTTCGTGGCCAAGCCCTGCTCCTTGAGGCGCACGGCCTGTTCCATGGCGACTTCATCGAAAGGATTGATCGACATCTTGACGCCGGTCGTGTCGACGCCGGAGCCATCGCTTTTGACGCGCACTTTGACGTTGTGGTCGATCACACGCTTGACGGGTACGAGGACATGCATGGCTGGATTCTGATCGGTACTCAAAGAGTTGGATGGGACGGAAGTGAGTTAGGACAACAAAACTCAAGAAACGGCACCCAGGCCGTATTTGCCAGTCAGCAGGCCGCCAGTGCGGAAACGCTCGAGCGCATAAGGCGCGATATCGACATCGGTCTGCAGGCCGAGAGCGCATTGCGCCAGCATCAGGCCGACGGCAGGTGAGAGCTTGAAGCCGTGGCCGGAGAAGCCGTAGCCGACCACGAGCCCAGCCAGGTCGGGCAGGCGACCGAGAACCGGGTTCCAGTCGGGCGTGACGTCGTAGACGCCGGTCCAGGAAGACGCCACGCCAGCAGTCTCAAAGCTCGGGAAGCGCTCGGCCACTTGGGAACCCACTTCCACCATGTAGTCCAGGCTGATGTCGCCCTGTTCGTTGTCGGGTGCGAGCAGGGTCTCGCCGACAATGCCCTCGCTGACGAGCATCTGGCTGCCGCCGTAGCTGCGGCAGTAGAGCATGCCTGGCGAGCCAAGGTCCTTGTAGACCGGCATCCGGAAGGTGTAGGCCTCGGGCCCTTCGAGCGCGAGAACACTGTGGCGCTCGGGTACCACCGGGCTGGCGATGCCGGTCCATTGCTCGATGTCGCGGGCCCAGATGTTCTGCGTGCTGATGACCGTGTCCGACAGGAAGGTGCCCACCGAGGTCGCGACGCCCACCGTCTTGCCATTGTCGACCAGCAGCTTCTCCACCTCGACACCTTCCATCATCTTCACACCCATGCGACGCGCAGCGCGGGCGAAGCTGGTCGCTACCAAGTACGCATCGGCGAAGCCCGCCTCGGGCTCGTAGCCGATAAGCGCGGCATCGTCGAAACGGGCGATGGGCAGCCGGCTTTCGGCTTCCTGGCGTGTCAAGTAGCGTACCTCGATGCCTTGATCACGCTGGGCTTGCAAGGCCGACTGCAATGGCTCAAGCTTGGGGCCTTCGGGCGCCGCAATGAGATAGCCGCACTTGACCAGGCCCGAGGAAGCGTCTTCGTCGCCGAGGTAGTTGGCGAAGTCGTTGAAGACGTTCCACGAGGCTTGCGCGAGCCTGACGTTCTCGATGACCGAGTAGTGCGTACGAAGAATGCCGCTAGATTGAGAGGTCGTGCCCGCGCCGATCTGCGTGCGGTCGAGCACCAGGACCCGGCTACAGCCCAGCCGGGCCAAGTGGTAGGCCACCGAAGTGCCGATGACACCGGCGCCAACCACGATTGCGTCAAAACTCTCCATGTCTGCTCCGAGTAGCTTGAGATTTGACGCAAGCATATGCAGGACGGCTTGGGTGCCGTGCAAGTGAAGATAATCTAATACAGATTATTAGCTTTTGTGTTGTTGTGGCCGATGTGCTGCGGCTCAGGCGAATATGTCAGCCAGCCCCTAGCTTGGAGGTCATAAATATGCAGAGCAGTTCGTTGCAGATGCGCCGCGAAAGAGTGATGCCCGACCTCCACGCGCTGGAAACCTTCATGACTGTTTGCGAGGTGGGCTCAATGGCACTCGCCGCACAGCGGATGGGCGTGAGCCAGAGTGCCGTCAGCCAGATGATCAAGGTGCTGGAGGGAGCCTACGGCGTGCAACTGCTCGATCGCGAGGTGCGGCCAGCCAGGACGACACGTGCTGGCAACATCCTGCTGGAGATGGCCGACAGCCTCCTTGCTGATGCGCGCAACATCTCTAACCGTCTCAGGCAGAGTGTGCGCCAGGATCATGCCCAGCTCCGGCTGGGCTGCGTGGATTCGTTTGCGGCCACTGTCGGCCCCTCACTGATTCGCGCGCTGTCGGGTTCGGCCCGCCAGCTTCAGCTCTGGTCGGGACTTACGCCTAGCTTGAATACACAGCTACTGGCGCGCGACCTCGATCTGGCGGTATGCACCGAGGTGCCGTCCGATCCCCGCGTGGCACAGCGCATGCTCTTCTCCGAAGCCTGGGTCGCCGTGCTGCCACGAGGCGCGGACAGCTCTGCGCTGCGAGAGGCTCTGGACATCAAACGCCAGGCGCAACTGCTACCGCTGATCCGCTATACCTCGCGCTCCGTCATTGGGCAGCAAGTCGAACGATTCCTGCGCCACCTGGGCGTCGAGATGCCACAGCGTTTTGCTTTTGACGCGACCGATCCCTTGCTAAGCGTGGTGGCCGCCGGTCTGGGCTGGGCCATCAGCACGCCGTTGTGCCTTTGGCAGTCGCGTGCTTGGCTGGACCAAGTCCAGGTGGTGGCGCTGCCGCCATCCAGGCTGGGCCAGCGCGAGTTTCATCTACTGTACCGCGATGCGCAATGGTCGCAGACCGCCGACGAGATTGTGCGTTTGACCCGCACGACGCTCGAACTGGATCTGTTGCCAGCCTTGCGCGCGGCTATGCCCGCGCTTTCTTCCGGCGCGCTAGTCGTGAGCGCGCCATTTCCAACCCCTTGAAGACATCATCATGAGCACGCCTGTTTTTGAACTCCACCAGGGCACGTTGCCGCTGCTGATCTCGATTCCTCACCTGGGCCGGCGCTTGCCCGAGGAGATCCTGCCGTCCTTGTCGGAGGAAGCCAGCATTGTCAGCGACACAGACTGGCATCTTGACCGGC
Source organism: Cupriavidus sp. GW822-FHT03E04 (assembly GCF_058801495.1). Taxonomy (NCBI): domain Bacteria; kingdom Pseudomonadati; phylum Pseudomonadota; class Betaproteobacteria; order Burkholderiales; family Burkholderiaceae; genus Cupriavidus; species Cupriavidus sp. GW822-FHT03E04. The sequence goes on from NZ_JBXANI010000027.1 coordinate 48,195, forward strand.
TCTACGGATTCGCCCAAGACCAGGGTTATTCGGTGCTCAATGCGACGCTCTCTCGCTACGCTATTGATCTCAATCGACCGCCAACCGGAGAAAGCCTGTACCCGGGGCAGACGACGACCGGCCTGTGCCCGATTGAAACCTTCAAGGGCGTGCCGCTCTATCGGCCCGGTCAGATGCCTGACGACGCGGAGATCGCTCGCCGCCGTGAGACCTACTGGCGGCCCTATCATCAGGCGCTGCGCGCCGAGCTGGACCGGCTCGTCCGGCTGCATGGCTGCGTCTTGCTGTGGGAAGCGCATTCCATCGCCAGCGTGCTGCCGCTGCTGTTTGAGGGCACGCTGCCGGACCTCAATCTGGGGACCAACTCGGGCGCCTCCTGTGCCGACGCGGTGCTGCGGGCCGCGCTGGCTCCGCTGGCCACCATGCCCGGAGGGCGGGGCTATACCTATGTTGCCAATGGCCGTTTCACGGGAGGCTACATTACGCGACATTACGGCGAGCCGCACAAGTGCGTCCATGCCATCCAGCTGGAAATGGCGCAATGCCTCTATATGGACGAAGAAGCCCCCTTTAACTATCGATCGGAACTGGCCGAACAGGTCCAGCCGCTGCTAAAGGCCATGCTAGCTGGGGCACTGGAGCAGATCCAGAGTATCGGCCGCGCGTCTTGATCTGCAGTGCTGTCACTCTCTATTGGTGCAACATGAGGGCGCGCCGTCGCACGCATGACGGCGTTGCCGGCCCTCGCCCTTGATTCCCTCGCGCACGACACTGGCGTTCCGCTGGCGCGTGAAGGCTCCCCGCCCCAGGTCTATGCCATGCTGCCGCACCATGAGGGTCACAAATAACGGTGTGAGCTGATGGCCGGCTGTCGGGCGGTCCGTCCCCGCACTGCCCAAGAGTGCCGGACGGACCATAGGCGCGGGGGGCCTGGTCCTGTCGTGCGCAATTGCCAGTCTCAATGGCTGGCGTGCACCAGCGGCGCGTGCGCCAATCCGATGGAACGATATGCCCACGCTTTCGGTGCCTCATCGCCCCGGCTCAGCTCCCGGCGCTGACCGGACCATTCCTTTCCAGATTCACCGGACCACGTTCCCACGCACCATTGGCAAGTGCGCGAGCGCATTGCGCCCCATTGCGGCGCGGCAACTTCGTAATCTTTTAAGTACTTCTTAATAGGAATATTTAATTCCCAGCATGAATACTGGCATGGTACTTGCGCAATGGTGAGAAGTTGGCCAGCGGGCCACGTTTTTCACCATTGACTGGAATGCCATGACAAGCTCTGCAAGACACGGAATTCGCACGGGAGGTGCCCTTTTTGCGTTGATGGCCAGCTCCTGCTGGGCTCAGACAGCGAAGGCCGTACCAACCATCAGTGCTGGCGACACCGCCTTTGTTTTCACATGTGCATTGGTCGTTTTGCTGATGACGCTGCCCGGCCTGGCCTTGTTTTACGCCGGCTTGGCGCGCGCAAAGAACGTGCTGTCGGTTTTGACGCAAGTGTTTGCCGTAGCGTCGCTCATCTGTGTGCTGTGGGCCATCTATGGCTACAGCTTCGCGTTTGCGGATGGCGGGGACTGGCAGGCCTATATCGGCGGGGCTTCCAAACTCTTCTTGAGCGGAGTGACGCCGGAGTCGGTTCACGGCACCATCCCCGAACTGCTGTACTTCTTGTTCATGATGATGTTCGCGGCAATCACGCCAGCCATCATCGTGGGTGGCTTCGCCGAACGCATGAAGTTCTCGGCAGTGCTGGTGTTCATGACCGTCTGGTTCACCATCAACTACGTGCCCATGGCGCATATGGCCTGGGGCGGCGGGTGGGTCTTCGTCTGGGGGAGCCAGGACTTCGCTGGCGGCAACGTGGTGCACATCAATGTCGGCATCGCGGCCCTGGTGGCGGCCTGGATGGTTGGACCGCGCAAGGGCCTGCATGCCACCGCCATGGCACCGCACAACATGACCATGACCATGACTGGCGGCTCCTTGCTGTGGGTGGGCTGGCTTGGATTCTGCGGCGGCTGCGCCCTATTGGCCAATGGCTTTGCCATGCTCGTCATCGTGAACACCATGCTCGCGGGAGCAGCGGGCGCCATGTCGTGGCTGTTCATCGAATGGTTGCACCGTGGCAAGCCCAGCTTGTTGGGCGTTGTCACGGGTGCAGTCGCCGGCCTAGTAGGTATCACACCAGCATGCGGATTTGTCGGGCCCATGGGGGCGTTGATGGTCGGTGCCATCGCCTCGCCTTGCTGCATCTGGGCGGTCGAGAAGCTCAAGCCCGCGCTAGGGCTGGACGACTCCTTCGACGTGTTTGCGGTGCATGGCGTTGGTGGCATTGTCGGCGGCCTGCTTACGACCATGTTTGCCTTGCCCGCTTTGGGCGGCGTCGGCTTGCCCGAAGCGCGGGACTTCGGCGGGCAGATGCTGGTCCAGGTTGGCGCTATTGGTTTCAGCATCCTGTTCTGCCTGGCCACGAGCTACATCGCACTCAAGGTGGCCTCGCTGTGCTGCCGCGGGCTGCGTGTGGACGAAGACAAAGAAGTCGAGGGGCTCGACACATCCGAACATGGCGAAACTGGCTACAAGCTACCCGCCTGACCCCTTCCACTTGAACTCGCGAGGCAGCCTCATGGCGATCAAATTTATTGCCGCGATTATCAAGCCCTTCAAGCTTGACGACGTCAGGAACGCGCTGGCGGGCGTCGGCATACAGGGGCTCACGGTGACCGAGGTCATTGGCTGTGGCCTGCAGAACGGTCATACAGAACTGTGCCGCGGCGCGGAGTATGTGAAGGACCTTCTGCCCAAGCTCAAACTGGAACTGGCCGTCGACGGTGTCTTGGCCGATCGCGCAATCGACGCGATCCGGTGGTCCGTGCTCACTGGCAAGCTCGGCGACGAGAAAATCGTTGTGCACAGCGTGGCGGATGTCCGCTGCATCCGCACTGGTGAGCGGGGGCACGATGCTGTCCGATGACCGCTTCCCCTTAAAAGCCGCGGCGAATGCGCACACCATGCAGCCCCGCCGCGCGCGCCTAACAGGCGAACCGCACCCCGCCCGCGAAATCGCGCTCCCAACCCGGTGGCGGCAGGCGGAAGCCGGTCGTAGCAGCTAGCACAGCCACTGTCATTAGTCATCTCCATAGGCCAGTTCGCGAGCACGCGACGAGAGCATGCTATTGCCGTATTCCGAAATACTCATTCAGTAATCAATTTATAGCGACAATAAAAGGGGAGTTTTATGAAAAGAAATGTTATCAATAGGAAAAAAACCGCTGGAAAGTATGAAAAAAAGACAGGTAATTGGCTTTCGGTTGTGCTCCTGCCGGCTGCGGTACTAGGTGCGAGTCACGCCATTGCAGGGGACCTTCATGGCAGCATCGCGGTTCTGAGCCATTACAAATGGGCGGGTGCGGACCAGGACTTCTATGAGGACAAGGCGATTTTCCCGACCCTGCAGGCAAGTTTGTTTTACGGGTTCGACAACGGAATTTACCTCGGGAATTGGTCCTCTACCATCAAGATGGTGGACAACAACCGGATAGATTCGACGACATACCTCGGGTATCGCTCAAAGCTCGGTCCCGGAGTTTACGACATCAGTGTCGGCTATAACTTCTATCCGGGCGCGGCGTACTTGAACACCACATCGTTGTACGCCATATATTATCTTCAAAATTTCTCCATTAAATGGACCGGAGTAATCAGTAAGTATTACGTCGGGCTTCCTGATGGACGGGGCCGGCAGGCTTTGGCTCTGGAGGGCTGGAAGAATCTGACCGAGAAAATTGTGGTGAAGGGCGAGATCGGCCGCTTGCTATTGCCGGTTGGGCTAAAAGATCAAGGGTTAAAGGACAAATACTATTTTTTGGTCGGGGTCGACTATAAATGGCGGGATGACATGACATTGGGGCTGGTGTATACCGGCGCCTCCACTGTGGGTGGCCCGAATGTCGGGTGGAGAAACAAACCGCGTTTCGTCGCATCAGTCACCTATTCGTTCTAGCCGTTTTTCCCCAAATGCCCGTGTAAATCCTTGTTGCGAGGCCAGTCCAGAGACGGTTCGCAACTCCTCTTTAGGGTGCCCCCATGTCCAGTACAACTCTTGGCAATACCGCGGTCGGACAATCATCCGCGGCTCGATGGGTCGCGCTTGCGGTCCTTTTCCTGACGCTTGCCATGTCCTTTTTCGACCTCACGTGCGCCAACATTGCGCTGCCGTCGATCCGCAAAGGGCTAGGTCTGTCCGAGGCTGCGTCGTCCTGGGTCCTCGCCGGCTACGCGCTCGCCTACGCGCTCTCCCTGGTGCCAGGAGGCAGGCTGGGCGACCGCTACGGCCACAAGTGGGTGTTCCTCCTGGGCACCTTGCTCTACGTGCTCACCGGAATTGCCGTCTCCCTAGCCTCGGACGAACGCCATCTGGTAGTGTTCCGCCTGCTCCACGGCGTTGCCGGTGGATTGATGATTCCGTCGATTGCCGCACTCATCCAGGTGATGTTCCACGGTGCCGAGCGCGCGCGGGCATTCGGCTTCTACGCTTTCGTCGTGGCATTCGCTGCACTTTTCGGTCCCATCATCGGCGGTTGGATCATCGAGACGGTCGGCATGGAGAATGGCTGGCGCTGGGCCTTGGCATACGGCTTGTCGCTGGGTGTCCTCGCCATCCTGCTGGGTATTCCCACCTTGCCTGGCAAGAGCAGCGCGGCAGAAGGGCTGGGACGTTTCGACTTGCTCGGGTCCATCCTGATGTCGCTGGCGGTGGTCGGATTCTTCGTACCCTTGATTCAAATCAGCAACGGCCAAGTGGCCTGGTGGGCGTCGATCAGCGCGATCGCTGCCGTGCTGCTGCTGATCGCCTTCATTCTCTGGGAGCGCCGCCTTGAGCGGGCCAACGCGTTCCCGCTGTTGCCACTGAGCCTGTTCAGGGAGACGACGTTCTCCTTCGGCCTGGCTTCGGCATTTCTGACGTTCGCGAGTTTCACCGGCTCCATCTATATTGCCTTCGCGGTCATATGGCAAAGCGGCCGGGGCGAGGGTGCCCTTGCGGCGGCGCTGGTGATTCTGCCTTTCTCGCTCGGTAGCTCCATCGGGCCTCTGGTCGGCGATCGATTGGCCAACATGCTCAAGCGCTGGGTCATCCCCGCATCCCTCTTGATGCTGTCGGGCGGCTACCTGGTCAGCTACCTCATCCTGCGGGCCGATCCCCATGTCAGCCCGGCCGTGCTTATCGTGCCATTGTCTGTCGCCGGCTTTGGCAGTGGTGTCTTCTTCAGTCTGAACATGGCGTCGACGCTCTTGACGGTCGCGGGCCGCAACGCCGGCAGCGCGGTGGGCATGCTGGTGACTGTACAGCGCATCGGCGCGGCACTCGGATCCGCGATCGTGATCCTGCTGATCTCCCAGCCGGGGCCAGGCGGGCCGCAGGACTTCGGGCCGGAGACGATGCTTCGCACCGGGACGAGTTCGGTCCTGCTCTGCGCGTTGCTTGCTGGCGCGGCTTTAGTTATCAGTGTGATTGAAGTGCTGGGCACGCGGGGGCGCGCACGAACGCAATCGTGAGGTCCGCAATGGGCTAGGCCAGCGGCAGCAGGCTGAATGCATTGAACCTGTTTGTCGCGACGATCGCGCGGAAGCCCGGCCCGGGTGTCCGCGCGATTGTGGGTTAAGGTGTAATGGATGCCGGTGCTGGCCGTGTTTGCGCCTGGCCAAGGCAGAGCAGCTGATTCACAATCGCCCGGAGCCGTCGGCGTTTACTGCGCAATCGAGTCCAAGCACATGAGTGCTACGACCCTGCGCGTCAGCTTCCATTCTTCCGGATAGGCAACCTTGGCGGCGCTATGCCTTGGCGCAATCAAACCTACAGGCGAACTACCCATTCACTTGGCCAGCCTGCCTGCTCGCCCAAGCTCATCCGGTCGTGCAGCCTGCGTACAGACCCGATCGCCGCAATCCCCCCGTCGTAAAAATCGGGGTCTCCAAGCATCAGGCTCCAATAAAGAATGCCAGTCAGCGTTTGCTGACTGGCATTCGATCCTGGATGGCTTGCTTCATGGTCAGGCATTCAACCAAGGCCTGGGAACCTGTGCCAGGAGACCAGGTTTCACGATCAACGCGCCAGCAAGGATTGCTGTCTGGCTGCCTGGACCGTGTTGGCCATGAGGTTGGCGATGGTCATGGGTCCTACGCCGCCGGGCACCGGCGTGAGCGCAGAGGCCACTGCAGCGACATCGTCGTAGGCGACATCGCCGACTAGCCGGGTCCTGCCCTGTTCCTGGACGCGGTTGATGCCTACGTCAATGACCACAGCGCCAGGCTTGATCCAGTCGGACGTGATCAGGCCTGGCCGGCCTGTAGCGACCACCACGATGTCGGCAAGCCGACATAGCGCCGCACCGTTGAGCGAGCGTGAATGCAGGATGGTCACTGTGCAGTCGGCCTTTAGCAGCAGCGCCGCCATGGGCTTGCCCACGATATTGGATCGACCGATGATTACGGCATGCTTGCCAGCGAGGTCGGCAACGGTTCCTTGGAGCAGTTGCAGGCAGCCTGCGGGCGTGCAGGGGACGAACGAGGGCAAACCTTGGGCCAGCGAGCCGACATTGTGGCTGTGAAACCCATCCACGTCCTTGAGCGGATCCAGTGACTGGATTACAGCCTGCTCGCTGATATGGCGTGGAAGCGGCAACTGCACTAGGATACCGTGCACAGAGGCGTCCAGATTGATCGACTCGATCAGCGCGAGCAGGCGGTCCTGGCTGGTGTCGGCCGGCAGGCGGTGCTCGGTCGAGAGGATACCGACTTCCCGTGCCCTTTGGACCTTGTTGCGGACGTAGACGTCGCTGGCTGGATCCTCGCCTACGAGGATCACCGTCAGGGATGGGACGATGCCGTTCGCCTTGAGTCTGTCGACTTCGCTGGCCGTGACGGCCAAAAGCTCGGCTGCGGCTAGTTTGCCGTCGATGCGCATTGCACTCATCGGAACACTACCGTCTTGTCGTGGTTGGCGAACACGCGGTGCTCGAGGTGGTACTTCACTGCGCGGGCCAATGCCACGGTTTCGGTGGCGCGGCCCACGGCGACCAGATCGTCGGGCCGGTATGTGTGGTCGACGCGCTGCACTTCCTGCTCGATGATCGGGCCTTCATCGAGATCGCCCGTCACGTAATGGGCCGTCGCGCCGATGAGCTTGACGCCCCGTTCATGAGCCTGGTGATAGGGTTTGGCACCCTTGAAGCCGGGTAGAAACGAGTGATGGATGTTAATGGCGCGTCCTGCAAGCTGGCTACAGAGATCGTTGGACAAGACCTGCATGTAGCGCGCCAGCACTACGAGCTCGGTTTGTGTTTCGCGCACAATCTTCATCAGCTCGGCTTCCTGTGCGGCTTTGGTCTCCTTGGTGACCGGAAGATAGACGAAGCGCAGACCCTCGCGTTCGACCATGGGACGCAGGTCAAGATGGTTGGAGACCACGGCGGTGATGTTCAAGCCGATCTCGCCCTTGCTCCGGCGATAGAGCAAATCGGCCAGGCAGTGGTCGAATTTGCTGACCATTAGCAGCACCTTCATCGGCTCGGCGCTGGAAAACAGCTCCCATTCCATGCCGAAGTGTTCGGCGACGGGGCCAAAGCCGCTGCGGATCGCCGCGATGTCCGAGCGAGCTGTTGCAGAGAGGCGGAAGACTCCGCGCATGAAGAAGCGGCCGGTGTCTTCGTCGTCAAACTGGGCCAGTTCGCTAATGTAGCAACCCTGTTCCGCTAGATAGGAAGTGATGGAAGCCACGATGCCCGTGGTCGCGGGGCAAGTGATTTTGATGACGTAGTGGGTTGGAGAGGAAGTGTCCATGGGGAGGCTTATCGGGGCAGCATTCAGGGGGATGGTTGCGGGATCAGCCCTTGGCGGTACGCTTGCCCTTGGACGGGTCGTCGAAGGGCATGGGTTGCGCGGTGGCGGTGGATGTCAGACTGCCGCGCACATGCAGCGCAGTTCCCGCCACTGCGCTGTCGACCTCGAGCCGGGCGATAGCGAGCGAGCGCTGCGTCAGCCGCGAGTACATGGCGCAGGTGATGACGCCGACCTGCTGCCCGTCGCGCCAAAGGGTGTCGCCGCTGGCTGCGGCTTGCTGGCTGTCGACCTGCACGCCGAAGATCTTGAAGCGCTCGCGGCCCTGGAGACGATAGTGCTCTTCTGCTCCGCGAAATCCCCGCTTGCCCGGGGATACCGTGAAGTCCAGACCCAGCTCCCACAGACTGTCGCCAGGCTTCTCGTCGGCGAAGGGATACATTTCAGAGTTGTCGTAGGGGTAGAACAGCAGGTAGCTTTCGACACGCAGCCAGTCCAGCGCCGTAAATGCGCATGCAATGATGCCTGCAGGCTTGCCTTGTTCGAGGATGGTGTCCCAGATCAGGGGGGCATCGGCTGCCTTGCAGAAGATCTCATAGCCGCGTTCGCCGGTGTAGCCGGTGCGCGAGATCGTCACCGGCCGGCCGAACAGGCGGCTCTGGATGTGGTGGAAGTAGTTCAGGTCGCGGATGCCCGGGACATGCTCGGCCAGGAAGTCAACGGCCAGCGGGCCCTGCAATGACAGGTTGTGCAGGTCGTCATCGAACAACACCGCGACTTGCTTGCCCTGCGCGCCGCGGGTAAGGCATTCGTAGCCCGTGCCCGCACCGTGGACTACCATGAAGGCGTTGGGGCCGGTCCTGTAGATGACGCCGTCGTCGATGAACTTACCTTCTTCGTTGAGAAAGGCCGCGTACACGGACTTGCCGGGGTAGACCTTGGAAATGTCGCGGGTGCAAGCGTAGTCGAGCAGGCTCTCCGCATGCGGGCCGACGTAGTGCACTTTCTTCAGGCCGGAGACGTCCATGAGGCCCGCGCGCGTGCGGATGGCCTCGTGGTGATCCGCCAGCCCGGTGTCGTAGGTCCACGCCGTGCCCATGCCATTCCAGTCCTCGAGCTTAGAGCCCAGTGCGCGGTGGCGGTCGGCGAGTGCGGAAATACGCCAGGAATTGGCCATGTGATGTTCTCCAGTCTGGTTGATGTGTGATTCGACAGCGCCGTGGCGCGGTGTTCGTGCGTGCGTTCAGGATGCTTCGGGATCGAAGGGGCGCAGCCATTCGAGTAGTTGTGGGCGGTACCGGCTGATGCCCTTGTAGTCGGCAATGGGTTCGGGGAGGTCGCGTATCACGCGATACAGGCGCTGCCCCCAGCCGGGTTGCGTGACGATCTCGTCTAGGCTGGCGAGGTAGGTGCGGATGCCGAAAAGCAGGGCGTGGCTGCGCGGGAGGCGTGCCATGAGCTGCATCTCCACGCGCAGGTGCACTTTGCGACCGGCATTTTGCGCGGTGACCGTGCCGCGATCGGCGCCCCACTCGTGGTAGGTTTCCGAGGAGGTGTCCAGGCGCGGGTTGATGGTGAGCGTCCAGTTGAGGCGGCGCACGGGGTGGCCGACCTGGATGTTGAGCAGGAACTTGAGCGCGCGATCGAAGACGCCAAGCTGGTGCGCCAGCGGCACGGGCGAATGCCATTGCTTGAAGCTCATGCCGGCATCGAAGGCGAGAGACCAGTCAGCCGGGGCGGTGATGACGCCGGCATCCATGAAGAGGTCGCCATCGCGTTGGTCGAGCAGAGCGATGTCGCCCTGCGCCTGACGCATGATGTACTCCAGCGGTTCGTAGGGCAACGTGTCTGCCTGCCCAAAGACAAACGATTGATCCAGTCCCAGCGCTTTGTTGGTCCAGTGCCATTGATCGCCCTGGCGCTCGAGCGCGAACCACTCGGGATAGTCCTGGCTCATATGCTCCATGTACAGTTCCAGCGCATCCCAAGCGGCGACTTGCATATGCGGCATGACGATGCTGCGGCGCGGGTCTTTTTCCAGGACCATAGAGCGCTCGGCCATCTCGGAGCGGTAGTGTTCGTCAATGTCGAACTGATGCTCAAAAATCGAACCGGGGTCGCGCGAGGCCGCCGGTTCGATGTTCACCGAATACATGTACTTGTCTTCGGTGAACGGAAATGGAAAGCGAGCGATGGCTTCCGGGCTATTGCGATAAGTGAAGGCTTCACGGAAGCTTTGCGTCGTGGAGGCGAGCTTGAGGGCCATGGACTGGGATCCTTCCTATAAATCGAGTAGCAAGGGAGAGCGACCGCCGCAGCGCGAAACGCAGGGCATCAACATCTGCGCTTGTTCGTCGCTGGAAAGGTAGTGGTCCCGGTGTTCGATGTCGCCGCCGAGATGGCGAGTAGCGCATTGGCCGCAGACGCCACCACGACAGAGGTTGGGGACTTCGATGTCGGCTTGCTCCAGTGCTTCGAGCAGGCTCTGGTTTGCGTCCACCTGGATGCTGCGTTGGCTGCGCACCAGATCGACCGTGAACGATTGCCCGGGTTGGGGGGCCGCGAAGGCTTCGAAATGGACCAAACTCGGATGCCAGCCCAATGCCCTGGCGCATTCGCGGACGCCCGCGATGAGACGCTCCGGCCCGCAGCAATACACATGCGAGCCGAGGGCACGGTGGCCGAGCACCTCGCTGAGCAACAGCGGCTTGCCCTGTTTTGCGTCATAGGCGTGGAAGCGCTCGCCCAGGCGCTGGCTCAGCTCGTCGACATAGGCGTCGGTCAGGCCGGTCCGATAGGCGTAGTGCAGTTCAAAATTCGCATTGCGCCGCTCCAGGTCCTCGATATAGCTCATGAATGGCGTGATGCCGATGCCGCCTGCGATCAGAATGTGGCGCTGGGCAAGTGAGTGCAGTGCAAACAGATTGGACGGCGTTGTGATCTCCAGGCTGTCGCCTTCACGGACTTGCTCATGCAGATAGCGTGATCCGCCGCGAGACGCTTCCTGCAAGCGCACGGCGATACGGTAATGCGAATGGTCATGTGGGTCGCTGACCAATGAGTATGCATTGCGCAGGACGCGGTCCAACGTAGGTAGCCGTACCTGGATGTTGCTGCCAGCAGAGAATCTCGGGAGCTTGCCGACCGTAGGCGCCAGCATGAACTCGCGAATCAGCGGCGTGAGCTGCCTGCTCGCAGCTACCTTGACTTGAATCGTCCTCGTCATGCTTGGCCTCTCGCATAGGGGTTGTCCGCATCCGCGACTACGCCCATGTACGCGCCCAGCCGCCTCGAGAAGTGGTCGCGCACCATCAGCCTCACGCCACACCGGCAACAGTTGAGTTCGCTCTGGGCGGCCTGCTGCAGCGTGGCGCAATGCACGCAGTACACGGGGCGTGTTTCACTCGCGCAGCACGAGACGCTGATCTGCTGCGGTTGCATCCCAAACTGTTGCGCAGCGTTGTACAGACACCAGACTTGGTGCTCGGCGCCTGACAGATAGAGATGCGTGCCGGCGCGGGCGACGCGTAGCGCGGCTTCCAGGGCCTTCGCCAGTGTGGCCTGGTCGTCGGCTCCGGGGCTAGCGGCCGTTAGCAGCGTATGCCGTTCGGCTACCTTGGCACTTAACTCGGCTGCGAACAGCTCGTCTTCACGGGACGGCGCACTTGCCCATACCACGATGTGGTGTCGTGCGGTGCCATGCATGGCGTGCGCCTGGTAGTCAGGCCTGCTGTAAAGGGGCGGGCTATCGTGGGGAAGGCTGGCTTGCATTGAGCTGTGTATATGCGCAACAGATGGCCGCATCGTCGTGCATTGACGGCGCAGTCTCAACCCCGCCAAGGTGATATCTCCATGGAGATAGTTGCCATAGTGGTGGCGAGGCATAGAATTTGCTTGGATGCACCATGACCCAAAGACCAAAGTCAGGACCGATTTTGTTACGAGCAGGCAAGAGCCAGGCGGGATCGTTGGCAAAGGCGCGCCGCGCAGCCCATGTCGCGTTTGGCAGGTTGAGCGCGGCGCGCGGCCCCCGGCCGGGAACGCGCGCGCGCTCGTATCTGAAGACGGGAGAGGGCAAGCCGCCGTCGGCGTTGCACCAAGACGGCGATATCGCACCCATTGCGCAAAGCAGTCTGGCCCGCTACGAACTGCTAGCGCACGAACTGCACGACTCTGTCGCCTCGCAACTCGGCTTCCTCGCTTTCGAGGCGCGCCGGCTTGAGTCGCTAATCTGCGAGACCGGCGAGGCCGTGCCGCTGGTCGCGGAAATGCGGACAGTCATTGGGCGCCTGCAGAAGCAGGTCAGGGAGTTGATTACCGGCGCTCGCATCGGCATGCAGGGTCTCTCCTTGCGCGATACCCTGGTCGATGCGGTGCAAGAGTTTTCCAGGCACAGCGGCATTGTCTTCGAGCTGGACAACCGGCTGGCCCCCGGGGTGCTGCCGCCGGACCATGAACTTCAGGTGCTGCAGGTCGTGCGGGAGGCACTGGCCAATGTCGTTCGGCATTCTCATGCCACGCAAGTGCGCATCGAGCTGCACCAGTTCGTGGCTGCCTGTCAGGTGGTCGTCGAGGACAACGGCATCGGCATGAACATGCACCAGACGCCTTCCCTCAACGGTCACTACGGACTGGACATTATGAAGGAGCGCGCCTTAGCCATAGGCGCCACGCTCGCCATCGGCAGTGTCACGCCGAGTGGCGTTCGCATGACGTTGCGGATTCCTGTGAGGTGTTAGAGATGGCATTCTCGACCTTGCTGCTCATCGACGATCATCCCTTGTTCCGGCGCGGGCTGGCGGGCATGTTCTCGAGCAGCGGAGATTTCGAAGTCGTGGGCGAGGCGTCATCGGGCCGGCAGGGCATCGAATTGGCGCGCAGGCTGCTGCCGAGCGTAATTCTCCTGGATCTGCACATGCCGGGCCTGTCGGGCCTGCAGGTTCTGGACGAGATCAAGCAAATGGAGCTTGGCTGCCGGGTCATTGCACTGACAGCGGCACTGGACCGCGCGGAGCTACTGGAGGCCCTGCATTTGGGCGTTGACGGCTACGCGCTCAAGGAAATGGAACCCGACGAGTTGCTGGCTTATGTGCGTCAGTGCAGTACGGGGTCGGTGGTGCTCAACGAGCAGATGGTGTCGTTGCTGTCCGACCCAGCCCTGCAGGCCAGGGCCCCAATGGCTGCGTCCGAGGTCGAACTCACGGTCAGGGAGGCGCAGACCCTGGCGCTGATCGCACGGGGCATGAGCAACAAACTCATCGCGCGCGAATTTGGCATTAGCGATGGAACCGTCAAGATCTACGTCAAAAGCCTGTTGCGCAAGCTCAAGCTGCGTTCCAGACTCGAACTAGCCGCCTGGGTTTATCTGAGCGCCCTGCCGGTCCCCACTGGAAAACCATATGCTGCAGACGCAGAGAGCCGGCACGCCGGCTGAACGCTCCGATTTCGCTGAGCTCGGGGCATGGTCGGCCGACGAGTTTGCCGTTGGCCTCGCCAGGCTGACTTTGCAAGGCGAGGTGCTTGAACACAATGCCTACTGGGCGCAACTGCTCGGCACGATGGTGCCAGGTACCGAACTTGAGCGCTATGTGCACCCCGAGGATGCGGCAGCATGGCAGCATCTGATCGGAGCGCTGGCTGTCCCGTCGCCCACCGCTCAGATCCAGTCTGGGCGGCGGCTCCGTTTCGTGCCTTTCGGTAAGGAGCTATGCTGGCTGGAGTTGAACGTCAAATTTTCATCCGGCCAAGTTTGGGTCGCGGCGCACGATGTCACACCATCCCAGCGCCAGTTCATCAGCGCGCAAGCGGACGCCCGCAGCTTACGCGGCCTGATCGATGGCCTGCCTGGCTTGGTCTATCGCGGGCGCAACGATCGTGATTGGACGATGGAAGTGATCAGCCAGGGTTGTCTGATGCTGACCGGCTATCCGGCCGAGGACATGCGCAATGGCCGGCACGTGAAGTACAGCAGCCTGATCGTGCCGGAAGACGCTGACTATGTATGGGACAGCGTGCAGGACGCCTTGCGCAAGCATCAGCCTTACACCCTGGCCTACCGCATCCAATCGGCAGATGGGCGTTTGTGCCATGTACTCGAAAAGGGCCAGGGCGTTTACTCCGCCAGCGCAGAGGTGTTGGCAATTGAAGGCACCATGTATGAGTTGACGCCCGAGGTCCTGGCGCGTCTGGCGACACTCATGCAGCCGGCCTGAGTGCGTCGGGCTTGGCGAACCCATCCACTGCAAGCGTCGGCCCCTGGCAGTACGAGCGCGCTCCATTGGGACAGAGACAGGATTGCCCCGGCAATCTGCACGGACGATGATTTCCCGGTCGATATTGGCTGGCCAGGCCACCCGTGGCGATGCGGAGGCATGCACCATGCGCGAGCGTTCGGCAGGCTAGCGCCCCATCGCGGCGCATCTACTTTCGAAGCGCTGAAGAACTTCATTATGGGAATATTTAATTCCCATGAAGAATATTGGCACAGTCTTTGCGAGACGTAGGGGGCTTGGCCTAGGCCTAGGCCTTGTGCGTTACCGGTTCCGATTACGTGCTCGGCTGGGTTGGCCACATCGATGGTGCCATCGAAAGCGGCCGCCGCGCAGCCCGGACCATTATCGATGACCTCAAGCGCTGCACCCGGGTACAGGGGAATGACGAAGCCTGGGAGATTCATCTTTGTCGTTTGATCCTCCGACCCGAATTCCATACATTAACTTGCAAATCAACGGAGCTATGACGCCATGATTTCTGCTGCAATAAGGGATCCCAATGCACTGCGGAAAGCATTTTCCCATTACCCCACGGGGGTTGCTGCACTTGCTGCGACGGTGGACGGAGATGATCAGGTCCTGGTGGCTTCGTCGTTCATGACAGGCATTTCCGTCGATCCGCCGCTGGTTTCCGTCGCAATTCAGAAGAGTTCGACGACGTGGTCCATCTTGCGCAGGGCAAGCCGCATCGGGGTTTCGCTGCTCGGCCAGGATCAAGCCGCGCTGTGCCGCCAACTGGCCTCCAAGGACAAGCAGGCCCGCTGGCAGGGCGTGACGCGCGACTACACCAGCGCCAAGGCGCTGCGCATTCATGGCGCATCGGCCTGGCTTGAATGCGCAGCTTTTGCCGAGCACGAGGCCGGCGATCATGTGATTGCTTTGCTGGAAGTGATGGACTTTGCAGTCGCCCATTCGATCGAACCCTTGATTTTCCACTGCTCCCGATTTCGGGAGTTGGTGCCTGAGTTGGTGTTGGCCTGAAGCCGGGCGGCAGAATCGTTGATGCAGGCCGGTCGCGGCGTAGTTTTTTCTCCCGGCTTGCGAAGGGCTGACGTGCGCCGGGCCACGAAGGACGCTCGGCTGCGCTGCTGCGCGCCGCGGAAGGCTGGAGGAATCAGCAGAGGCGCTGCCACAGATGATCACGCAGGTGCAGGGAGCGCCGCATCTGGGTAGTGCCAGGCAGGAGGCGAGACACTGCTCTCGCTGGCTCCGAGGAGCTGCAGCAATCCGGCCGAAATCGGAAGTCGAATACGACGACGGATCGATGCAGGTGCGCTGCCCATTCGTTCTCTTATCCCATATGGGAGATGATCACCCCTCTTCATTTCCTTACCCTTGCATCTTCAGGCAGATCACCAGTCGCGATGCTCGATCATTTTAGAAGTGCATTATTTGTCACTTTGATGTGTGGCGTTCGGACTGCGTATTTCTGCGTCACTCAATCGTGGCGATGAAAGACTCTCGGCATGCAAATTTCTGTATATGGTCATCGGCCACTGGAGGTGCAGGCAGCGCGCTTGGCCAATCGCGCAGGTGGCACAGATGCCGACAATTGGATTGTAGATGCCGACTTCAGGATCCCCTATCGCTTCCGCCCCAATACCGGAGGCGCTACGGGAAATTCGGAGTAGATATCGGTCGTACGTTGTGAGGGGGGGGCTATGAACATAGACTTCATTAAAGATCGGGGCGACGTCGAAAACATCGCGCCGTTGGCGACATTCAACGCTACCAGCGCTTGTGACGTACAAGAACTAGCTGAAGCCCTTTCTGGTTGGGATCAGCAGTACGAGCAACTCAGTGCGGGAAAGTTCCGTGGCGAGCTAACCGAGGTTTGCTTTCTTGACACCCAAATTTACGGCGAGAGTTCAAATCAGTCAGTACGAATGACCGGGGAGGGTCTGCCTGGCGCAAGAAATTTCACTTTCTGCTATGACCTGGTCGGGGGCGGGTCATTCCACGGGCACTTGCTCGAGGAGGATGTGCTTCTGACATTCAGCTATGGCGATACGCTAGATTGCAGAAGTCCCAACCTCATGAGTTTGGTGAGTGTTTCGTTCGACGTAGGAACGCTAGCAGACCATATCGAAAGCGTTTGTGGTATCGACGCGGGGAACCATTTGGCAGGGAAGTATACGATTCCCGCAGATAAGACTTCGAGAGCGAATACCAGGGAACTTATCCGGTCAATGCTGTCCGTGCTGCGGCAGAATCCCGCGCTTTTGCGAAGCGAAGTTCTTCAGCGAAATCTTCAGAACACGCTGATGGACAGCATCGCGGGGCTACTGCAGCCATGTGAGGCGCTTCCGTCTGTTCCACGGTCCTACAATAGTCGACGTGCAATTGTTGACCTGGCGAGGAACTATGTGATGGAGAACATTGGTGATTCGCTCACCATGGCCGATCTATGCCGAGCGACTTCGATCAGCCGCAGGAATCTGCAGTACTGCTTTGAAGAAGTGCTCGCGATGAGCCCCGCTCACTATTTGCGAACTGTCCGGCTCAACTGTGTGCGCAGGGAGTTGCGACAAAGGAAAAGGGCAAGCATCTATGAGGTAGCGCAGAGATGGGGGTTTTGGCATATGGGGCGATTTGCCCATTTTTATCAAGCCATGTTCGGTGAGTTGCCCTCTGAGACGTTGCTATGCGTACCACGATAGATAACGTCATGCAGTTGTGCAGCCTGACGCCATCGAAGAACACCGACCGCCATTGGAAGATGACTTGCGCGGGTATTCCTCATCTTTGGATTACATTGCTACGCAATCCAGTCTCAGATTTGTCTAGCAGTAATAGCGGATCGCGGCCCCCAAACGAAGACCGGGACGCGAGGAGCGGGTAAGCGAACTCACTTAGCAGGTCAGGTTACTTGGGGGCGGACATCAACTAGCCTATTTGACATCCAGGTCCGTGCATTGCGTCGGACCTGGATCGTTCAACGTGCCGGCGGCGGCGCAGGATGGGGTTGTGCGGCGGCCGCCGTGGAGGAGGGTACCTCCTGTTTGTTTATCTGCTTTACGGCTTTTGCCTCGTTCCTTGCTCGCTGGATCACGTCCCAGTCGGGGCCGGCGAAAGCAGTGCCGGTTACTAGCAGGCATGCAAATGTTGTAGCGATGTATGTAGCCTTCTTCATAGTTAGTCCGGTAGTTTGGTCAAGTGAAACGCTTCTTGCGTGAAGCCCATGCACATAAGTCTAGCTACAACATGGCGAAGCAAGTATCCGATTTCAGCAAAGCGTATTGCTGCGGCAGCGCTCGCGAGATAACGAAAGTCATTTACATGCCATAGTCCTTATTCGCGTGACGATAGTTTGAGGCAGATTCCAAGGTGCAAAATCAAAGTTGCTCTGGTTGCCTCCCGCGTCTGTCGGGTCCAGCGCTCGATGGCTCTTACCGCCGACTCAATCGACGCAATTAATATCCACGTCACACACCTCACCGTTTTGCCAGAAGCGGATACTGCGGCCAGGGGATTCCTTCAATAATGCTTACTTCCGCTCTCATGCTCTCTAGACTAAGCAGTAGGCTACCCATGCATATCGATCCTCACTTTCCGACCTTCCACTCGCGTAAGCGACACGCGCTGAGCTTGGCATTCGCCGTGACACTCTGCGCCACAGGTTTCTCCGCAGCTTTCCTTTTTTCAGCGCCTGCTCACGCGCACGGTTCTGCTGCAACAATGCTCCCGATGAAGAAGACTCTGGAGGACTTTGGCGCCACAGTGCGCTGGGATGACTTCGCGAGCGTGTATACGATCCTGCGCAACAGCACCCTTGTGAAAGTCAAGCCGGGTTCGAAGTCTGCACTGGTAAATGGTCAACCGTTGCAGCTTGATGTGCCCGTTGTGATGCGAGGGGGTCAACCCTTCGTCTCGGAGACCTTTATCAACCAGGTCTTTCAGTCCAATCTGGACAAGACGTTTGTACTCGAGCGCACGCCGCATCCGCTAAATCCGCTAACTGCAGGCGAGATTAAGGCCACGTTGGACATCCTGAAGACGGCCGGTCGTTACCAGTCTCGCTACCGCTTTACCGAAATTACGTTGAAGGAACCACCAAAACAGGACGTGTGGAACTTTGCCCTTACGGGCCAACCTGTGCGGGCTCCCCGCCAGGCCGCCTTCGTTATCCTCGATGGAAAAGAGGTAATCGAGGGCACGGTCGATCTCTCGGCTCGCACGGTCGTGAGGTGGCAACCGATCGAAGGTGCCCACGGCATGGTGTTGGTAGATGACTTCGCCACGGTGCAGGCCGCAATCGAGTCCAGCATTGAGTACGCGCAGGCGCTGGCCAAGCGCGGGATTAGCGACGTGAAGAAGGTAGTCGGCACACCGCTGACGGTCGGCTACTTCGAAGGAAAGGACGCTCTGAGGCAAGAAGACCGTTTGCTCAAGGTCGTCAGCTATCTGGACGTGGGTGACGGAAACTACTGGGCTCACCCGATCGAGAATCTCGTCGCTGTGGTCGACTTGGGCCAAAAGAAGGTCATTAAAGTTGAAGACCAGAGTGTTATCCCAGTGCCACTGAAGGCAACGCCCTATGATGGTCGAGACCGTGCCACCACTGCTGCTCCCAAGCCTCTGGAGATCAGTGAGCCCGAGGGAAAAAACTACTCGATATCCGGCAACACGCTGCATTGGCGAAACTGGGACTTTCATCTTCGGCTTGATTCACGAGTCGGACCAATTCTGTCCACCGTTACGTATAACGATAAGGGAACGAAACGAAAGATCATGTACGAAGGTTCACTGGGTGGCATGATCGTGCCTTACGGCGATCCGGATATCGGATGGTATTTCAAAGCCTATCTGGATTCGGGCGAGTACGGTATGGGAACCTTGACCTCGCCGATTCAGCGCGGCCAGGATGCGCCGGAGAATGCAGTGCTACTCGACGCCACTATTGCTGACTATACCGGTGCGCCCAGCAAGATCCCGAATGCGATCGCCGTGTTCGAGCGCTACGCCGGGCCAGAGTTCAAGCATCAGGAAATGGGAAAACCTAATCTCAGCACTGAGCGACGCGAACTGGTGGTACGCTGGGTGAGCACTGTCGGAAACTACGACTACATCTTCGACTGGGTCTTTGCTGAAAATGGCACGATTGGCATCAACGCGGGAGCCACTGGCATTGAGGCGGTCAAGGGCGTGAAGTCGCGCACCATGCAGGACGCGACGGCGGTCGAGGACACTCGTTACGGAACCTTGCTTGATCACAATATCGTTGGTACTACTCACCAGCACATCTACAACTTCCGACTCGACCTGGATGTCGATGGTGAATGCAATTCGCTCACGGAGATCGACCCCGTGGTGGCGCCGAACACACGGGGCGGTCTGCGGACCAGCACTATGCAGACGGTGCAACGAAGCCCGGCCACAGAGCTGCAAGCGGCACAGAGGTTCGATGCCTCGACTATCCGCTTACTCAGTAACCCGAACAGGACTAACAAGGTCGGCAATCCGGTGTCCTATCAACTGATCCCCTATGCCGGTGGTACCCACCCCATCGCCAAGGGTGCCAACTTCAGCAAGGATGAATGGATAAATCACCGACTGAGCTTCATGGACCGCCAACTCTGGGTAACACGCTACGACCCTGAGGAGAAATTCCCTGAGGGCAAATACCCTAATCGATCGAGCAAAGATACCGGACTTGGGGCGTTTGCAAAGGACGATCAGTCCATCGTCAATACGGACGATGTGGTGTGGTTGACCACCGGTACCACGCATGTTGCCCGCGCGGAGGAGTGGCCAATTATGCCGACCGAGTGGGTACATGTTCTGCTAAAACCATGGAACTTCTTCGATGAGACGCCCACATTGGGTCTCAATAAGCACAGCAGGTAATCCACACAAAAACACTTGGTCCCACAGTAGTCATGCGGTCGAGTGGAAGCTCCATCAGCGTTGGCTGGTCCTGGCTTGGGCACAGGTACTCGCGACCCAGAGAGATCTAAAAGGACACAGAACATGCAAAGTTTCAAGAACATTGTCAATGCTCAGGCAGTTTGCTCTGCGGAGGGCCTCGAATCCTACAATCCGGCCTCTGGTGAGGTGCTGGGCACGGTACCTCAATCCAGCACCGATGAGGTGGCGCGTGCAGTGGCAGCGGCCAAGGCGGCGCAACCTGCATGGGCTGCCCGCTCTGAAGGGGACCGCAAGGCGCTGATGCATCGCATCGCCGACGTCTTAAAGCAGAATGCCGAGTATTTAGCCCAATGGGTCACGCGCGAACAAGGAAAGCCGTTGGGAGGTGTAGGTCCGGACCAGGTGCCAGGCGCACGATTCGAGTTATGGGCATGCGAGCTCTGGACGCGAGTGACCGCTGATCTGGACTTGCCGAACGAGGTAGCTTTCGAAGACGCGAGTCGGCGTGACGAGGTCCATCGCAAACCTCTCGGCGTCGTTGCCGCCATAGCACCGTGGAATTGGCCGCTGATGATCGCTGTCTGGCAACTGATTCCAGCGATCCGTGCCGGCAATACCGTTGTACTCAAGCCATCGGAGTACACCAGCATTGCCAGCTTGGAGATGGTGAGGCTGATCGCCGAAGTGCTGCCACCGGGAGTTATCAACACCGTTAGCGGTACCGGCGTGGTGGGTGCCACGCTGGTGGATAGCCCGGATGTGAACAAAATCATGTTTACCGGCTCCACCGCGACTGGCGTCCGTATTGCTGCGGCAGCTGCCCGGAACCTCACTCCCACGACCATGGAGCTAGGCGGAAACGACGCGGCCATTGTGTTGCCGGATGCCAACCCTAAAGCTATCGCGAAGGATCTGTTCTGGGGGGCCTTCCTTAACATGGGGCAAACCTGTGCTTGCGTAAAGCGCCTGTACGTACATGAGAGCCTGCATGACGCGATGGTGGACGAACTAAAGGAGCTGGCTTCGACTATGCCCATGGGCAATGGCATGGAACCGGGCATCGCGATGGGTCCGATCCAAAATCGCATGCAGTACGAGAAGGTGGCAGCACTGGTGAAGCAGGCGCGCGATGGCGGAGCAACAATCGTTTGTGGCGGCACGCCGCCAGCGGGGCCGGGCTATTTTTATCCGCTGACTCTTGTGACGGACATCGCCGACGGCACCAGCTTGGTGGACGAGGAGCAGTTCGGCCCCGTACTGCCCATTATCCGCTATCGGGAGATCGAAGACGCTATTGCCAGCGCTAATCGTTTGGACTTTGGACTTGGCGCCTCAGTCTGGTCTACTGATCTCGACGGAGCCAAGGCGATAGCAAGTCGCATCCAGGCTGGCACGGTGTGGATCAACCAGCACGGTGCAGTGCACCCCTTAGTCCCGTTCGGCGGCGTGAAGAGGTCGGGTTGGGGCGTCGAGTTCGGCATTGACGGGCTGAAGTCGGTAACCCAATCACGGGTCATTAGCGTAAAGAAGTAGAAGGGCCATCCAAACTCGATGCGGCGGGGATCGCGATTGGTCCCGCGAGGCGAAATGGGTCCAGGGCAATCTCCTTGCACGCCGGTAATTCCTTAGAGGCTGCTTCAAAATGAAGCGAAGCGGTTCTGGCTAGGTGCGCGGCCGCAGACAGTACAAGTGGTACGGCAAGGCCGCGCAATGACACCAGGATCTTTTTGAAACGGCCTCTTAGTCGATGGCCCGCTATGCTGCGCCGCACGCCCAAGAGCCATTCTCCCCTTAGTAGTCCCCCATTTGATCTCGCGCACAACGCCACCGAGATCAATCATATTTAACGCACCGTCGTCACAGATAGCTAGAGTTCAATCGCGCCTAAACCGCAGAGATGAAGTTCGGCAACCCATGTGACGACCGCCTGTTAGCACGACTTCGCGTACGGGCTGCATCCGAGGGGATCGTGGTAGCGCGCGTGCTTACCATAGCAGATCATGAAGAAATATCTGGCGACCTCGTCAACAGCTGGTGCGTTTTCGATGCGCCTTTACTCCGCAATCTGTTCGACTAAACATGCCATGAGCACTTGTATACTGGTGTCGGTTCATCGATAGCTTATTCCTGTCTTGAACCGGTCAGAATGTCCAGGCTGCTCTCAAAGCGATCTGTCTCCCCTGCACACGATTCTTCGAAGCGAGCTCTTTGTATGCGTGCAGCGTCACCATTGGCAAGCCGGACGCCGGCTTGAAGAACTGGATAGCGGGTCCCGCGGCAACTACACTTGTTTTGCTCCCCTCTACCGTTCTTCCGGCCTGAGTGTCATCTGTGAGTTGTTGACTGAAGTACCCGCCTAACCCGATTGTCCAAGGTCCGATATGTTGGCCAATCGCAAAATCTTGCTGGTATTCCATGCCAGATCGATAGTCGGTGGCATTATTTCGACTATGAACATTAATCTGGATATTGGACGAAATCTCGCCCCCGAAGGGAGCAATGTAGGTGAACGCTAAGGTGGGCGATATCGCCCAGTGGTTTAGCCCCGCGTTTACTGCCCTGTTCTTGTCATAGCTTCCGGTCGGTAGCTGAAGCACTAGTGATGCGTTAATGAAGAGGTTTTCAGCAGGCGCCCACCCCAGAATCACGGGGGAAAACTGTATGTCACCCAACGCCGAATTGCTGCCGCTCCGGCTGATCTTGCCGGCCGGAGCCGGTATGCCAAGATCCACATTCATATCGAAATAGGGTGCAACTACAGACCAGCCATATTTGCCGCCCAGTAGCGTTGAATTGGTCATCTTGATGAAGGCGACACCGTAGGTGTTGGCGGTAAGGTCCGCGCTTACAGGTGACTGATTGCCCGATTTGTCATTCAGACGCTTTGCGGAAAAAGAGGCTACTCGGACTCCCACTGTGGCGATGTCGGACGGAGGGGGTAGCATCCCTGCGCCGAAGTCGTAGACACCGAACGGTGTGATTGGCACCCCGCCCTCAAGTGCAAAGGCGTTCAGCGATATCGCACCCATGGCAAGTAGACATAGCCTGAGAGGAAGATGTGAGCGAGTGGATTGCATGATGTTGAACTCCCGTTGAATAAGTAGGACCGTGGCCAGCTCGGCCTTCTACTGGCCGTTTGCGTGCTAGTGGACTCACTTTATCCATGCGATCCTGCATGGGCATCTGCCATATGGGATAAGGGGCATCGTTGATCAGTTCTCGCGACGTCCCTCGTAGCTTGCATATCCCAAACGGGAGATGCCGGCATTTGGGCATCGTCCTAACATGTGCGACATCGGCAATCGCCTAATGAGGAGATTTCAAGCATGCCCATCCCCGGTCGTATCTTCGAGAGTTTCCTGCTTGGGGTAACCCTGGTAGGAATTAGCTTTGTCGCGGGAGCTCAGCCTGCGGATATTGTCCTAAAAAACGGTGATTTTTATACAATGGATGCCAGGCAGCCGTGGACCAAGGCGGTCGCCATTCGCGACGGAAAGTTCGTTGCGATCGGCACGGATGCGCAGGCAAAGAAGATGGTCGGCCCCAATACTGATGTCATTGATTTGGGGGGGCGCATGGTCATTCCAGGAATCAATGATATTCATGCGCATCCCATTGAGGGCGCCTATGAAGAGCTTTACAGTTGTGCGATTCCGCCACAAGGGAATGTTGCAGACGTGCTGGCCGCTGTGTCAGTGTGTGCCGATCACGCGGAGCCAAATGATTGGATCGTGGGAGGGCCCTGGTCGAGCTCCCTGCTATCGGCACTGGAGAAGGCGGATGCGTTGGTCGCACTCGACCGCGCAAGCAAAGGCTTTCCAGTCATCTTGCGCGACGATACGTTCCACAACCGCTGGGTCAACAGCAAGGTGCTTCAGCTTGCTGGCATCGGGCCTGGATCTACGGCCCCAGCAGGGGGAGTCTATGTGATGGCCGACGGAAAGCCGACCGGTTTGCTAAAGGAGCCACCAGCTTGGTTTGGAGCCAACAAGCTAGCGCCCCCGCGCGGTGCGGAGCGCCTGAAGAAGGCGGCCATGACTGCAGCAGCTAAGCTGAATGGCTTTGGTATCACTAGCGTCCAGGATGCGTTGGTAACCCGAGAGATACTCTCAGCGTGGCACGCGGCCGATACGCAAGGTGCGGGTCTGCCGATTCGCGTAATCGCATCACTGGCTAACGACCATGCCGAGCCCGATTCGGACGACCTCCCGAGCAAGGCGGACGGGGATCGCGTTCGGAGTGCTCACCTTCGCCCGAACTACATCAAACTCTTCCTTGATGGTGTTCCGATGGCATACACTTCTGCGATGCTGGAACCGTACGAGCCCAGCGCGGAACATGGACGCGAGTTCCGGGGCGCCGCGTTGTATTCGCTCGATGAGCTTGTCAGGAAGCTGAAAGAAGCGGACAAGCAGGGAATTCCCGCCAAGCTCCACTCGGTTGGGGACGGTGCCGTTCGCTTGGCGCTTGACGCTATCGCGGCAGTACGCAAGGAAAATGGCATGTCCGGTCCTCAGCACCAGATCGCTCACGTCACTTTCGTTTCTCCGTCGGATATTCCCCGGTTCGCCAAGCTCAATGTCGTTGCCGATGTCTCTCCGATGCTATGGTTTCCCCATGCCTACACGCCGTTGTTCGAGCATGTCGTGGGTCACGATCGCACGATGCACAGCTATCCGATCAGGAGTCTAATGAAAGCCGGGGCACTGGTCGCGGGGGGATCGGACTGGCCCGCAGGGCAGCAAACACCGGACCCTTGGATGGGTATCGAGGGACTCGTCACTCGAAGCAATCCGAATGGCGATGTGCCAGGTGTCTTGAATGCCAAGGAGCGGATCCCGCTGGACGAAGCGATCCGTGTCTACACAATCAACAGTGCCAGGGGCATGGGGCTAGGAAGAGAGACGGGCAGTATCGAGATAGGGAAGTCGGCGGATTTCGCGGTCCTGGATCAAAACTTGTTCAAGATTGACGCCGCGCGCATCCACAAAACCAAGGTGCTTGCGACCTACTTCGAGGGAAAGCAGGTCTATCGAGCAGCCGAGAACCTTTCTCAATGATCGCCGGAAGCGGCATAGCCGCTTCCTACGCAATCTCTCAGCTTTGTCAGCCTTGCTGACGAATGCCCTTGGCACGGTCTTTCTTGAGTAGCCTCCTGAAGGACTGCCTCGATGCAATGCTCACACTGTGCCGTAACGGATTTCCGCGGCAGTGCTCATATGCAAACCTTCGTCGCTGTAGTCCGCGATCTGAGCGGCCGCACTGCAAAGCACTCGACGTACGAGTTCCGATTGACGGCCTGCGCCCGTTTTGGCGAGCACTTGCTTTAGCTGATAGCGAGCGGTTCCCACCGTTACTCCGCGTTGCACCGCGTACTGCTCCAGGGATATGCCGGCGACCAGTGCGCTCGCCAGCTTCGCCTCGGCACCGGTTAGTTCGAACAACGCCATCAATGCTTCCGCTGGGATCTGCCCGGCCGGATGATTGTCAGTGAGGGTAACTAGCAACGCCTTCTCGTGACCATCCGCCACAAATGAGTCCAGTGCTTGCAACGCGAGTTGCCAGCTCTGAGTGCCGGACTGGATCGCAAGAAATCCTGGCGTGCTGCAACCGGCTTGGTCAAGCAATGCTTTCGCCAAGCGATGCTGGGGCTGTACGCCTGCAGCTCTGAGTACACCGTCGCGCACAAAGAGTCCGTGTCCCGCGCTCAACTGGGCTCGCGCTTTCTGGTTTAACCATTGCACCTCACCGGAAGTGCCGCAGACAACGAGGCCACATTGCCATCGATCCAGATGGCAGCGGAAGAGAGCCTCCGCAGACCGACTCGCTGCCACGGTCTGAGTGAGGGAGACCGCCTGCTGAAAGTGTGGCATCAGCGAAGCGATACGATGCCGTTGCCGTGGGGAGAAGTCGCTCGAGTCATGGATATCACGATGTAGAGCAATAGCCACGTACCGGTCGAGCCCAACTGGCATCAAACCTCCCAGAAATCGCCCCAGGCCGATCTCGACGAGCTGTTTCTGTAGCCGGAGCGCAATGGGTTGCTCCGCGCTACAAAACAAGTCTTCGTCATCCGTCAAACCGCTGGCTACCCTGCGCAGGCGTTCCCCTTCCAATCGCGGATTTGCGGAGTCCGAAATGAGGGCCTCGTAAGCAAACATGTCAAGCGATGTATCGTGCGCGGTCCAGTAGACCCTGGCCTGGGAGCCTTGCAAACTGATTGCCTGCACGACGGCGGAACGTGCGCCGGTTTCGGTGCATAGCAGGTCTAGCACCTCCTGCCACCGCTTTGATTCGGTGCAGGAGCCGTAGAGGCTCAGCAATAGAGGGTCAGCTACAGTCGCAATTTCCACGGCCCGGCAGGATTTTCGTTTAGACGAAAGCACTGTGAGGCAATTTTGATGCCAGGGGAATCGGGATTTACACGACTGATCGATTTTGGAATGGGGCCGACAGTGTCGAATAGAGCTCATCGGGCTGTCGCTCAAGAGCCGCACTGTAAATTGTGTCAATGCGGGGTGCGGCCGTATGGTGGCAGTCAAGGGAGTGGCAAAAAATTGGGGGCGGAATCCGTCGGACGGGGAAAGTGCTGTCTACGGATACTGGGAGAGCCCATATGCGCATCTCCTAGGAACCGTACGTGCGCCTTTCACTGCATACAGCACAGCATAAGTATCGTCACCCGATACCGGTCTTGCCATCCGGCGCAAGTTTCTCGCATTCGTCCCATCGTTGGTTCCCCATCATAAATGAGATGAGGGTGTTCAACTACCGAACGACGATACGCTCTTCCAAGCTCCCCTACGTCGAATCTCAAATATTGGTTTGTGACAGCCGCACCTCGCGCCAGTCTGCACCCTTCAGGTCGGGGAAAACCTTGAACGTCTATGCGGGCAGTTACAGCCCGCCATTCGCCATTTGCGCATTCTCATACCAACTCCTACAGCAGTTCGTCTTACGGCTCTCTCATTCCGGTTTGATGCCGAGATCGGTGACGATTTTTCGCCAGCCATCGATCTCCCGTTTGATCTGTCCCCGAAATTCCCCGGGGCTTCCGCCGGCGGGCTGGGCACCGTCAGCCTGGAATTTTTCCGGCGTCTCTGGATTGGAGAGAATCCTGTTAACCTCTGCGTTTAGACGTTTCACGAGGGTCTCAGGCATGCCTTTGGGTCCAATCAAGCCGTACCAGAGAGTGACGTCGTAGCCCTTGAATCCAGCCTCCGCGAGCGTCGGCACATCGGGCAAGGTGGGAATACGCGTCGGCATCGTGATTCCATAGGCTCGTAGCTTCCCAGTCTTGATCAGTGGAAGTGCACTCGCGGTCGCCGCGAAGTAGATGTCGACCTGGTTTGCCAAGACATCGTTTAGCGCAGCGCCGCCGCCCTTGTAGGGCACATGGTTCAGCTTCAGACCCGCCATACTGCCAAACCGCTCGGCGGCGAGGTGGATAATGCTCCCCTGTCCAGACGAAGCAAAATTAAGTCCACCCGATCTTGACTTTGCTAACGATACCAACTCCGCAGTACTCTTTGCCGGCAATGCAGGATTTGACACAAGGATTAGCGGCCCTTTTGATACCTGCGCAATGGGCGTGATATCTTTGACAGGATCGAACTTTAGCTTGTACAAACTGGGATTCACCGTGTAGCTAGACGAGATAAGCGTCAAGGTGTAACCGTCGGGGGGGGCGGCTAGGCCGGCGTTGATTCCGATCAAGCCACCGGCGCCGGCTCGATTCTCCACGACGAAGGACTGTCCGAATGCCTTGCTCAATCCATTGGCGAGATAGCGGCCCACGATATCGGCCCCGCCCCCGGGAACAAAGGTAACAATGATCTTTACTGGGCGCGTGGGATAGGTGTCGACCCAGGCATGTGCTGAGTTCATCAAAAGGCCCGCGAGTAGCAACAACACACCTCGCATGAATTTTGGGAATGTCAATGCAATCTCCTGAATGCTGTTAAGCGTGGCGTGTCCCCGTGCGGCGCTGCCGACAGTGAAAAC
This sequence comes from Cupriavidus sp. GW822-FHT03E04, assembly GCF_058801495.1. Taxonomy (NCBI): domain Bacteria; kingdom Pseudomonadati; phylum Pseudomonadota; class Betaproteobacteria; order Burkholderiales; family Burkholderiaceae; genus Cupriavidus; species Cupriavidus sp. GW822-FHT03E04. The sequence goes on from NZ_JBXANI010000027.1 coordinate 76,181, forward strand.
GGTGTTGGCCAAGGGCATCGATGGCCGGACGACGTCAACTTACTCGCCGTGAATGTTCCGATCCTTTATGAGGCGGGCCCATTTCGCAGCGTCCGAGCGAATAATGCTCGCAAACTCGGAGGCGCTGCTTGGCGCCGGAACCAAGCCGAGTTGCTCCAGATTCCTGCGAACATCCGACGACGCCAGGCTGCGCCGCAGCGCCTCGTTGATTCGGTTGACGACAGCTGGCGGCGTTGTGGCCGGAGCCATCATGCCGTACCAGTTGCTTGCCTCGACATTGGCGATGCCCTGCTCCGCCAGCGTTGGGATGTCGGGTAGAAATGGCATGCGTTTGGCTGATGCGACTCCGATGGGCTTAAGACGCTTGCTTGTGATGAATGGCATTAGGCCGGAAGCATCGCCAAAGAAGGCATCAACTTGTCCACCGAGGGTGTCCGTGATCGCCGGCGCAGCGCCTTTGTAGGCTACGTGCAAAAAATCTATGTGTGTTGCCGCCTTGAACAACTCGATCGTCATATGTGGCATGCTGCCGACGCCGGTCGAGGCTAGGCTTGGTGGCTTGGCGGAGTGCCTAGCTTGTTTGACAAAAGCAGCGGCAGTCGAGGTGGCGGCATCGGGCTTGACAACCAGCACCTCTGGCGTGTTTACGACCATCGAGATAGGTGCAAGGTCTTTCTGTGGGTTATAGGGCAGGGCCGAATAGAGCGCCGGATTAATTACGATGGCTCCAGCGCTGGTGAGGAACAGAACAGAGCCATCGGCAGGAGACTTAGCCACGAAGCTTGCGGCGATAGCACCGTTTGCACCCGGCCGGTTGTCAATGACGACAGTCTGCTTAAGTTCTATTTCGAGCTGCCGTGAGATGGCGCGCGCCAGAGAGTCGGCCGGACCGCCGGCAGGAAACGCCACTACCAGGCGCGTAATGGGATTCGCATTAGCGGCGCCCGATACCGTGAAAAGTGGTGCGAGCGCGCAAGCAAGCAGCGCCGCGGCGAGACCGCCGCGGCGCAAGGTGCAAAATGCCATGAGTTGTCTCCAGTTATCTAATATCTGCGTGAGGAAGCCTAGCCTCCTACCGCACCTTGAGTATTGACATACAGCGAGTAGATTGACGTGCAGGACGCCATGAAGAGTCGATTGCGATGATGGCCACCGAAACAGAGATTGGCGCAGCGCTCCGGCAGCGCGATGTGGCCGATGGCTTCTCCCTGAGGTGAGAACACTCGTACGCCATCGAGCTCCGGTGTGCCCATACCCCAACCGCACCACAGGTTGCCGTCGACGTCGACGCGGAAGCCATCGGGCGTGCCGGGACCCGCATCCACCAGGACGCGGCTAGCACCTAGGCGGCTGCCGACAGAATCCACGTCAAAAGCACGAATGCGACGTGGCCGTGCCCGTGACTCGATTACGTATAGCGTAAGCTCGTCGGGAGAGAAGGCTAGCCCGTTCGGTCCGCTGATGTCGTCTGCGACGATGGTGGCAGTGCCAGTGTCCGGGTCCAGTCGGTACAGGCGCTCCGGCAGTTCGGAATCGGCTCGTTCACCTTGGTAGTAGCCAGAAATCCCGAAGGGTGGGTCGGTGAACCAGATCGAGCCATCCGACTTCACGACCACATCGTTGGGAGAATTGAGGTGCTTTCCTTCAAACTTGTCTATTAGCACAGTGATGCTGCCGTCATACTCTGTGCGTGTCAGACGCCGGCCGGCGTGCTCGCATGTAACCAGTCGGCCCTGGCGGTCGCGCGTATTGCCGTTGGCATGATTTGATGGCGAGCGGAATTCGCTGACTACCCCCGTAGACTCTTCCCACTTAAGGATCCGGTTGTTGGGAATGTCACTCCACAATAGGTAGCGACCATCGCCAATCCATACCGGGCCTTCGGCCCAGCGGCTGCCGGTCGCGATGCGCTCTACGGCAGCAAGTGCCAGCCGATATTTTTCAAAGGAGGGGTTGAGCACCTGGACTGCAGGGTCGGGGTACCGGCACAGCGGCATCTGCGAATTAATGTTGTTTGTCATCGTTCTTTCGCTCCTCTCAAGCGTATAACCGTGCCGCATTGCCAGCCAATACTGCGTTAGTCGTCGACTCATCGCCGCAGACAGCGCGGATCCAGGCTAGAAGGTCTTGCTCGCTTGGGCACGGGTACGCAATGTTGGGATGAGGCCAGTCGCTGCCCCAGATCGCGCGATCAGGGGCGATGTCCAACAGCCTGCAAGCGATGGGCACCGCTGCGCCGAACGGCGCCGACCCACCGGTAATTCGGTCGGCTCCAGATAGCTTTATCCAGATATGCGGCAAGGCAAGGAGGGTCTCCAGGGTCGAGAATGCGGAATAGTCAATTCCGTCGGCAGCCTTTGCCCGCGCCATATGATCGATCACGAGCGGCACGCCATGCGCGGCGAGGTGTTCGAGCGCCTCCAGCACGTCCGGCAACTCCCCATGCACCAATGCATGCCAGCCATAGGGACGGATGCGGTCGAGCATGGCTAGCATGCGGGCCGGGTCGCTGCGCCCGGCCAGGTGCGACATCAGTCCCAGGCGGATACCGCGAACGCCTCGTGAATGCATGTCAACCAGACGCGCTTCGTCGATCTCAGGGTCAATCAGGGCTACGCCTCGGTAGGCGTTGGCGCTAGCGTCGAGAGCCGCAAGCAACGCGTTGTGATCATCGCCATAGCATGCTCCCTGAACAAGTACGCCGTGCGAGATACCGAGCCGGCTGTGCAAGGCGTGGAGCTCTGCGAAAGGCGCCGCCTGTGGGCTGTAAATGGCGTCCGATGGCAGAGGGTGTACCGCATAAGGGCCATAAATGTGGGTATGGCAGTCCCAAATGCCGGCTTGCCTTGCATCTGCACGCATCTCAGTCATGGTGTGTCTAGTGGAGAGGTTTATCAATCCGAGGTCGCGCCGGTCTCCTTGACCACGCGCGTCCATTTTGTGAACTCGGTCCTGATTAGCTCGCCGTACTGTGCTGGAGTCCCACCAGTGGGTTCTGCGCCCTGTGCGTGCAGTGCCGAAATGGTCTCTGGGTCTTTCAGGACGGCGGAGATCTCGCGATTAAGGCGGGTGACGATATCGGTGGGTAGACCGCGCGGGCCCACGATACCTTGCCAGGTGCCCGAGTCGAAGTGGGGCACAATGGTCTCGGCCAGTGTCGGCGTATCAGGGAGAAGAGATACGCGACGGCTGGTGGTCGCCGCGATAGCGCGCAGCTTGCCGTCTTTGATGAAGGGCATTACAGCATTCAGGCTGCCCGACATCATGAAATCGAGACGGCCGGAAAGCAGGTCCGGCAGGGCAGCGGCATTGCCCTTGTAGGGGACGTGATTGAACTGCGTCCCGGTCTGGGCAGCAAACAGAACGCTGGTCAAGTGATCAATGGTGCCGTTGCCAGAGGAACCAAAGTTCAGCTTGCCAGGTTTTGCCTTAAGCAGCTTGAGAAAATCCTGCGGCGTTTTTACGGGTAGTGCTGAGTTGACGATGAGCACCAGCGGGACGGTAACCACATAAGCCACGGGAGTGAAGATCCCACCTGGATTCAGCATCGGCTTCTGGAACAGGGCGGGCGAGATGGCAATAGACGAACTGTTGTAGAGCAGTGTGTAGCCATCCGCGGGCGCCTTCGCGACCTGCTCAGAAGCGATGTTGCCACCAGCACCCGGTCGGTTTTCCACCACAACCTGTTGACCCAGACGATCACCCAGCTTACGGGCGATCACGCGCGCAATGATGTCGGTGGGCCCGCCCGGGGAGAATGCAACCACCATGCGCACGGGTTTGTCGGGATATGTACTTGCGTGAGCAGTGCCACCCAGCACGGCGGTGCCAGCAGCAGCCGTGGCCAGTAGGGTGTGCAGGACTATACGCCGGCGCGTATCGGCGCACGCCTTATTTGAAATCATGATTGGGTTGTCTCCAACGGTTTTCTGATTGACTTGTTGTTGCCGGGCCAAGGCCTGCGGCTAAATTGTCTTGTTCGATGCTGCGTGAGGCGTTGTAGCGAGCGTCAGTCGCAACGCACGCTCATCCCGCCATCGACCACGAGTTCCGCTCCGGTGACAAAGCGTGCCTCGTCCGATGCAAGGAACAGTGCTGCATTTGCGGTGTCCCGGCCATCGCCCATAAAGCCTAGCGGGATGCGTGCCACGCGCTGCGCGAGCAATGCTTCGACATCACCGCCGGCACGTTGTCCGGCAAGACGTGCCTCGACCATCGGCGTGTGCATTTGGCCGGGGATGACGGTATTGACGCGGACATTTTGCTTTGCGTACTCCACAGCCACGACGCGCGAGAACTGGATGATCGCGGCTTTGGCTGAGGCGTAACCAACCTGTGCTGCACCCGTCCATCGGATCCCCGAGGTGGAGGCCGTATTCACGATGGCACCGCCGCCCTGGCTTACCATCAGCGGCAGAACGTGCTTGCAGGCCAGGAATACGCTTTTGAGGTTAAAGCTCAGCTGCGCATCCCAGCTTTCTTCACTCAAGTCCACCGGCCCGCCGCGCGCCGAACCTCCAACGTTGTTGACAAGGATATCGACGCGGCCGAAGCGAGCTATACAGGCCTTGACCATTGCCTCTACCTCGGCGGAGTTCGTCATGTCGCACGTATGGGGTTCAACGTCGCCCTGAACCGCATGCACTCGCGCCAGCGTTTCTTCCATGGCGGCAGCGCTCTTATCCACGGCGAAGATCTTGGCACCCTCCTCGGCGAAGCGCACCGCGACGGCGCGCCCATTCCCCCAGCCAGGCCCAACGCAGCCCGCACCGGTCACGATAACGACTTTCCCTTGCAATCTTCTCGACATAATCTCTTGGTCCTTCCTACCGGTTGTCCGTGATTGGTGTGCTGTCAATAATTCGTATGGGCTTTGCAAGCAGCAATACCGCTCAACCTGGCGGCAGGCCAAGCTCCGAGGGGGTGCCATCGGGTGGCATAACTTCGAAGGCGTTGATGGTCATGGAGATCAAGGTGTAGTACCCGGCTAGGCCCACCAGATCAATTATGCTGTCCTGACCCAACACCTCCAGTGCCTGGTTGTATAGCGGTGTGGGGATTCGGTGTGCTTCATTGAGACTTCGCATCACTGCGTAAACGACGGCCTCGTCGTCGCGCTCAAACAGCGGTGTCGAGCCCGTACGGATGGCCTCCACGATCTCCGCGCTTACCCCGGCTTTCAAGGCCAGCGGCTTATGAGCCCACCATTCAAACTCCGCAGCCCAGAATTGACCCATCATCAAGATGGCCAACTCAGATAGCCGTTGTGGTAGAGACGAGTCGTAGCGGCAGAACTGGCCCAGTGCCTGGGCGCTGGCCGCCAATTTGGGACGATGCAGCCAAACGGCGAGTGGCCCGCGAACCTGTCCGCGCGGGCCAGCGACGATAGTATCGTGCACGGCACGCTGCTCAGGGGTCATGTCGGCAGGTGCGAGGGGAGGGATTCGTGTCATAGGGGCTCTCGTCAGGCAATGCGATTGGCCATCGCGGCTGCGCGAACGGAGAGTGCAGGTCTGCTTGCGGTTGACATGGAGTACGGTACCCGCGTACTTAGATGTCTTGTCTCCGTATCGTTCTAGTGCGATGTACTGCGAAGTTGGCTGCATTGTGCGTAGCATCCGGATGGTCCGTCCAATACATTTTTCTTGGCAGACTAATTCCAGTTTAGAATCAGTCGCTCTATTCCCGAATTGAGATAGCTCCATGGAAATGCGAGACCTGAGAATGTTCCTCGTTCTGGCTGAGGAGTTGCATTTCGGCCGGGCGGCAGAACGGCTGCGTATATCACAGCCGCCCTTGAGCAAGCACATCCAACAACTTGAGGCACAGCTAGGGGTGATGCTGTTCGACCGGAACAAGCGACATGTACGGCTGACGTCCGCTGGACGTGTATTGGTTCAAGAGGCACGCCGTATGTTGAATCAGGCGGATCTGGCGATGGAGGTAGTCCGGCGCGCGGAGCATGGGGAGACGGGTACTCTGCGTATCGGCTTCGTTGCGGCGGTGATTTACATTGGTATCGAGAAACATATCGAGCGGCTTGAACGCGAGCTGGCCGGCGTGGAGACGGTGTGGGAGGAGATGGGGTCATCCGAGCAGGTGGAGGCCCTGCGGCGTGATCGTATCGATCTTGGTTTAGCCCAAGTACCCATGGGCGTCGGGGAGATGAGTGCACACCTATTGGCTCGCACACCCCTGGCAGCAGCGCTGCCAGCATCGCACCGACTTGCCCAGCGGCAGCGAATTGACCCCGCTGACCTTGCGGAAGAGGCCTTTGTTGTTATTCCGCGAGAGAGCGCGCCGGGGTACTTCGACTTGATCGTCTCGACCTGCTTGCAGGCGGGGTTCAGTCCCAATATTCGTCACTATGCCAAACATTTGTTGTCGGTGGTCAGTTTGGTGGCATTGGGCCGGGGAGTATCGCTTGTGCCACGCACTTTGGGGCGGGCGGCTCTGCCAGGGGTGGTACTTAAACCCCTTGTTGGTGTGACGGCACAGGCGGAGTACTCAGTAATCTGGCACCCGGAGAATCGGTCCCCGGTTCTTTCGCGGGCCTTGAACTTGCTCGGCGTTTCGGAGGCCGGATAGCCGGATATGAACGAAAAGTGGCTGGCACGCCAATCGATTCGCAAGTGAATGTGGGCGTCATTGGATATCTGTCGGCACTATCACTGTCAGTTGGAAAGGGTATTGGATTAGAGGGCAAGGGGTCGCTAGAGTGTAGAGGACTTGAATCACGGTAGCTCGCTCTACAAATGCCAGCATGAAGAGGACAATATGGGTAACGATGCACTCGTCAGCAGCCAAACCAACGCGTACGCACAGCTTCTGGCGGGAGAGGAACAGGACGCGTCCCGATTCCTTGTAGAACGGAATAATGAGATATCCATTGAGGTTTATGCTCTCGGAACCGGACCGTCAATTGTGCTTCTGCCGTCACTTGGGCGGGGCGCCGTCGATATGCTCGAGTTAGCAAAGCCCCTCGAGAGAGCTGGGTTCCGCGTACTCTGCCCCGAGCCGCGTGGAAACGGCGGGAGTACTGGACCGCTGGAGAACAAGACGCTGCATGACTGGGCCGAGGATATCGCTGCGGTCATAGAGTACGATCAGTCGGGGCCCGTGGTGGTGGTAGGTCATGCACACGGGAACTGGATTGCGCGTACGCTTGCTAGTGACCGTCCCGATCTCGTGAAAGCACTCGTATTACTGGCTGGATCTGCGGGCAAGGTGCCAGCAGGCGTGGACGCGCTGCCTATCCCGCCTGAGATTCGCGCCACCATCGAAAAATGCGGTGATACGACTCTTTCAAACGAAGAGCGCCTAGAGAGCTTGCGGCAGGTCTTTTTTGCTCCCGGCAATGATGCTAGCTTGTGGCTGGGTGGCTGGAATACACGTCTCCTTACAATGCAGACGTTGGCGCAAAAGCGCACACCAGTCGATGAGTTCTTCGCTGGCGGTGTTGCCCCGATTCTGAACGTCCAGGCGGAACACGATGTCATTGCGCCGCAGCGCTACGCTAATGTCCTACAGGACTTCCTTGGCGAGCGTGTCACCACCCTCACAATCAGCAATGCTGCTCACGCATTGATACCTGAGCAGCCTGAGGCTGTGGTTTCGGCGATTCTTTCGTACTTGCAAGGCAATGAGTCTGGATCGCCACGGCATTGAACGCCATCGTGGCCCGCCATGGCGGGCCACCGCAAGCGCTGCTCGCACCAGCTACACTTGATTGGCTATCACGGCACTCATTACCTCTCCAACGACCTTTTGCACCAAGTCTGATGGACTCTTCTGCCGCCAGATTGCATAGATCTGGATTCGGCCAGCGGTATGCTCCAATTCGCGGAAGCAGAGACCGTTGAAGTCAGTGTTGGCATAGGAGCGTGGCACCAGAGCGACGCCCAACCCCATTTTTACCATCTGAAATATCGTAAGAGGATTGCGGGCGAAGTGCGCGATCGAAGGGCTGAATCCAGCATCCACGCAAGACGCCACGAGACCGTCGAACAACGCCGGAGCATGCTCGCGAGAGAAGGCAACCATCGGCAGGCCATCAAGGTCGCCGAGCCGGAGGCTCGGCTTGGCCGCAAGTGCATGATTTGCCGGAAGAACGATCGAAAACTGCTCGGAAAAAATGGGACTCTTATTGAGTCCTTTTCGGCTTGGAACCGAATGGACAATGCCGATATCCAGCTTATCTTGCATCACGGCCTGTGCTTGGTCTTGTGAACCCATATCCGTAATAGCTACCTCGATGCCCGGGAAGCGTGTGGCCATTCGTGTGAGGATAGTTGGGAGGACGTGAAAGATACCAGAGGTCACCATGCCGATGCGTATGGTGCCAACTTCGCCAGCCGCTGTACGCACTGTCGTGCTAACCGCGACACGCAATTGGTCAAGCACATTCCGACTTTCGATGAGGAATGTCTTCCCTGCATCTGTAAGTCTGACCTCCCGCCGGGTCCTCTGAAGCAGTTCAACGCCCAGTTCCTCCTCCAGCGCTTTGATCTGGTGGGAAAGCGGCGGCTGAGACATGTGCAGCCGAACAGCCGCGCGTCTGAAGTTCAATTCCTCCGCGACCATCACAAAATAGCGAAGCTGCCTTAGCTCCATATACGATCTCAAAATAAGTGATGCACATAATTGCGCGTCGCCGGTATCAAAGTACTTCACGAACGGTGACTTTGTAAAGGCCACAATCCCTTCCTCCGCGCTAGTGAAACACAAAATGGAAGTCAATTTCGAGATCAGGTGTTCGTATCGAACCGCAGCTCGATCGAGGGATAGCGCTGCGAGAGGCCGCCGCCGGTTGTGATACCGAATCGCTATTACTCAGTGAGCCATTCAATATTGGACGCTCTCGCGGCAGGAACCTAGAGTGGGCTACGCGGGCGGCTCCTAAGTAGCAGGCGGTCATAGACCTGAATGTCAGTGGGGCGCCAGGGCATAACGAGAAAGGAGACGCTTTGAAGACAATTGCCACCACACCAAGACGGCGGCGGCTAGTGCTCGCCGTGACTATGGGCGCAGCGTTGCCGCTCATGCTCGGAACCGTTGCAAAGGCGCAAGGGGAGTATCCGGTTCGGCCCATCAAGATGGTGATCCCCTATACGCCGGGTGGATCAATCGATACCGTTGGCCGGCTGATTGCCGATCAGTTGCAGAGGCAACTGGGACAGACGATCGTGATTGAGAATCGACCAGGAGCATCCGGCATGATCGGCTCGGAGATGGTGGCGCGCTCCGCGGCTGATGGATACACCTTGCTTTTCAATGCATCAAGCCAAGTGTACCTTCCATTAGTTGTTAGCAAGTCCCCGTACGACGCAGAGCGCGACTTCACGCCTATTGGACAAGTGGGTTACGTGCCATTGCTGGTAGTCTCTAATAACGAGATACCGGTAAAGACATTGGCGGAGTTCTCCAAGCTTGCGCAAGCGAATCCGAAGAAGTACACATGGGCAACCTCTGGCCTGGGCACCACCAGCCATCTGGCCGAGGAGATGATTCGGCACGCATTAAAGCTTGATATGGAGATCGTCTCCTACAAGGGAGCAGTGCCGCAATTGGCCGATGTTATCGGGGGTCATGTCTCTGCTGCGGTGTCTCCCATGCCGGGAGCGTACCCCTTCGTCAGAGGTGGGAAACTAAGGGCCATTGCGGTGACCAGCAAGAGCCGCCTGCCGCAACTGCCTGCTGTGCCAACAGTGGCGGAGAGCGGAATGCCAGGCTTCGAATTGCTCTCATGGTACGGCATCTGGGGGCCGGCCAATATGCCTGCAGGAGTGATTCGTAAGCTTGGAGTTGAAATCGCGAAAGCCGTGCAAGCACCAGTGATGAAGGCACGCTTCCAAGATCTGGCATTCAAAACGGTCAATTCGACTCCGGAGCAGTTCAAGAAAGTCATCCAAGAAGACATGGAGAAAATTCGTAAGGTGGTAAAGGACGCCAATATTCGCATCGATTGAGGTGGAGACGATTTCTATTTTTGCCTTTCATTAAGGGGTTTTGATGATTACCAGACAATTAGCCGAGTGGATCTCTAGCGTACGTCATCAAGATATTCCCAATAGCGTGACCGAGACCGTACGGCTGCTCGCGCTCGACACGTTCGGTGCTGGCCTCACAGGGCACGATGAACCTTGGTCAAAGGCGATCCGTGATTGGGCGAAGAATGGTTATCAGTCCTCCATTGAAAGCGGTGCGCAACTGTGGGGGAGACCCGGTGCCACCTTCCGTGCGAGCGATGCTGCACTCGTCAACGGTGCGTCGTCGCACGCATTTGAACTGGATGACTTTCACAACGCAAAGGTCCATCTGGGTGCTGTCATCGTTCCGACGGTTTTTGCGTTGGCGGAGACACTCAAAGCCGCACCGGAGCGTGTTGAAACAGCGATCGCCGTTGGCTATGAAACGATCATTAGAAGTTCTCTTTCGTTACAGCCAGGCCAAGCCCGCATGAGAGGTTGGCATTTGACTGCGGTGTGTGGCCCTTTAGGAGCCGCCGCCTCCGCGGCCGTTCTGTTAGGGCTGGACGCCACGCGTACGAGCTGGGCGCTTGGTCTAGCAGGAACACAATCGGGAGGCTTGTTTGCGTTTGCATGTGATGGTACCGATTCAAAGCGACTGCACCCCGGACGTGCCGCCCACGCTGGAGTCATGGCGGTAGAGATGGCGGCGCTTGGGCTGAGTGGACCGACGTCGATATACGAAGCGGAAGACGGTGGCTGGCTTCGTGCCTTCGCCGATAATCCGCTACCCGATCGGCTAGTTGCGGGCCTTGGCAGTACTTGGCATATGCCGGCTACCAACTTCAAGCCGTATGCGTGTTGTGGGAGCGTGCATGCGCATGTGGACGCTGCACTAGCCCTGCGGCCCCTTTGGGAGTCGGGTCGGCACGTCCGGGCAGGCATGGCAAAAGTGGTGAGGGTGCAGTGTGGCTACGAGTATATACCGAGCAGCGCACTCAACGCCCAGATGAGCGCGCGCTACGCAATCGCGGTGGCCTTGTTGGAGGGAGCCGTTTTGCCCGGCCAGTTCGCATCTGGAAAGTTGCATGATGCGGTGATTACCAAACTCGCAAACGACATAGAATTGGTGCACGATCCGCTTCTCGATGGGCAGTACCCAGCTAACTTCTGCGGGTGGGTGGAGGTAGAGACCAGCCCAGGGCGTTTCGAACGCGTTGAGTTACTAAACCCGTCCGGTTCCGCCACAAATGCGGAGCGTCCCAATGCGATTCGATCAAAATTCGCATCGCTGGTTGGACCAATCCTACCTCCCGATCGAATCGGACTGCTGATTGAAGCTTTCGAAAAAATGGCCACTACTCCGGTGAAGCAAATTTTGGCATTGGCGGCCATTCCGGCATAGTATCTCGAGGCGCCGTGGCGGCGGCATCCGGAGTCCGAGGAAGCACACGCAACACATCTAGATCGTGTCGGATATGACGTAGTCGGTGCATCCACATTTGGGGGCATCGAAGCGGTGGCTCGCCGTCCGTTAGTTCGTTTCAGGACGGCACAGTGACCCGTTTTCCAGCACGGCGCACTGGTCATGCCGGCGAATCATCGAGCCCCCAATTCCATCTGATGGAAATGTAGGGGTGCGAATTCGACAAAAAACATCTACTCTCACCTCCATCAATAGGCCCACGGGGCATGTGCAACCAAGCACTATCCGCTCTCGTGCCAATAATCATATCGGAGACAGAATTGGTAATCCATTCTTCCATCCTTATTCGAAAGATCACAACGCTGTCTTTTGCTTTCGCCACCGCTGGCGCGTTGCTTCCATCGACCAGCGCGGCTGCCTTTCCCGAAAAGCCGATTCGAATTGTTGTTCCATTTGCCCCTGGAGGTGGTACAGACCTTATTGCGAGAACAATGGGAATCACGATGTCGCAGGAGCTTGGTCAGCCGGTAGTGATTGACAACAAGCCAGGTGGCGGGACCATCATTGGCACAGATGCTGTTGCGAAGAGTGCGCCGGATGGCTATACGATGGTGATGGCAACGCTGGCGCACGCTGTCAATCCAAGCATCCATCCGAAATTGCCATATTCGACCGATAAGGCATTCGCGCCCGTCATGCTGGTGGGCCGGTCGCCCAACGTGCTGGTAGTGCGACCGGATAGTCCTTATAAGACTGTAAACGACATCATCACGGCAGCTAAAGCGAGGCCCGGAAAGTTGTCGTATGCCTCGCAAGGACCTGGGACATCCGCACATCTTGCCGGGGAATTGTTTAAGTCACTCGCGAAAGTCGACCTGAACCATATTCCATACCGCGGAGCAGGTCCTGCTATTACCGACTTGCTCGGCGGGCAGGTCGATGTGATGTTTGCGACGGCAGCAGCCGTCGGCGCGCACATCGAGAGTGGCAAGCTGCGAGCGATCGCAGTGACGACAGCGGAGCGTTCGCCAAGCCCGGGGTTGGCGAAGATTCCTACTATTGCGGAAAGCGCCGTGCCCGGGTATGTGGCGGAGAGCTGGTACGGTTTGTTTGTGCCAGCAGGCACACCGGCACCGGTGATCAACCGCCTGAATGCGGCGGCAAAGAAGGCGGTGCAGACCGAAGCATTTCGCAAACGAGCCGAGTCTGAAGGCCTCATGATTAGCGGCGGCACCCCCGATGAATTTGGACGTTACGTCCGTAGCGAAGAGGTCCGTTGGGCCAAAGTCGTGAAGGACGCGAAAATTAGCGCTGACTGATGAACTCGGGCGAACAAGAGTTGCATTTCCATAGGTTACGAGACTGAGCATGACCAATACTTCCTTGATTACCCTCGGCGTCGAAGCAGGGATCGCTACGCTGACGCTCAATCGCCCGGACAAGCGTAACGCAATTAGTGACGACATGCGGACGGAATTGATTGCCGCCCTTGAGCAAGTGACGCAGGACAGGTCGATTCGCGCGTTGGTCTTGACCGGAAACGGAAAAGGCTTCTGCGCGGGTGGCGATGTGGCAGGCATGCAGCGGCGGATGGATGCTCCGACTGGTGAAGTGGCATTCAACGGATGGTCGCGCCAACAGCGCGTTCACCACACTGTTGCCCTGCTACATAACATGCCCAAGCCCACCATCGCCGCAGTGAACGGAGCGGCGGCCGGGCTTGGAGCAGACATGGCAATGAGCTGTGATTTCGTGGTGGCATCCGAGAGTGCCAGCTTTGCCTGGTCTTACATCAATCGCGGGCTGATTCCAGATGGCGGTGGCATGTATTTCCTGCCGCGTCGTACCGGCCTCTCTAAGGCAAAGGAATTGATCTTCAGCGGACGGAGGGTCGATGCCGGGGAGGCGCTTCAATTGGGTATCGCAGATCGCGTAAGTCAGCCGGAGTCGCTGCTGGCAGATGCTAGTGCCTGGGCCGCAGAACTGAGCAAGGGATCGGCTACGGCACTTGCCTTAGGCAAATCGATCCTGAATCAGACCTTCGAGTTGCCGGCCAATCAGGTATTCGGACAGGGCAGTCTCGCACAGGGCATTTGCTACACAAGCAGCGAACACCGTGAGGCAGTCCTGGCATTCCTCAGCAAATCTGCTGTAAAGGGTTGATGCGATGAACGCAGATCTCTCACCTTCCGCCATCGCGCGATTGATCAAGCCGCGCAGTGTGGCAGTCATCGGCGCGTCTGCCGATCCCGCCAAGACCGCCGGCCGGCCAGTCTCCTATCTCAAGAAACACGGTTTTAGCGGCGCGATTTATCCGGTCAATCCGAAGGTCGATTCAATCGACGGTATTCGCTGCTATCCGGATATTCAATCGTTGCCGGAAACTCCGGATGTCGGGATCATCTTGCTTGGGGCCGAGCGCGCTCATTTGGCTGTACGCGAACTGGCCGCGCGCGGGACTGCCGCCGCAATTGTCCTGGCGAGCGGCTATACGGAAACTGGTGCCGAGGGAGCGCGCCGGCAGGCCGAACTTCTTGACGCTGCTGGCAGTATGCGCCTGCTCGGGCCAAATACTATCGGCCTGGTGAACCTCACGGATAGCATCCCCTTGTCGGCGAGCGGCGCGCTGGAGATGGATCATTTCCCTGCCGGGAATATCGGCGTGGTATCGCAAAGCGGCGGTATCCTTGGTGCGCTGTTATCTCGCGCGGCAGCTCGTGGGATTGGCCTTTCCAAGTTGATATCCACCAGCAATGAAGTGGACCTCGATTTGGCGGACTTTGTCGACTACCTAGCCGATGACGATGCAACCTCGGTGATCGCCCTGTATGTCGAGAGTGTGCGCAACCCTGAAAAATTCCGGGCAGCGGCGCTGAAGGCCGCTCGCGCTGGGAAGCCAGTAGTCGCTTTCAAGATTGGACGTTCGGAGGCGGGGGCGCGAGCAGCTGTTTCCCACACCGGCGCGCTTGCGGGGGCGGACCGCATGTACGACGCGCTGTTCAAGCAGGTCGGAGTAATCCGAGCGGAATCCTTCGCGGATTTGCTCGATATGCCTGCTGCACTGGCTACTGGCAGGGTGCTGCGGGGGAACCGGGTTGCGATCCTGACATCCACGGGTGGGGCGGGCACGTTGGTGTCCGACAGTCTCGGTGTCTCTGGTTTCGAGACACCGCCTCCGGACGAACAGACCGCGCAGCGTTTGCGAGCGCTGCAAAAAGGCGACCACGCGGCCCTGGACCGTAATCCCATCGATGTCACCCTGGCAGGCTTGCAGCCAGATCTGCTGCGCGAAGCAATCAAGACCCTTCTCGATAGCCCGACCTACGATGCGGTGGCGATCATCGTCGGTTCCTCCAGCCTCGCAATGCCAGACCTCATGGCCGGCGCCATCCAGGACTGCCTGCCTCTGAGCGACAAGCCAATTCTCGCCTATGTCAGCCCACACGCACCTCAAGTCGCTTGCTTGCTGAATCAGCGCGGCGTTCCGGCATTCAGTGCGCCAGAGAGTTGCACCATCGCGCTTGGAGCTATGCTGCGCGCTGGCCGATACCAGGAGTTGTCGAACGAATCCACTTCCGCAGTTCCGGTGATGACCGCTGACTTCCATGAGGGGGCGCTCGATGAGGCGGCCGCAAAGCAATTGTTCGTGCGGTTCGGTATCCCCGCCGTGCGGGAGACCATCGTGTCCGGTGGCGACGAGGCAGAAGTTGCCGCCCGCGAACTTGGTGACCGCGTGGTACTGAAGATTCTCTCGTCGGAGATTACGCACAAGAGCGATATTGGTGGAGTTGCTGTCAATTTGATGCCAGAGAACGTGAAGGCGCGACTGGCAATGATGGCTGATGACGTGCTTGCGAAGACCGGGACGTTACCCGATAGATTTCTAGTTCAGGAGATGGTGAGTGGAGGCGTAGAACTGATCCTAGGTATGCACCGCGACACACTTGGCACGGCAATTCTGTTAGGAATGGGGGGTGTCACTGCGGAGTTGTTCAAAGATACCACTATGCGCATGCTTCCAGCCTCGGGTGGCTTGTCTCGTGCCGAGGCATTGGCTATGATCCGCGAGCTTAAGACATGGCCTCTATTGGATGGATTCCGCGGGCGGGCTAAGACAGATGTGGACGCGCTGGCCGATGCGATCGTGGCATTTTCAGTCATGACTGCATCCATGGGGGAACGCCTGGTGGAAGCGGAGATCAATCCAATCTTCGTGCTACCGGAGTCCCACGGAGTGCGTGCAGCGGATGGTGTTGTGGTGTTGGGAGCTTGAGTGACAGCGTTGTCTTTTGGATGAATCCCATTTGATTTATAAGGTAAGGATTCGAGAAAGTGGATGGGTGATTGTTATAAATTGAATAATGGTGGGAGCTGCTCGATGATGGCAGGTCCCACCTTTGTTATGTAAAAAATAGATTGGTTTTTTCTCAGGTCAGCCAGGATCTAATAATGATTTTACCTGCCATCCGTTGATAAGGGTGGATCATTATGGAAATCGCGAATCCATAAAATTGGCATTCCTCAGGTGGCGTCGCGATATCTTCGGCAACACCGGATAATATTAATGTTAACGGTTGCTTGCGTCACTCAGGTGATACATTTCCGGGGATTTTAAATAATATCCATTGTTTCCTGCTACGAGAAAAATCAGCGGCGCAAGGGAACCAGATGGCACAGAATAGCATGAGCCTAAATTATTAGTAACACATTGTTTTCAATTTTACAATAAGACACTATTTGGCCAATGGTTTTGGGAATATGGATAGAGGGGTATAGAGAATGAGCGGAAAGGTGAGTGTTCAGTATCATGGAAAAATTGCCGTCATTATTATCGATAACCCACCAATCAACGCCGGATCCTTGGACGTGAGGAAGGGCCTGCTAGCCGCAATCGAAGTTGTTGAGAGTGATGCTAGCATCGAAGCGGCGGTCCTCATTGGTAGTGGGAGTACTTTTGTTGCAGGATCAGATCTGCGCGAGTTTGGGATGCCACTCGAATTCCCACAACTTCCTGGCGTAATCTCTGCTATTGAGCGGTGTACGAAGCCATTCGTTGCGGCATTGCATGGAGCAGCTCTAGGTGGAGGATTCGAGCTTGCGCTGGGATGTGACGCGCGTATCGCAAGTCCAGGTACCAAGGTTGGTCTTCCGGAGGTAACCCTCGGTATCGTGCCGGGTGCTGGAGGGACACAACGTTTGCCGCGGGCTGTTGGAATCGCGAAGGCAATTCAGATGATCTGCAGCGGTGAGCGTGTGGTAGCGGAGGATGCCATCGCGCTCGGCCTGATCGATGAAGTGACCAGTTTGGACCTGAAAGTTGAGGCTATTCGCCTTGCAGGCAAGATGACTGGGAAGAGGCGCCTACGGGATGTTGAGGTACCGCGCGGCGAAGTGAACGAGGTCGAGCGTGCAGTCGCAGCGGCGCTGCGTGTCGGGCGGAGTCGACCGGCAGTTTGTGCAGCCATTGAGCTTGTGAAGTTTGCGGAGAGCTTGCCTTTAGATGAAGCTCTCGCTCGCGAGCGTGAGAAGTTTCAACACCTGCGGCTGTCATACGACGCTTTTGCTTTGCGGCATCAGTTTTTTTCAGAGCGCCAAGCTGTCAAGCCTATTCGCGCCGATAAATTGCAAGTGAGAACCATCGATAGTGTCGCGGTGATCGGCGCCGGTACCATGGGTTCAGGCATTGCGATCTGTGCGTTGAAAGCCGGATTCAGTGTGACGCTTTTGGAGCAGGACGTGGTCGCTCTAGAACGAGGTCGCGCTCGTATTGATGACCACTTTGCAGAACGCGTAAAGACAGGGAAGCTAGCAAAATCAGATGCCAATCTCTTACAGGATCGGCTCCTTGCCACCCAGGACTGGAATCGCCTGGGTACTGTGGATATCGTTATAGAGGCCGTATTCGAAGATCTTGACGTGAAGCGAGCTGTTTTCAGTAAGATCGATCAGTTTGCGCGTAATGGCGCCATCTTAGCGACCAACACATCTTATCTGGATATAGATGATATTGCCGAGGTTACTGAGCGGCCGCAGGATGTGATCGGTCTGCATTTCTTCAGCCCTGCCCATTTGATGCGTCTTACCGAGGTTGTAAATGGGCGCCATAGTGCGGCCGACGCAATTGAAACTGGAGTGCAAATTGCACGGAAGCTCGGAAAGCTCCCAGTCGTTGCTGGAAATGCATTCGGCTTCATCGGGAATAGAATATACGCCGCCTATCGTCGTCAGTGTGAGTTTATGATTGAAGAGGGGGCGTATCCGGAACAGGTCGATAGCGCATTGACTTCCTTCGGCTTCGCAATGGGGCCATTTGCAGTGGCGGATCTCTCTGGCCTGGATATCGCGTGGAACATGAGGAAGAAGTTGGCGCCAACTCGCGATCCGTCGGCTCGCTACGTCGACATTCCGGATCGCCTGTGTGAGTTGGGGCGCTTTGGGTACAAGAGCGGAAGGGGATACTACCTATATCGGGAGGGTGATAAGAACCCCACGCCGGACACAGAAGTGCGTGGGCTGATTGATCTGGCTCGTGTCGAGAAGCAGGTGAAAGTACGTAAACTGAGCGACGGGGAGATTCAACGCCGTGCACTCCTGTCCATGGTGAACGAAGCAGCATTACTACTCGCTGAGCGGGTTGCACGTCACGCAACGGATGTGGATGTTGTCCTTGTCAATGGCTACGGCTTTCCGCGTTGGGAAGGGGGGCCGATATTCTGGGCTCGGGAGAGGGGTGAAGAGATGTTGAAGACCGACCTTGACTGGCTCGAACGCGTCAGCGGCCCAGGTTTTGTACGGGGTGACGCACGCCATTTGTTTGGAGAGCACTGATATGCGTGCAACCGAAGCCTTTAGCTCGTTTTTTGATGCAATGCGCAATGAGCCGCTGAAAGATAGCGTTGCTCATCACGCCAAGCGAGCCCTGATTGACTGGTATGCATCGCTGTTCCCAGGAGCTTTGGCGGATTCCGTGCAGAAACTCGAGGAGGTGCTCATCGAGGATCTTGACAGGGGGCGCGCTCGTCTCGCTCTGGGCCGGCGCGCGACTGCACGTGCGGCAGCGCTGATTAATGGTGCGGCAGCGCACGCGGCAGAAGTCGACGATAGCTTTCGTGAGGCAATGTACCACCCGGGGGCTCCCACGATTGCAGCAGCCCTAGCCTCTGCACAGGATGTGGGAGCAAATGGAGCGGATCTTCTCCGAGCTATTGTGGTTGGTTATGAAGTGTCGACGCGGATCGGCATGGTGATGGGTCGTGCCCATTACAAGTACTGGCACAGTACGGGGACCGTCGGGACCTTCGGCGCTGCAGCAGCTGCCAGCGTTTTGTACGGACTGGATGGTAGAGGTTTTGCTCATGCTCTCGCCACTGCCGCCACATTTGCGGCTGGCCTCCAGCAGGCATTTCGGATGGACTCGATGTCGAAGCCGCTCCATGCCGGTCGTGCGGCAGAGGCCGGTGTCTTGGCTGCGAAGGCTGCTCTGCATGGCATGACAGGTTCGCCGGATATATTAGACGGTGAGATGGGAATGGGCCGTGCGATGAGTGATGGCCCCGATTGGTCTTCCATTGCATCGACCATCGGCCAGGACTTCCATATTTGCCGCATGACTTTCAAGAACCATATCGGCTGCGGACACACTTTCGCCGCGATTGACGGCGGACTTGCTCTTCAACGTGCCCTTGGCGTTGCGGCCGACGATATTGCGCGAATACGTGTAGCCACGTATCGACCCGCGCTTGATATAGCGTGCTATGAAAGGCCAACCACTGAAAACGAGGCAAAGTTTAGTCTGAAGTATGTGGTTGCTTCAGCGTTGGCCCATGGCAGTGTACGATTGGCGGCATATAGCAAGGACCGGCTGGAGGATCCTGTCACCCGTGGCCTCATGGAACGAATGACCATAGCGGTGGATCCCGAGATTGACGCGATGTTCCCTCGGCAGCGTGCTGCGCGTATTGAGATAGAGACAAGATCCGGGGAGCGAGGATATTTCTTTCAGGCGAATCGGAAAGGAGATCCTGAGGAACCACTTACCGATGCGGATCTCGGAGATAAGCTGTTGGAGTTGGCATCGCCGATAATCGGTAGTGAGCGTTCGATAACGCTTCTCGAGAGAATTTGGGCTGCAGAAAACGCCGTTGATACTAGTTGGGTGGGTTGAGTGTTGCGATAAATTTTCGGAGATATATATTTGATAATTTAATAATGTTAAATACGTATTTATGCAAAAAAGTATCTTATTTTAATTTTGTTTTTTGTCGATTGTTTAATTCGACGATAATTAGCGATATGATGGTTGATTGCTGGTCCCGGTGGGGGTGAGATTGGATGCACATGAAGCGACGATGAGAGCGCGTGGTAGGGCTGCAAATACGCTCGCCAACAGATCACTGGAGCGCGGAATGGAAATACTTCGCGCATTTAGACCTGGATCGGAGGTGTTGGGGAATGGAGAGTTGGCTGAGCGTACAGGACTTGCTCGCTCCACCGTAAGCCGTCTCACACAGACGTTGGTAGAGACAGGATTTTTGCAATATGATCCGGTGCTCCGTGCCTATCGTCTGGGAGCGCCCGTCCTAAGCCTTGCGAACTCGATGCGGTCTGGCTCCGCTGTACTGCAGGTGGCCACGCCGTTAATGCGCGATCTGGCTGAGCGGCAGCATGTGAACGTTGGAATCGCGGTAGCAGATCGCGATGAGATGGTCTACCTCGAGTCTTTGCGCTATGGTCGAAAGGCATCGCTACGTAATGTGGTAGTGGGGCAGAGAGTACCAATGGAGCTAACGTCACTTGGCCGTGCTTATCTAGCCGCCACCCCTGAAATTGATCGAGACGTATTGTTGGGGGGATTCAGTAAGCGGCTGCGTGCAAATTGGCCAATGCTTTGTAAAGAAATAAATGAAGCCATTAAGAGGGTGAGAAATCAAGGATGGTGCATTGCCAGTTGGCAACCAGAGGTGGTTGCGCTGTCAACTCCGTTAATCGCAAAGGGATACCCAATACACGTGCTTAACGTTAGTGTATCTACGAAAGAAACGTCAGAAATTGTAGCCGAATCTCTTGGTCCATTTCTCTTAGAGTTAAGGGATAGAGTATTGCTTAGATTCGAAGAGGAATTATTGGTTCGTTATTGAGGTATATTGATTTTTTGAAATGTAAAAAAGTAGGACTATAAAGATAGTAGTATGGTTTATGTTGATCGACCGCCTGTGTATGGTTAAATCAATGCGGGTATGGTGTTCCGATTCCGTTAAGTGAGGCTGTTGCTCGATAAGATATGTCGTGTCGCATCGGCTTCGATTTTATTGGTTGGAGTGTGGTTAGGGTGTTAATCTTTGGCGGTAGTCATTATCGAGAACGTTGGGCCCTTATCGGAAGGATTTGCCGGCAGCATTGCAATTTTCGTACTGTGCGGCCAATGCGTTAGCCAGATATGCTGATAGCCCGATTAATGCAGGGTATTGGGCATGTATCACAAAGACCGGAACGCGTTCCAGATAGGGCCTGAAGCGGCCCTTGTCTTCAAAGCGCTGACGGAACGGCGAAGATGCGAACGCTTTTCCGAGTTTTGGGACGATGCCGCCGCCAACATAGACACCGCCGCGCGCGCCGAGCACGAGTGTGACATCGGCCGCGACCGTACCAAGCATGGCACAGAACAGGTCGACTGCCTTGCGGCTGCGCCGATCTCCGGCTCGCGCAAGCGAGGTCACCATGGCGGCGTGACGCGGTGCGGCTTGAGCATCGCCCTCGAATGTCGCAAGCGCTTCGTCGATCAATTCTAGTCCGGGCCCAGATAAGAAACGTTCAGCCGACACGTGGCCAAAGCGCCGGCGCGCGAACTGCCACAGCCGGATTTCCTCGTCGTCGACCGGGGAGAAGCTGATATGTCCTCCTTCTCCCGCTAGCGCCACGGCATTGTGCCCGAAAGGAATCTGGCCGGAAACGCCGAGGCCCGTGCCCGCACCGACCAGCACGCGTGGTGCATGAGGGTCTGCCTCGCCGCCGCCGATCTGCTCCAGCGCCGACGGAGGCAGATATGGCAGTGCATGCGCGAGGGCGGTGAAGTCATTGATCACATGAAGACTGTCCAGTCCGAGCGTGTGCTGAGTGGCGCTGATCGAGAATGCCCAGGAGTGGTTGGTCATTTGCAGAAAGTCGCCAACCACCGGATTGGCGATGCCAATCGCAGCATGCCGTACCGATTGTCCTGCCTCACCTAGCGTAGCGAGGTAGGCGCGGGCCGCGGCTTCGAGAGACTGATAGTCGCGGCAGGCCTTCACGTCGATGTGGGCGAGCCGCATCGGGGCGACTTCGAGCGCGAAACGCGCGTTGGTGCCGCCCACGTCTGCGATCAGCCGGGGAAAATGCTCAGCCGGTTCAATTGCAGCGATAGACATCGAAGGGAACCTCATTCTGATGGATCAGAAAACTGACGGGTAGAGCCGCTGTGCGTGTTTGTGCGGCCCGCGCGAAGGCTTGCTGCTTGGCGTTGCCGGTGATTGCCAGCAGCAGGAACTGCGACCTCAGCAACGCCGTCAGATTCAGAGTAATGCGGCGGTGAGGCGCTACTCGTGGCGAGGTGACGACATAGGACGGGGGTTGGTCGAGCGATGTCGCTTGCGGCAATTCCGGCGGGTCCGGAAACAACGATGCCGTGTGGCCGTCATCGCCCATGCCGAGGAGGACGATGTCGGCTTGCACACGCTGCCGGCTGGCTTGCGCAAGGGCAGCGTGCAGGTCGGAGTCACTGGCCATGGGGCTGATCTGAGGCACCAGCGGCAGTAGGTGGGCCTGTGCCGCTTGGTCTTGCAGGAGGTGGCCAGCTACCAGCCGCGCGTTGCAGTCTGGATGTGCTGCTGGCACTGCGCGCTCATCGACTAGTGTAATTGTGACCTTGCTCCAGTCGAGCTTTTGGTGGCGGAGCGCGGTGAACAGGGGCAGGGGTGATCTACCGCCGGATACAGCCAGGCATGCTTGGCCCTGACGAGCGATCAGGTTGCGTAGCAGCTCAGATACTCGTGACGCCAGCGCAAGCGCTTGGGCTTGCGGATCATCAAAATTGAATACTTGCATACTCAGACTTCCTCGTGCCACGCGGCTCCGTTGCGCGATAGCAGCGCGCTTGATGCTGCCGGGCCCCATGTTCCTGCGGTATAGGGCTTTGGCGGCTGGGGCAAGGTCGCCCAGGTATCCAGGATGGGAGCGACCCAGCGCCATGCCTGAGCCTGCTCGTCGCGCCGCATGAACAGGCCGAGCTTTCCGCGGATCACGTCCAACAGCAACCGTTCATATGCGCCGGCCCGGCGGCCCTTGAATGATTCAGAGAAGTCGAGATCCAGCGATGTTTGCCTCAGTTCGACAGTGTCGCCCGGCTGCTTGACGAGCAGTTCAAGGCGAATGCTCTCTTCTGGCTGTAGGCGAATCACCAGCCGGTTTTGCGGCGATTGCGCAAGCGGGCGAGGGAATAGCGCGTGTGGCACATCATGAAAACGGATGACGATTTCTGCCACCCGCGATGCCATACGCTTGCCGGTACGCAGGAAGAAGGGCACGCCAGCCCAGCGCCAGTTGGCAATCTCGGCTTTGATGGCCACGAAGGTCTCGGTGCGGCTGTCGAGCGCTATGCCGTCCTCTTCAAGATATCCGGCTACAGGCTGACCAGCGACGGCGCCGGCGCGGTATTGGCCACGCACTGTGTTTGCGGCCACGTCTGCCGCGTGCATTGGCTTCAGGGCTTTGAGGATCTTCAGCTTCTCATCGCGGATCGCATCTTCCTCTAGGCTCGCTGGCGGCTCCATGGCCACCATGCACAGCAGCTGCAACAAGTGGTTCTGCACCATGTCGCGCAGCGCACCTGTACGATCATAGAAATCGCCACGCTGTTCGACACCAAGTTCCTCGGCAATGGTGATTTGCACGTCGCGGATCCACTCACGGCGCCAAAGTGGCTCGAGCAGCGCGTTGCCGAATCGGATCGCCATCAGATTCTGTACGGACTCCTTGCCCAAGTAGTGGTCGATTCGGTAAATCTGCGTCTCGTCGAAGAAGCGGCCGACCGAGGTGTTGATCGTTTCGGAGGAGGTGAGGTCGTGGCCGAGGGGCTTTTCCAGAACCACACGCACGTTTGGCGTGTTGAGCCCGACGCGGGCCAATTGCTCGCAAATTGTGGTGAACAGATGCGGGGCGGTCGCCAGATAGCACACCGCGACGGGCGCGGCGCTCTCTGCCAAGCGGGCAGCGAGCGCATCGAAGCCACATGTCTCCCGTACGTCAATCTGAATGTAATCGATGCGGGCGATGAACTCGAGCCAATTTGATTCGGTGGCGCCATCCAGTTTCGGCCGCACCTGCCGCTCCAGTGCACCGAGGTAATCGGCGCGAGTTAACGCTTGGCTCCCGGTCGCCACGATGCGTCCTCGTGCGCTTAGATGCCCGTCGCGATGCGCATCGAATAGCGCCGGTAGCAGCTTGCGCTTGGCAAGGTCTCCCGTGCCGCCGAAGAGCACCATATCGAAGTCTGGCGTGGACACAATCATTTCCCTCTTGTGGGCGCAAATCGCCTCTCATGTTTCTGGATTGTAGTAATACTACAATACTTAGGGGGGAATCACTAGCTGACGCCATCGGGTTG
This sequence comes from Cupriavidus sp. GW822-FHT03E04, assembly GCF_058801495.1. NCBI lineage: Bacteria > Pseudomonadati > Pseudomonadota > Betaproteobacteria > Burkholderiales > Burkholderiaceae > Cupriavidus > Cupriavidus sp. GW822-FHT03E04. The sequence continues at coordinate 100,212 of NZ_JBXANI010000027.1, forward strand.
TTTGATGCTACGTGAATTTTCTGCTGTACAGGTAAGCCACCGAGCGCGGTGAGCGGGGGGAGGAGGTTGAGTGTAGTAATATTACTAATTCAGATTGGGTCCAAAGACACACCGCCGCCTATTCGTTGTACGCGAGGCTTGCACAACGCTCGGACGATGTGCGATCTACCTACATGCCCTGAACGGCTGCATTGTTGCCGCTGGGGATGGCTGCCCAGAAGTTGGGCGGGGCGGTCGAGATTCAACTTGGCGCAGGCAGGAAGCGTAGGGCAATAGGGGCAGCGTCGGGCGCGCCCCGGTCCATTCGCGAATTTCTACAGGTCTCGCCGGTGGGATCGAGGGGATTGGTGTAGTCCTCCCTTACTTCGACAGAACCCTGCCCCGGCGCACCGCCACACCAACGGCGATGATGTCGACAATGGCTAGGTGACGCATGCGTGTGATCATGGACATATCACAGTGCTCTGCCTCGAGTGGGTCGGTATCTAGCGTCACGGTGGCCAGCGATGCCAGAGGCGAGCCGTGCACGGTGATCGCGACAACGCTGGCCCCGGTCTGCAGCACAGCTTCGGCCATCTCTAGTACGGGGGGGGTACAGCCCGAGCGCGAAATGATGACCACCACATCTTCTGCGCGCAGCAAGTTGATCGATAGCGATTGCAGGTGGGGATCGTTGTAGGCGTTCGATGGTATTCCTAGGCTCAATAACTTGACATAGGCGTCCTGCGCCACACTTGCGGAGGTGCCAAAACCGTAGACCGCCACACTTCGTGCGCGGTCGATTAGTTCGATGGCCCGCTCAATTCCAGGGAAGTCGAGCCGTTCGCGCAATTGGATGAATGCGGATACGGCATTGTTTAAGACCTTCGCGCCGAAGTCGTTCGTGGTGTCACCTGCATGCACCTCGCTATGGCGGATGGGAATCGTACCGGTCAGCCCTGCCGAGAGCTTAAGCTTGAAGTCAGAAAGACCTTGATAGCCGAGGGAGCGGCAGAAGCGAATGACCGTCGGTTGGCTGACATTGGCCTTGCGTGCGAGATCGGCAACAGGATCGTTAAGTGCCGCGCGCGGGTGATCCAGGACCAGATCCGCTACCTGCCGTTCTGCGGGCGATAGAGTGTGGCGCGCTTGGCGGATGCGATCGAGTAGGCCGTTGTTGGCGTGCTCGCGCAACTGCTCCGCTAGGATCGCAGCAGCGCCGTAAAGTGCAGGTGTCTCGGCGGTGATGACGAAGGTTGGCACCTGCTGCAGGTAGGCGTTGAACCGGCCCTTGTGCTCAAAACGTTGGCGGAAGCTCGATCGCGCGAACAGATTGCCGAGGCGGGGGACCACCCCGCCCCCGATATAGATGCCACCGAGTGCACCGAACGTGACGGCGACGTTGCCGGCAAAGGTGCCGAGCATGGCGCAGTAACGGTCGACGGCTTCAGCGCAGCCTGGGTGGTCGCCACGGATCGCATGTGCAACGATCTCGGCGGTATCCCAGGCTTCGGCGGCCTTGCCTGCTTGCTCGCATACCACTTCGTATACCAGGCGCAGCCCAGGCCCTGCGGCGAGTCGCTCGACAGAGACATGCGGATAGGTTTTCCAGGCATGCTGCAGTAGTGCAATCTCGAATTCATCGGACGGCGAAAAGGAGGCGTGACCGCCTTCGCTGCCGAGTGCTATCCACCGATCCTCTGCTGGAATTAGCCCAGATACGCCGAGGCCTGTGCCCGCGCCGATCAGGCCAATCACACCGTTCTGGCGTGGGCTTCCCCCTCCAATCTGGACGCGGTGCGCCTCCGAAAGGTGCGGCAGCCCCATGGCAAGTGCTGTGAAGTCATTTACAACCAGCAACGTCTCGAGCCCAAGTTTGCGACGGGTAGTCTCGATGGAGAATGACCAATCACGGTTGGTCATGCGCACGCGGTCCCCGTCGATGGGATTGGCTATCGCCACTGCGGCATGTCGGATCACCTTGCACGCGGGTGGCTCGCCCGCCGCGCGCTCGGCATCGCAATCCGCGTAGTAGGCAAGCACTGCCTCCTCCAATGAGCGATAGAGGTTCGACGGATAGTGACGGATTTGCTCGAAATGGGCTGGCTGCGTTTGTCGCGCAAAGCGGACGTTGGTACTGCCGATGTCCGCCAGGAGGCGATCGCCTCCGGAAAACTTGTTGAACATGGTGTTCGTGGCGACTGCGGCCATGCGCCGTGCTCCAGGTTGCAAATTTCGAACGTTACTGGTTGGCGTCATTTGGTGCAAGAGTTCTATCGTGGTAGCGGAATCGAGTCCCGGCCGTACGCCAGAACGCGCCAGGCAGGCATTGCAACGTCCATTCTCGCGGAGGCGTTCAGACGGTCGTTGAACGCTGCGGACGTTCTTTGTGGCGGTCATAGTCGAGGCCGGGTAGATCTATACAACCGTCCCGCCGAATGGTGGGGTGTTTGCGCCTGCGTCCAGTTGCAAGCTTGACGTGCGCTGCGCCAGGCTGCACCGGATCATCCGCGGATGCCAACGACTGACCAGAGGGTCCCCATCGGCCCGGTCGCGCCTCGATCAGTGCTCACATGTGCCTCTTGCGGCACTAGAAGGGGGTGCATTGCTGGTCAACGCAGAGATCCTTACTCCCCACTATTGTAGTATTGCTACTATCTATTGGGAAGCGGTCGCTGAGCGGATGAATAGCATCCACGCGGTGGGAATTTCACCTGTGAGTGGCAGTAGGCTGTCATTGATACCAACGTGAACACGGATTACGCCGTGCCGCGAGTTCTTGGGATTTACCCTGATTTCCATTTGTATGTAATAAAACTACTATCCAACCAAGGGCAGACACAAAAGTGTTGCTTGGAGGCAGCATGTCGTTGCCCCCGCCACATACCAAGCCCGCACTTGGCTTCATGGCGATGACGGCGGCTTAGAGGAGAGTGCGCTCGCGATGAGCGTCTGACGCCAGACACGATTCGCTAGCATGCCGTTGTATGAAGTCACGATGGCGAGGCTGGCACTGATGTGGGTGCACCCACAGCCTTTGTTTCGTTGGGCTGCACTACGACCCAGCACAGTTGCCGTGTCGAGCATGGCAATGCTGTTGGACAGATGTTCTGCACCCTAGTACACGCATGCCCCCGCGAGGCGCAAGTAACACAATTCAACAGGAATTCCGTATGACCCCGATGTTTTTGCGTGCCAGCGGCATAACCGTAGCGGGCCTCGCCTTGAGCGCTGCGTTTCCTTCCTTCGCAGGCGAAGTGGAAGTGCTGCACTGGTGGACCTCCGGCGGTGAGGCTCGCTCGGTCTCCGAGTTGAAAAAGACAATGTTGCAGAAGGGAGATACCTGGAAGGACTATGCCATCGCGGGCGGCGGCGGAGATAACGCCATGACGGCCCTCAAGACCCGCGTGGTCTCTGGCAAGGCGCCGACCGCCGCGCAAATCAAAGGGCCGCAGATCCAGGAATGGGGCAAAGAGGGCACCCTTGCAAATATCAATGCCGTAGCCGAGGCCGGCAACTGGGACAAAGTGTTGCCGCCAGTTGTGGCCGACATCATGAAGTACAAGGGCAACTATGTAGCCGTGCCGGTGAATATCCATCGTGTTAACTGGTTGTGGATCAACCCGGAAGCGTTGAAGAGGGCCGGCGCCACCGTGCCGGTGACGATGGATGATTTCTTCGCCGCCGCCGATAAACTGAAAGCAGCCGGCATCCAGCCACTTGCGCACGGTGGACAGCCGTGGCAGGACGCCACGCTCTTCGAATCGATTGCTCTAGGTGTCGGTGGCGCGGATTTCTACCGAAAGGCCTTTGCGCAATTGGATCCGGTTGCCCTGGCTGGCCCGACCATGGTCAGAGTGTTTGAGGCTATGCAGCGGGTAAAGGGCTATATCGATAAGGGCGCCGCTGGCCGAGATTGGAATCTCGCCACTGCGATGGTCATCAACGGCAAGGCCGGCATGCAATTTACCGGCGACTGGGCAAAGGGTGAATTCACTGCTGCCAACAAGCAGCCCGGCAAGGACTATCTATGCGTGGCCGCGCCCGGTACGGGCGGGTCATTCACATACAACATTGACAGTCTGGCGATGTTTGTCCAAAAGGACAAGGCCGCGCAGATCTCACAAGCCCACTTGGCTGAAGCGGTGATGAACCCGGCTTTCCAGGAGGCCTTCAGTCTTAGCAAGGGCTCGATCCCGGCTCGCGTCGATGTGCCAATGACAAAATTCGACGATTGTGCCAGAAAATCGGCCGCTGACTTGCAGACTTCCTTGAAGGCTAATGCGCTGTTGCCCAGCTTTGCGCACAAGATGGCAATGTCTTCAGCTGCCGAAGGTGCGGTGATGGACGTGATCTCGCAATTCATGAATTCGAACATGACCCCGCAGAAGGCAGCCGAACGGATTGCCAAAGCGGCACGGACGAAGTAATGGGTACGTGAAGCAGATGATGAAAACCCGCAATTCCGGCCTACCGCTCTCGCATCCCGAACCGATGGAGAATGTGTCGATACCAACTTCCAAAGGCCATTCTGGCATTCGCCGCTTTGCAGATACCTGGCTGCCCAGGCTGGTGTTGTCGCCAACCCTAATCGTCTTCCTGATCTTTGTCTATGGTTTCATCGCGTGGACAGCGTGGATCTCGCTGACCGACTCGCGCATGCTGCCGAACTACGAGTTCGTTGGACTGACGCAGTATGTCTCCCTGTTTGACAACGAGCGGTGGTGGAGTGCAGTAAGGAATCTCGGGATGATTGGTGGACTGTTTATCAGTGTCTCGATCGCCCTCGGGCTACTGATGGCCGTGATGCTCGATCAGCGAATCCGCGCCGAAGGTGCCCTGCGCACGATCTACCTGTACCCGATGGCGCTTTCCTTCATCGTCACTGGTACCGTATGGAAGTGGATACTGAACCCCGATCTCGGACTGCAGAAACTTGTTAACGACTGGGGATTCCCGAACTTCATATTCGACTGGCTCGTTGATCCGGACAAGGCTATCTACACCGTGGTGATCGCTGGCGTCTGGCAGTCATCCGGATTCGTGATGGCACTTTTCCTCGCGGGACTTCGCAGTGTTGACGACTCGATCATTAAGGCGGCGCAGATCGATGGTGCGCGGATGCCGACCATCTATCTGCGTATCGTTATCCCCAGCCTACGGCCGGTCTTTTTCAGCGTGATGTTGATTCTCTCGCACATCGCGATTAAGAGTTTTGATCTTGTGATGGCACTAACCAATGGTGGTCCGGGTACATCCACCGACGTACCAGCTATCTTCGTATATCAGTTTGCGTTCACACGCAGTCAACTTGGTCTCGGCGCCGCGTCGGCGATGATGATGCTGATGACCATTGTCGCCGTGCTTGTACCGTTGATGTATCTCGAAACCCGGAGTGCCCGTCGTGTCTAAGCACCTTTCTCCTGGCCGCATCCTCCTCTATCTGGCGCTCGTGGGGATGGCGGCATACTACCTCATGCCGTTGTACGTGATGCTAATCACGTCATTTAAGTCGCTTGATGACATCCGTACCGGCAATTTACTGTCGCTGCCCAACGAGTGGACTAGCTCTGCATGGTCTGCAGCATGGGCGAGCGCATGTACGGGTATCGAATGCGACGGCATGCGCGGTTACTTCTGGAATTCGGTGAGGATGACCGTGCCCGCAGTGTTGATCTCTACAGTTGTTGGTTCTCTGAATGGCTACGTGCTGTCGATGTGGCGCTTCCGCGGATCCGATCTCTTGTTCACGCTATTGCTGGTGGGCTGCTTCATCCCATTCCAGGTTGTGATTCTGCCAATGGCACGGCTGCTGGGCTTGGCGGAACTGTCGGGCACGGTCAGTGGGCTGATCCTTGTTCATATCATCTATGGACTGGCCTTCACCACGCTATTTTTCCGCAACTACTATGTGACCTTGCCGGATGAACTAGTGAAGGCCGCGCGCATTGACGGTGCCGGCTTCTGGCTGATTTACAGCCGCATCGTGCTGCCACTCTCGATGCCAATCTTCATGGTCTGCATCATCTGGCAGTTCACGCAGGTGTGGAACGACTTCCTGTTCGGCGTTGTGTTCGCGGGAGGCGAAGCGCAGCCGATTACGGTAGCTCTGAATAATCTGGTCAATATCTCGACAGGGGTCAAGGAATACAACGTCGACATGGCTGCGGCGATCATAGCCGCGCTTCCGACACTGTTTGTGTACTTTGTGGCGGGTCGATATTTCGTGCGCGGCCTTACCGCAGGCGCTGTCAAAGGATAAACATGGCTGCACTTTCAATTCGCAACATCCGCAAGATCTACAGCAACGGCGCTGACGTACTGAAAGGTATCAACATCGATATTGAAGACGGCCAGTTTCTGATCCTGGTTGGCCCTTCCGGTTGTGGAAAGTCGACACTGCTGAACATGATCGCCGGTCTCGACGATATTTCTAGCGGCGACATACATATCGGTGAGCGACGCGTCAATGACCTACAACCGAAGGACCGTGACATCGCAATGGTTTTTCAATCATATGCGCTGTATCCATCGATGAGTGTGCGCAGCAACATCTCCTTCGGCCTGCAGATCCGCAAGATGCCGAAAGCCGAAATCGACAAAACCGTCGACCGTGTCGCCGACATGCTTCAGATGCGCCATCTGCTCGATCGCAAGCCTTCGCAGCTATCTGGGGGCCAGCGTCAGCGCGTGGCGATGGGCCGGGCGCTCGCGCGCAACCCGGCGGTGTTTCTATTCGATGAACCGCTGTCGAACCTCGACGCCAAACTCCGGGTTGAGATGCGTCTCGAGATTAAGATGATGCACCAACGGCTCAAGTCGACCATCGTATATGTCACGCACGACCAGATCGAGGCGATGACGCTCGGCGACCGCATCGCGGTCATGAAGGACGGTTTCGTGCAGCAATTCGGTACTCCGCAGGAAATCTATGACAACCCCGTCAACCGCTTCGTCGCTAGCTTCATCGGGTCCCCGCCAATGAATTTTATTCCTACTACATTGGTGGAGGCAGGCGGCGGTATCGGCATCGCGTTGAAGCATGGAGATTCGGTCACAAAGGTGATGCCGCTATATGCAGACGATGCCGCGTTGCGGCCCCACCTCGGCAGGCAAGTGCTACTCGGAATTCGCCCGGAACAGATTACCGACACGCAGACTGCTCATCGCACCGATCTGCCGGTGCTCGACTGTGTGGTCGATATGATTGAGCCAACTGGGCCGGATACCCTTGTATTCGTGACGCTAAACAACTCAAAAGTCTGCTGTCGCACCCACCCCCGCGAAGCAGCGGTGCCAGGGAATCGGATGTCGCTGGTGATTGACCTCGGAAAGGCCGTGCTGTTCGACCCGGAAAGTGAGGAAAGGATTGTATAGGGGACACAAAGAGGAAATCAATTTTCCTTTATGTTTCGTTGTAGTCATTTTTCATTAAAAAATTTCGAGTGATTTTTATATTGGAATTTTTAAAAACAAAAGAGATTGTATTTTGTGAGCGTTGATAAATTAACCTGGCTATTAATGCACATATAAAATTGTTGTTTTTGTAATCGCCAGGCTGGCTGAGAATGGTGATGTCGATAAAAGATATCGCAGGAGAGAGTGTATCTCTTTAATTTTCACTTTGAATGAGTCCGTATATTTCTCCGTTCGATGAGCGCAAGATGGAAGATGCGCAGCGAACGCGGAATTTGAAAATCACGGCGAAATTAACTGCAAAGTTGAAATTGCCACATGGGTATCCAACAGTACCCTTGGGTAAATACGTCCCGTGAATCACTAGGTTTTATGTGTAGATATATATAGGTGAAGTTGCAAATATTTATTTATCAATTGATAAATATTGCGAGGTTACTAATTTCCATGTGACGGAATTTATGGTGTTCGCGTGGGAAAATTAGGTATAGCCCCCTCATTTCCATTGGGTGGAAATGAGGGGGCTATTTGAAGGGAGGAAGAAACCGAAGAAATCAGTTTTCATGTGTTTGCCTTGAAGGCGATCCCCCAGATCGCGCCCCACCCCGGTGCAGCATTGGCAAGTGTCTCGATGCATTGAGTGCGTTCCGCAGCCCCAAGGCAGTGAATGGATCGACCGAACAGCCGAGCTTCTTGCAGATAGTTCTGCTCGGTCGAAGTACCAATCAAGCTTGTGTCATCCCATTGATTGTGAATTGATTGCATGAGTCGCACTGCCCGATGGCACGATCGATGCAGATAGGTTTCTTGTGTGCTGCGTTTGCGCCCTCACCATGCGGCGGGACGAAATTTCCGCGCGGTCCCTAAGACTCCCTTCGGCACGTCGTGCTTCCAGGGAGTCGAAGACGCAGCGTATATGCAGTGACCTGCTTGCAAAGATCAATACAACTAGACTTCCCCTCTGGAGCATGTAGTGAAGAAATCAGCATTCCTTCTGCCGGCGCTTGCCGTGTTCACAGGCGTTGCCTCGGCGCAATCGAGTGTGAACTTGTTCGGCGTTGCCGACGTAGCGGTGCGCCGCGTCAGCAATGGCGTCGATCCTACCTATAGCATGGGCAGTGGTGGGCTGGCTGCCAGCCGATGGGGTATCCGCGCGCAGGAAGATCTAGGTGGCGGTATGGCCGCGGGGGCGTGGCTAGAAGGCACGGTGAACGTCGACGACGGTAGCGGAAACAGCGCGCGATTCTGGAACCGTCGCTCCACCGTAAGCTTGATGGGCCCTTTGGGTGAGGTCCGGTTGGGTCATGACCTGACGCCAGGCTACACGTCCTTTGCTGAGTTCGATACCTTCGGCGTCAGCGGCTTGGCCGACCAGGGCAAGTTCTACTCCACCGCCTTTGGCAGTGGCATCGAAGCTACCGGCCTGTGGGCGCGTGCAGACAATATGGTGAGCTACTTCACGCCCAACAGCCTCGGCGGCTTCTACGCCAACTTGGCAGTGGCGCTCGGCGAAAGAAAGCCGGCCCAAAAGTACACGGGTGGTCGGGTTGGTTATGCTACGGGCCCGGTCAACGTCACAGTTGCCTACAGCGTATTCGATGGGTTGGGCGGCAACCTCACGCGCGCTGCGGTTGCTGGATCCTATGACCTGCAGGTGGCCAAGTTCTTAGGCTCGATCGTACGCAGCAATTACATTGACGCATCACGCCTTGTGGCCCAGGTGGGCGTAGTGGTGCCAGTTGGACAGGCTGGGAATGTGCGGGCCAACTACACACGTGTCAATGAATCGGGCACATTGAACGGGGCATCGATCAACCAGAACCACGCCACCCAGATCGCCGTAGGGTACACCTACGAATTCTCAAAACGCACCACCTTGTATGCCACGCTTGTGAGCCTTAGCAACGCTGGCAATGCGGCTTTCGGGCTGGGCACGCCACCTGCGGGGCGCTTGTTGCGTGGGGCTGAGTTTGGCATGAGTCACCGTTTCTGACTTGCTCAGCGAAGCCGCACAACGCGTGCTACATCGGAGGCAAGCCGCACGGTGGCGCACTCCCGCCTGCATTGTCCAGAACGACCAAGACCTCTCACTGCTTTGCCTCCTTCTGGAAACCCGTTTTTACATTGGACTCCGTCAAGTCATGATTACATTCTCCCTGAAGCATGGGGCCATCTGGGTTGGCCTGTCTGTTCTGGCCACCGCAACCCTTTACGGCTGCAGCACCTTGTCCTCGGCTGTGCCAAGTCAGCCTGTGCTCAAGAGCCAGTCCATCCAATTCCTGCAGGTAGACGGCCTGAAATTCAAGGATTTGAACAAGAACGGCATGCTCGACGCTTACGAGGACTGGCGCCGACCATCGGCTGAACGCGCGCGAGATCTGGTTGGCGAGATGACCCTCGAGGAGAAGGCCGGCACAATGATGCATGCCAATCCGCCGTCGACGGCGTCGTCCACGATCCCGGGTGCCGGAACGGCCTGGGAGGTCCCGGGAATCACCAGCTTGCTGCTCGACAAGCACATTACGTCCTTTCTCAACCGGTTGAGTACCGACGTAGCGGACATGGCCACGCAGTACAACGGCCTGCAAGCGATTGCCGAGAAGGGCAGGCTGGGCATTCCGGTCTCCCTGAGTACCGACCCTCGGAGCCAGTTCCGCTATGCGCAGGGCGTGAGCGTCAAGTCCGGTGCATTCACGCAGTGGCCAGACCCTGTAGGGTTTGCGGCTATTGGTGATGCCAACCTGGTGAGCCAATTTGCCGATAGCGTGCGGCAGGAGTATCTGGCCGTAGGCATTCGCATCTCTTTGGGGCCACAGGCGGATCTGACGCTAAACCCGCGCTGGCATCGAACCAACGGAACGTTTGGCAGTGATCCGCAACTGGCCACGCGCCTGGTGCAAGCCTATGTCAGTGGCATGCAAGACGGCAGCCAGGGCATAGGCCGGGATAGCGTGGTCTCGGTGGTCAAGCACTGGGTAGGATATGGCGCGACGATGCCAGACGGTTTCGATGCGCACAACTACTACGGCCGGCACCTGGCCGTGACGTCGGCTGACATCGAGAATCACATCCTGCCTTTTACCGGTGCCTTTGCCGCCCGGGTGGGCGGCGTGATGCCATCCTACGGCCAGCCGCTGGAGAATCTCAGGATCCAGGGCAGTACGGAGCCGATCGAGCGTGTGGGCGTGGGCTTCAACAAACAGATGCTGACCGAGGTACTGCGTGGCCGCTTCAAGTTCGATGGTGTGATCGTGTCCGACTGGCAGATCATGGATGACTGCACTGCGGTGTGCCAGTATGGAGCCAAGCCGGGGCAGAAGCCCGCCCCCATCGACATGGCCATGCCCTGGGGAGTGGAGCATCTCAGCAAGCCAGAGCGCTTCGCCAAGGCGGCACAAGCGGGGGTGGACCAGTTCGGTGGTTCCAAGGAGCCCGAGATCATTGTTGGACTGGTGAAATCGGGCCGGCTGAGCATGGCTGTAGTCGATGCGTCGGTGCAGCGCATTTTGGCGCAGAAATTCCAGCAAGGCCTTTTCGAGAATCCGTATGTGGATGTGGCTGATGCCACCCGCATCGTGGGTAACCCGGCCTTTAAAGCCATGGCACTGAGCGCGCAGCGTCGCTCAGTGGTGCTGATCAAGAATGGCCAGCAAACGCTACCGCTGCGCGCCGCCAAGGCTCGCAAGGTCTATCTGTATCAGGTTGATGCCGACGTGGCCCGCCAGCGTGGCTTTACGGTGGTACAGCGTCCTGAGGATGCCGACGTGGCCATTATGGCCCTATCCACGCCTTTCGAAGTCCTACACCCGAACTACTTCTTCGGTGCGCGTTACCGGGAAGGCGACACCGGCTTCAAGTCCGGAGATCCGGCCTTCGAGGAATTCAAGCGCATCAGCGCCAAGGTGCCGACCGTGGTCTCGCTGTACCTGGAGCGACCGGCAGACCTGAGCGGCATCGCAGGCTCCGCCGCCGCGATTGTCGGCAATTTTGGCATAGGCTTCGATGCCTTGTTCGATGTGCTGACTGGCGAGCAGACACCCGGCGCCAAGTTGCCCTATGACCTGCCGTGGACCAATCGGGACACGTTGCCCGTTGCAAGTCCGGTCGCCTACCGCCGAGGCCAAGGTTTGAACTATTGAGGTTTGAGACGTGCTTGCACGCCTTTCATTCAAGGAGTTTCCTATGCACACTAAGTACTCAACACGCCTGGTTGCCGCGCTTCTTGCCCTCGCGGGCACCGCGTCGCTCGCGGATGCTGCACCCTTTGGCCCAGAGCAATTCACGCCCACCAAGGTTACCCGCCATGCTTCGTTCTATGTTGGCGGAGATTACGTGGGCGAGGCCGGAAAGGAGTTGATGGCCGGACAGATGTATGTGCAGGCCTGGGCGCCGTCCAAGGTCAAGCACAAGTACCCTCTGGTACTGTTCCATGGCCTGGGCCAAACCGCCACCAATTGGATGGGCACGCCCGATGGACGCAAGGGATGGGCTGACTACTTTGTAGACCAGGGCTATGTGGTCTACATGGTTGACCAGCCTAGCCGAGGCCGTTCACCCTGGCTGCCTGAGACTGGCGGCAAGCTGCGCACTAGCGATTTGTCATTGGTGCAAAAGCTGTTTACGGCTTCGGAACAATACAAGGCGTGGCCGCAGGCTGAGAGGCACACCCAGTGGCCAAGCGAAAGCGCTACCCCTGGCAAGCGCGGCGACCCGCTATTTGATGCCTTCTACGCTGGCATCGTGCCGTCGCTGGCGGACAACAAACAGAGCGAGCAATTGGTGCAGAAGGCGGCCTCCGCGCTGCTTGACAAGATCGGTCCGGCCGTGTTGCTGGTGCATTCACAGGCAGGCTTGTTTGGCTGGTCGATCGCCGATGCGCGACCTCAGTTGGTGAAAGGCATCGTTGCGGTCGAACCTTCCGGTCCACCGTTCCAGAACGCTACTCAGGCCACCCGCGAACTGGCCTGGGGACTGACCAATATCCCGGTCCGCTACGCGCCGGCAGTCAACGACCCCGCCGAGATCGAGATCGAGCAACAGGCGGAAGCCGATGGCAATGGCTTGGTTAAATGTTGGCGGCAGCGTGAGCCGGCTCGCCAACTGGCCAATTTGCGGCACACACCGGTGCTGGTGGTCACTGGCGAGGCCTCATACCACGCCCCTTATGACCACTGCACCGCGGCCTTCCTCACCCAGGCGGGGGTACCGACTACCTTCTGGCGCCTCGAACAGCAGGGGGTTCGGGGCAACGGCCACCTGATGATGCAGGAGAAGAACAGCCTTGACATCGCCGAACGCCTCAACGGCTGGATCACGCGCAGCGTGAAGTGATGCCGCGCTGCGGCGACGGATGTCTGGCGATGGGCAAGAGGTCCGCGCCGGCTCCCTTCAACCCTTGGAGAACATCGATATCATGAGACGTACCCTTGCTTCACTTAGCCTGTGCATGCTGGGTGGATGGATGGCAGCCGGCCCCGCGGCCGCGCAGTCCCAATCCTTGCCCACCGAGCGTGTCGGAGTCAATGGTAAGGAACTCGCAGCGGTCAAGCTGCCCACTGACTTCAGCGTCAGCAAGGGCCGTACCCTGCGGATGCGCGAGGTGACAATCGCACCTGGCGGCATTCTGCCGATGCACAGCCACGCCGACCGGCCCTCGGTGTCCTATGTGCTCAAAGGCACGCTGACGGAATACCTTGACGGCGAAACGGAGGGCAAGCAGATCGGTGCCGGGCAGTCATACGCCACTCAGGGCGCTAGGATGCATGCTCTGCAGAACAAGGGGGACGTGCCTGCGGTGTTCTTGGAGGTGGACTTGCCCTGAGGTTATATCGCGGACTTATTGGAAAAGCCGGTGTCCTGTACTGACCCCAAAAAGTTGAACCGTTGGTTGGCTAGACCGGATTGGGATGGGTCCTGTACTGCACAGGGCTCAGCCCTTCTAGTTTGAGCTTGATGCGGTCGTGATTGCAATCGGATGTATCGGTCCGGCCCGGCCTACAGTTGGTCGAGGTCACCGAACGTGTTCAAGTGGCAGAACTCGGAATTCAGGGCTGCCGAAGAAGCTCGCCATGGCCGAGTTGTTCAAGTAATTCCCCTTGCGCAACATGCTTTGCATCAGGGCGCGTTGTTGCAGTAAGTGACGATACATCGGCATCTGCTACTGATAGCCTTGATTTGAGTACAGCACCGCCTGTCCTGAGGTCTGAGCTTTGCGAATGCTTACTTGAGCATGGTTCTAAGCATCTCGAATGCCTGCCGCCTTGCCGTCTCATAGGCGATGATCTCGCCGTGGTACAGATCCAGCATCGGCGGGAGACATTCTGGCCGCCTACATCAAACTGGGTCACATCTGTCACCCACTCTCGTTTTGACGCTGGGCTTCCATGCGGCGCTGCAGAATACTGGCGCAACCTGGCGAACCTCTCCCCGATAAGGGCAGTATTTCTTCGCGCGTACCCGCGCTTTCAGTCCCAGGACGCCCATCAAGCATTGCACGATCTTGTGATTGACGATCCGGCCTTGGTTGCAAATTGCGGCGGTAATGCGCGACCTTCAGCAAAGTCGCTAGCGGATACTGCAGCCTTAGCTCAAACACTAGCCGTGCTTTTTCTGCCGCACGGCCAGCCTCTTCGCTTGAACCAAGGCGTCGATCTTTTTTGTACGCCACCTCCGCGAGCAGATAGGTCGGCTTTTCGAGTCATTCTTCTCGGGTGCGAGTCTCATCATTGGCCGGCAGCGGCTGGAGCAAGTCGACGACTGACAGCTTGAACTGCTCGGAGTGTTTAATTATGCCCCCCAAAAGTTGGGGTCCAACTTTTGGGGGGAAGTTCATCCAGAGGGGTGTTGACTTCTTTTCCTAGGCACCTGAGGCAAACGATGAGCCGGCTACAGCATCGCCGAATGTAGATGATGCGGATCGTCCAGCGTATCCGCCACGATTTGCAGCGACTCCTCTATTTCATCGCACCCATCCGGCCCGCCCAGGCAGATCCGGATCGCATCCGGGGGATTGCCGTCGGTGGCGAACGCTGCGCTCGACACCGCGCCAATGCTTCGCGAGCGCAGGTGCAGCGCCAGCTCGGAAGGACGCCAGCCGCTGTCCGCCGGTATCGGCAGCCAGAGATGGAAGCCTTCCGGGTCGGCATCATATGGCCGCCCCGCCAGCACGTCGCGGGCCAGTAGCTGGCGGGCCACGCACTCGGCGCGGATGGCCTTGAGCATGTCTTCGGCCGTGCCGTCCTTGATCCACGACGTGGC
>NZ_JBXANI010000028.1:0-109641 GCF_058801495.1 Cupriavidus sp. GW822-FHT03E04
CTGTGGCGCGACGCCAAGCTGTACGAGATCGGCGCGGGCACCTCGGAAATCCGCCGCATGCTGATCGGGCGCGAGCTCTACGCCGAAACGGCCTGAGCATCCAGCCGACGCCCCCCGCGCCCACAGCACAAGCCACAAGAACAAAGACCCGAGATCCGACACCTTATGCCCACGCTCGAAACCAAACTCAATGCGCGCTCGGAATCCTTCCGCGCCAATGCCGACGCCATGCAGGCGCTGGTCGTCGACCTCAAGGCGAAGATCGCCAAGCTGGCGGAAGGCGGCGGCGAGCAAGCCCGCGCCAAGCACCTTGGGCGCGGCAAGCTGCTGCCGCGCGAGCGTGTGCAGCAACTGCTGGATCCGGGCACACCGTTCCTGGAACTGTCGCAGCTCGCGGCTTACGACATGTACGACAATGCGGCGCCCGGCGCAGGCATCATCACCGGCATCGGCAGCGTGGCCGGACAGGAATGCGTGATCGTCTGCAACGACGCAACCGTCAAGGGTGGCACCTACTACCCGCTCACGGTGCGCAAGCACCTGCGCGCGCAGGAGGTCGCCGAGCAGAACAACCTCCCCTGCATCTACCTGGTGGACTCGGGCGGCGCCAACCTGCCTAACCAGGATGACGTGTTCCCGGACCGCGACCACTTTGGCCGCATCTTCTACAACCAGGCCAACCTGTCCAAGCAAGGCATTCCGCAGATCGCGGTGGTGATGGGTTCGTGCACGGCCGGCGGCGCCTATGTGCCGGCCATGAGCGATGAATCGATCATCGTCAAGAACCAGGGCACCATCTTCCTGGGCGGCCCGCCGCTGGTGAAGGCCGCCACCGGCGAGGAAGTCACCGCCGAAGACCTGGGCGGCGCCGATGTGCACACGCGC
This sequence comes from Cupriavidus sp. GW822-FHT03E04, assembly GCF_058801495.1. Lineage (NCBI taxonomy): Bacteria > Pseudomonadati > Pseudomonadota > Betaproteobacteria > Burkholderiales > Burkholderiaceae > Cupriavidus > Cupriavidus sp. GW822-FHT03E04. Next base: position 886 of record NZ_JBXANI010000028.1, read on the forward strand.
CTGTCGGGCGTGGCCGATTACTTTGCGCAGAACGACGCGCATGCGCTGTCGCTGGCGCGCAATATCGTGCAGCACCTGAACCGCCGCAAGCCGGACCAGATCCGCCTGCACGAGCCGCTGCCCCCGCGCTATCCGGTGGAGGAGCTGTACGGCGTGATCCCTACCGACACGCGCAAGCCCTATGACGTGCGCGAGGTCATTGCGCGCATCGTGGACGACTCGGACTTCGACGAGTTCAAGGCGCGCTACGGCACCACGCTGGTGTGCGGCTTTGCGCGGATCTGGGGCTATCCGGTGGGCATCATCGCCAACAACGGCATCCTGTTCTCGGAGTCGGCGCTCAAGGGCGCGCACTTTATCGAACTGTGCTGCCAGCGCAAGATCCCGCTGGTGTTCCTGCAGAACATCACCGGCTTCATGGTGGGCCGCAAGTACGAGAACGAGGGCATTGCCCGCAACGGGGCCAAGATGGTGACGGCGGTGGCGACCGCGCAGGTGCCCAAGTTCACGGTGATCATCGGCGGCTCGTTTGGCGCTGGCAACTACGGCATGTGCGGGCGCGCTTACTCGCCGCGCTTCCTGTGGATGTGGCCGAACGCACGGATCTCGGTGATGGGCGGCGAGCAGGCAGCCAGCGTGCTGGCCACCGTGCGCCGCGACGGCATCGAGGCCAAGGGCGGCAGCTGGAGCGCGGAAGACGAGGACAAGTTCAAGCAACCGATCCGCGACCAGTACGAGCACCAGGGCCACCCCTACTACGCCAGCGCGCGGCTGTGGGACGACGGCGTGATCGATCCCGCGCAAACCCGCACGGTGCTGGGCCTGGGCCTGTCGGCAAGCCTCAACGCGCCCATCGGCGAGATGAAGTTCGGCGTGTTCCGCATGTAATTTTCCATTGCTCAAGCGCCCCGGATAACGAATCGCACCGTACAGGACACCAACATGGATTTCACCACGCTTACCGTCACGGCCGCGCAGCACGTGGCCACCGTCACGCTGAACCGGCCGGACGTGCGCAACGCCTTCAACGAAACCGTGATCGCCGAGCTCACCGGTGCGTTCCGCGCACTCGGCAGCGAGCCCACGGTGCGCGCCATCGTGCTGGCTGGCAATGGCCCGGCCTTCTGCGCCGGCGCCGACCTGAACTGGATGAAGAAGATGGCCGGCTACTCGCACGACGAGAACCGGTCCGACGCGCTCACGCTGGCGCAGATGCTGCACACCATCTGGGCCTGCCCCAAGCCGGTGATCGCGCGCATCCACGGCGACACCTATGCGGGCGGCGTGGGCCTGGTTGCCGCCTGCGACATCGCCGTGGCCGCGCAGACGGTGAATTTCTGCCTGTCGGAGGCGCGCCTGGGCTTGCTGCCCGCCACCATCAGCCCCTACGTGATCCGCGCCATGGGCGAGCAGGCGGCGCGGCGCTACTTCATCACGGCCGAGCGCTTCGGCGCGGCCGAGGCGCTGCGCCTGGGCTTTGTGCATGAGGTGGTGCCGGGCGACACGCTGGATGCCAAGGTGAGCGAGATCGCCGCCGCGCTGGTGGCCAACAGCCCCAACGCCGTGCGCGAGAGCAAGCGGCTGGTGCAGGAAGTGTCCGGCCGCGCCATCGACGATGCGCTGCTGGCCGACACCGCCGAGCGCATTGCTGCGATCCGCGCGTCGGACGAAGGCCGCGAAGGGGTGCGCTCCTTCCTGGAGAAGCGCTCGCCGTCCTGGCGTCCTGCCTGAGCCAAGGCACCCAGCCAATCATGCGCATCCGCCGCGTGGCCACCGCAGCCGCGCCGCCAGAACCAGAAAACTAGGAACAGTCATGTTCAACAAGATCCTGATCGCCAATCGCGGCGAAATCGCCTGCCGCGTGGCAGCCACCTGCCGCCGCCTCGGCATCCGCACGGTAGCCGTCTACTCCGACGCCGACGCCAACGCGCGCCACGTGGCACTGTGCGACGAGGCCGTGCATATCGGCGGCGCGGCAGCGCGCGACAGCTACCTGCGCGGCGACCACATCATCGAGATGGCCAAGGCCACCGGCGCGCAGGCCATCCATCCGGGCTACGGTTTCCTCTCCGAGAACGACGGCTTCGCAGAAGCTTGCGCCGAAGCCGGCCTCGTCTTTATCGGCCCGCCGGCATCCAGCATCCGCGCCATGGGCAGCAAGAGCGCGGCCAAGCGCCTGATGGAGGCGGCTGCGGTGCCGCTGGTGCCCGGCTACCACGGCGAGGATCAGGATGCCGCCCTGCTGCGCCGCGAAGCCGACCGCATCGGCTACCCCGTGCTGCTCAAGGCCAGCGCCGGTGGCGGCGGCAAGGGCATGCGCGTGGTGGAGGCCAGCGAAGGCTTTGAAGCCGCGCTGGCGTCCGTGCAGCGCGAGGCCAGCGCCAGCTTCGGCGACGACCGCGTGCTGGTCGAGAAATACCTGACCCGCCCCCGCCATATCGAGATCCAGGTCTTTGCCGACACGCACGGCAACTGCGTCTACCTGTTCGAGCGCGACTGCTCGGTGCAGCGCCGCCACCAGAAGGTGCTGGAAGAGGCTCCGGCCCCTGGCATGAGCGAGGAACGCCGGCGCGCCATGGGCGAAGCCGCCGTTGCCGCCGCGCAGGCCGTGGGCTACGTCGGCGCTGGCACGGTGGAATTCATCGCCAACCAGGACGGCTCGTTCTACTTCATGGAGATGAACACCCGCCTGCAGGTAGAGCACCCGGTCACCGAGATGATCACCGGGCAGGACCTGGTGGAGTGGCAACTGCGCGTAGCCTCGGGCGAGCCGCTGCCTCTCAGGCAAGATCAGCTTCAAATCCACGGCCATGCACTGGAAGCCCGCGTCTACGCCGAAAACCCCGACAAGGGCTTCCTGCCCTCCACCGGCACGCTGCGCTACCTGCGCACACCGGCAGCGGTCACATTCGCGCTGGGCCAGGACGGCAACGGCCCGGCTGGCGTGCGTATCGACTCCGGCGTGCGCGAGGGCGACACCATCAGCCCGTACTACGACCCCATGATCGCCAAGCTGATCGTGTGGGGCCGCGACCGCGAGGAGGCGCTGGCGCGCATGGCGCAGGCGCTGGCCGAGTATCACGTGGTGGGCCTGTCGACCAATATCGCCTTCCTGCAGCGGCTGGTGACGTCGCAGGCGTTCCGCACGGCGGACCTCGACACCGGCCTGATCGAGCGCAACCAGGCAGCACTATTCCCGCCGCCCGCGAAGGTGGGCACCGAAGTCATCGCGCTGGCGGTAGCGGCACTGGTCGATGCGGAAAACCGCGCGCGCCGCGTGGACCCGGCCGACGCCCATTCGCCCTGGCAGAACGCCGGCGCATGGCGCCTGAACGGAGACGCCACCAGCCAGTTCCGCCTGCGCACCGGTGAAGGCGAAACGCTGGCCAGCCTGCGCAGTGACGGCGGCAAGCAATGGCTGACGGTAGGCGAGCAGACCCTGCCCTTCCGCGCGGCCAGCCTGGCCGGCAGCCACGCACTCGACCTGGGCGAGCGCACGGTCAAGGGCAACACCCATATCGAAGGCGACGCTCTCTACGTGTTCAGCGGCAAGCAGCAAACCCGGCTGGAAGTCATCGACCCGCTGGCCCATGCGGGCAGCGCCGATGCCGAGGGCGGTAAGCTGGTGGCGCCGATGCCGGGCCGCATCATCGCGGTGATGGTCAAGGCCGGCACGGTCATTGGCAAGGGAGATCCGCTGATCGTGATGGAAGCCATGAAAATGGAACACACCCTGACCGCGCCGGCCGACGGCGTGGTGCAGGAGGTGCTTTATGGTATCGGCGACCAGGTGCAGGATGGGGCGCAGCTGGTCACGTTGGAAGATGTGGTGGTGTGAAGGAATGCGGGCCTTTTGGGGCGGGGGGGCAGTTTGTAGCCCCGCTGACTGTAGCCCCGCTGACGCGGGGGTGGCGTTTGTGGGCGGGGTTTTGATGCTTCTAGCTGCTGTCGCGGCTGTACGGTATTGGCCGTTTTGGAACGTGTGAGATGTCACTTCTCTTTACTCGTAAAGAGAAGTAACCAAGAGAAAGCGATCCTTGCAGGAGGCTGGCTTATTGGGGTTGCGTAGCCCGGTGGTTTCGTCGTACGGCCCTGGGTTCTAATGGCCTCGTGCCGTTACCGGTTCAAAGGACCACGCTCCAGCAAATGACGCTGGTTTCGTGGTGAGGCTGCTCGGTAGCGACATCCCTGCTCATTCATCCATCTGCCGGTACCGGTGCAAAGTGTCACGATATGTCACGCCGCGATGGTTTCGTGGTGGGGTGGGCGCGGTGGAAGAATTCTTCGGCCTATCAATCCGGTGCCACCGCGCCCACGACGGAAACGGGACGCTTGCAACTTCGTAGCCGGCCACTCCGCGAGCGACAGACGGCTTGAAGTTCGTGATGGCCGCTACCGGGGGGGACCACCACGAATCCCTGGGCATTGGCCGGGTCGTGGTGCTCTGAACCGGTTACGGCACGAGTCCATTAGCACCCGGGGCCTGACGACGAAACCATTGGGGTCCCCAATGACGCCACGCCAGCCTCCTGCAAGGATGTACGAATCAACCACATGGGTATCGCTTTCTTTTGGTTACTTTTCTTTACGAGCCCGAGCGAGTAAAGAAAAGTGACATCTCACACATTCTAAATCAGCCAACACCGTACAGCCGCGACAGCAGCTAGAAGCATCAAAACCCCGCCCACAAACGCCACCCCCGCGTCAGCGGCGAAATCGCCGGCACCAGCCTACCCCCGCCTCAAACCCTCTCATGCCGTTACCGGATCGAGTGACCACGATCCTGCGGATGGCGCTGGTTTCGTGGTGAGGCTGCTCGGTAGCGGCATCCCTGCTCATTCATCCATCTGCCGGTACCGGTGCAAAGTGTCACGATATGTCACGCCGTGATGGTTTCGTGGTGGGGTGGGCGCGGTGGAAAAATTCTTCGGCCTATCAATCCGGTGCCACCGCGCCCACGACGGAAACGGGACGCTTGCAACTTCGTAGCCGGCCACTTCGCGAGCGACAGACGGCTTGAAGTTCGTGATGGCCGCTACCGGGGGGGACCACCACGAATCCCTGGGCATTGGCCGGGTCGTGGTGCTCTGAACCGGTTACGGCACGAGTCCATTAGCACCCGGGGCCTGACGACGAAACCATTGGGGTCCCCAATGACGCCACGCCAGCCTCCTGCAAGGATCGCTTTCTCTTGGTTACTTCTCTTTACGAGTAAAGAGAAGTGACATCTCACACGTTCCAAAACGGCCAATACCGTACAGCCGCGACAGCAGCTAGAAGCATCAAAACCCCGCCCACAAACGCCACCCCCGCGTCAGCGGGGCTACAGTCAGCGGGGCTACAAAGCAGCAATATCGTACCCAGAGCTAAATCCCTACCCCCGCCTCAACCCCTCAACAGGATCCGCCTCAAAAGCCTCCCACAGCGCATCGCGCCGTTGCAACGCCTTGATGACCGCCGGATGGCGCAATTGCGCGACCGCCGAGACCAGCGCATTGCACAGGAAGAAAGCCGCCGTATAAGAGTCGAAAGGCGACGCATTGGCCGTGCGCACCAACAGATGGTGATCCGATAGCGGCACCAGTGGCGCGGCCGGACTGTCGCAAATCGCGATCACGCGCGCGCCGCGTTCGCGAAAGGCGCGCGCGATGCTCACCGGTGCGCTGGAATACCGCCGGATACTGAAAGTCAGCAGCACATCCTCCGGCTCCACCCACAGCATGGCATCCGTGGCCGTCACCGCGCCCGCGCCCAGTTCCTGGACTTGTGGCCGGCACATATTCAGATGCAGCGCCAGCCATGCGCCCACGGGCGCGCTGTTTTTCTGCGCCAGCACGAACAGCCGGCCGCGCGGCTCGGCCAGCAGGCGCGCGATCGCCTCGAAGGCGGCCATGTCCAGCCCTTCGTGGGTGGCCGCCAGGTTGTGCTGGTCGTGCAGCAGCGCGTCGTCCACGCAAGCTCGCAGGGTGCGCTTGCCGCCAATCGTGGCCGGCGCACGCTGGCCGGCGGTGGGCAGCAGCGCCGTCACGCTGGCCCGTGCCTCGCGCTGGGCATCGCCATAGCTGGCATAGCCCAGCTTGGCGAACAGCCGCACCACCGTGGAAGCGCTCGTGCCGTGCTGGGCAGCCAGCGCGGTGGCCGATTCCAGCAGCGCATGCGGATAGTCGCGGCCCAGTGCATCGGCCAAGGTGCGCTCGCGGGCGGTCAGCGTGGCCGCCTCGCGCGCAAGGCGCTCGAGCAAGGTAGCGTCACGTGAGGGAGTCTCCTGGGCATGTTTCATGGTGTTGACACGTTGCAATGCGTATTGCATGATCATATCACTTTTGCAATGAACGATTCACTCCCACACGAAGCAAGGAGCAAGCGGTATATGGCGGACAACGCAGCGGATAGCGACATGCATGCCCAGGCGGCAAGCGGGGTGATCGATTGGCTGGGCGGCCAGCAGGCTGAAATGCAGGCGCTCCTGCAGCGCATTGTCGACATCGACAGCGGCAGCCGGCAGGAAGCCGGCGTGACGGCCGTGGCAGAGGTCCTGCGCGCGCACCTGGAGGCCGCCGGCATTGCGGTCACACTGCATGCCGTGCCCGGCTATGGCGTGTGCCTGGATGCGCTGGTGCCCGGTGCCGGCGATGGCGCGCCCATCCTGCTGATGGGCCATATGGACACCGTGTTCCCGGCCGGCACGGCCGCACGCCGCCCCTTCCGCGTGGAGGATGGGCTTGCCTACGGGCCCGGCGTGGCCGACATGAAATCCGGCCTGGTCATGAACGTATTCGTGGCCGAGGCCCTGGCGCGCTGCGGCGGCAACGCCTTGCCGGTGCGCCTGTTCTTTTCCTGCGACGAGGAAATCGGCTCCGGCGCCACCCGCGAACGGATCATGGACGTGGCGCGCGGCGCGCGCGCCGTGTTCAACGCCGAGCCCGGCCGCGTCAGCGGCAACCTGGTCACAGGGCGCAAGGGGTCGATGGTGGTGGAGTTCGAGGTGGAGGGCGTGGCCGCGCACGCCGGGGTCAACCATGCCCAGGGCGCCAGCGCTATCGACGCGCTCGCGCGCAAGATCCTGGCGCTGCATGCGCTGACCGACGCCGAGCGGGGCATCACCACCAATGTGGGCTGTGTGAAGGGAGGCATCGTGCCCAATATGGTGGCGCCACTTGCGCAGGCCGAGCTCGACGTGCGCTTTACCGCCGACACGGACATCGAAGCGCTGGTCGAGCAGGTGCGTGCGATCATCGAGGCCGAATCGCTGCCGCGTACCAAAGGCAGGATCACCGAGATGCGCCGCACCCGGCCGATGACCCAGACGCCCGCGGACCTGCTGGCGCTGTACCAGCGCGGCGCGCAGCACCTGGGCTTCTCGGTAGACGGCGAGTTCACCGGCGGCGCAGCCGATAGCGGGCTCACGTCCTCGGTGGGTACGCCCACGCTGTGCGGCACCGGCCCGGTGGGCGGCCATGCGCACACCGTGCGCGAGTACTGCGAGCTTGCCACTTTCGTGCCGCGCGCGCAGGCGGTGGCGCTGGCCGTCCTCGCACTGCGCTGAGCCGGGGCACTGCCCCCCGCACCCGATTTCTAACTACCTTCAACTCACTGCCATGCCGAACGTGCCATTCTCTCGCCGCCATTTCCTCCGCACCGGCCTCAGCGTAGCCGCGCTCGCGTGTGCCGCGCCGCTGGCCGCGCAAGCACAGGGCGCCTATCCCTCGCGCCCCATCACGCTGGTGGTGCCCTTCCCGCCTGGTGGTTCGGTGGACATCATGGCGCGCCAGTACTCGGAGCCGCTGTCGCGCATCCTCGGCGTGCCGGTGGTCGTCGACAACCGCCCGGGCGCGGGCGGCTCGGTCGCCACGCAATCGGTGGCGCGCAGCAAGCCCGATGGCTATACGCTGGTGGTGTCCTCCCAGAGCAGCCACCTGGCCAACCCGCTGACCCAGCCAAAGCTGGGCTATGACCCGATCAAGGATTTCGAGAACATCGCCATCCTGGGCCGCCAGCCCAACGCCCTGGTGGTGCATTCAAGCCTGCCGGTGCGGACTTTCGGGGAGTTCCTGGCCTACGCGAAGAAGAACCCGGGCAAGCTCGATTACGGCAGCGGCGGCGTTGGCAGCATGGGCCAGCTGAATGTGGAAATGCTCAAGGCCAGCACCGGCATCTACGCCACGCACATCCCCTATCGCGGCGGCACGCACCTGATCACGGCCGTGCTGAGCAATGAGGTCCAGTTCATCCTCGACAACCTGGTCATCATGCTGCCCTACATCAAGGAAGGAAAGGTGCGTGCACTGGCGGTGGCTTCCGAGCAGCGCCTGCCGCAGCTGCCCGACGTGCCGACCATGGCCGAGCTGGGCTACCCGCAGCTCAACCTGAGCTCCTGGACGGGCATTGCCGCGCCTGCCGGCACACCCGAGCCGGTGGTGCAGAAGCTCTACCAGGCGGTGCGCCAGGCCGCCAGCGATCCCGCCATGCAGACGGCGCTGCGCGCGCGCGGCGTGTTCCCGCCCGAGGAGATGGCACCGGCCGCCTTCGAACGCATGATGGCCGACCGGATGGTGCGTTACGGCGAAGTGGTCCGCAAGGCCAAGATTTCCGCGGATTGAGGGCGCGGGATTGAGCGCGCGGGATTGAGCGCGCGAACTAGGGCGGGACTAAGGCTTGGCGGTGGCCGCCCCGCCCTTGCCTTCCATGCCACCCGTTGCCGTCGCTCCGCCCGCGCGCAGCATGTCGATGACAAGCTGCATGGCGGGAGTGGGCGGACGGCTCCTGCGCAGCACCAGGCCATAGGGCGCAAGCCGGCCATGCAACGCTACCGGCAGCGTGGCGATCATGTTCAGGTCTTCGTAGTAGCGGGCCACCGAGGTGGGCAGCACGGCGAGCATGTCGGACTCGCGCAGCACGGACAGCGTGGTGAGGATCGACGAGGTCTCCACCGTGCTCACCGGCGGCGGCACGCGATTCTCGCGGAAGGTCTGGTCGATGATCTGGCGCATCGGGCTGGGGTGCGGCTGGATGATCCACGCGTACTCCGTCAGCGCGGCCAGCTTTAGCTTGCCGCGCGCCGCCGCCGGATGCCCCACGCGGGTGACGATCGACAGCGCCTCTTCCCCCAGCGTCTCGAACGACAACTCCTCCGACGGCCAGCCATCGGGGATGCGGCCCAGCACGATATCGATCTGGTCCTGCTGCAGCGCGTGCACGAGCACGTCGCTGGTATCGATCTGCACGATGATGTGCAAGCGCGGATGCGCCTGCTTGAGCTTGACGATCACGTGGGTGAGCAGGTCCGGCGCCGGCGCCATCACCGCGCCCACGCGCACCTTGCCTACATCGCCGGCCTGGATGGCGACAAGCTCCTCGCGCAGTTCATCCATGTCGGCAAAGACCACCCGCGCGTAACGCATCACCGCCTTGCCCGATACCGTCGGGTCCAGCCCGCGCGCGTGGCGCGTAAAGAGCGATACGCCGAGCACGTCTTCCAGTTCCTGAAGGGACTTGGTAGCGGCCGGCTGGGTCAGGGCCAGCCCTTCGGCCGCCTGGCGCAGCGAGGGCGACTCCGAGAGCGCCAGCATCAGTTGCAGGTGCCGCATGCGAAGGCGCTTGCGGATGGATGCGCTGGACGGGATGGATGGGATCGATGGAATGCTCACCGCGATAATCTCCGAGAATAGGCGGATCGTGATTTCCGCTATTTTGCTTATCGCGAATTCTCGCACGGCGTGGGTGGCAACAAGAACGGAGTGCCGCGTCAGGCGGTTGCCGCACTTCCTGCCTGCGGCGGCGCCTGCCCACCCCCTTTTCATGGCGACTTCGCTTCATTTCGACGCATTTAGCCTCACATTCCAGGCTTGCGGAGGGGTTTTCGGGCATACTGGCCAATTCCCTCCTATTGCGAAGCCGGCGTTCTGGCTTCCCCCCTCGATGCCCGGCTACCAAACCAAGCAAGAGAGCATCGCCGTGACGGGCGTCGCCGACCTGGTCATTCGCTCCTTGCTGGACAAGCAGCAGTACTCCGATCCCCTCGGCGAAGCCGAACGCATGGGCATTTCTTCCGCCATGTGGCCGCTGTTCGGGCTGCTGTGGCCGTCCGGCGCGCACCTGGCAGCGCGCATGGCGCTGCGCCCGGTGGACCCCACCGAGCGGGTGCTGGAAATCGGCTGCGGGCTGGGGCTGGCCAGCCTGGTGGGGCACCGCAGGGGTGCCGACGTGACCGCCAGCGACTGCCATCCGATGGCCGCCGCCTTCCTCGCGGAGAACGTACGCCTGAATGACCTCGCGCCAATGAAGTACCGGCACGGGCACTGGAGCGCCGCGGAGCACGAGCAAGATACCCCTGCTGGCGCCGGCCCCGCCCCCGCCGACGTCCACGGCCATTTCGACCTGATCATCGGCAGCGACCTGCTCTACGAGCGCGATGCCAATGCCAACCTCGCCCACTTTATCGGGCGCCATGCCAGCCCCACGGTCGAGATCTGGATCATCGATCCCGACCGCGGCAACCGGCCCGCCTTCAACCGGCAGATGGCCGAGCAGGGTTTCGCGATGCGCGAGGAAAAGCTCGACCGCGTGGCCGCGCCCGGCATCGATGCCTACAAGGGCCGCCTGCTGGTCTACCGCTGGGCCATGGCACTGCCGCCGACGCCTGGCCTGCCTCTGCAGTAGGGCAGCAATGCCCCACACAAGGTTCTGGTAGTCACGCCTCGCGCACCCCACTGGCATGCAAAGCTTCGCGCACGGCTTCGATCCCGGCTGCATCGAGGTCCCGCAGCGGCTGCCGCACATGACCGCCGCGCCAGCCGCGCAGATTCATGGCAGCCTTGGTGGACTGGGGCTGGCCCAGTTTGCGGGCGACCGCCCGCATGGGGTACCAGCGACGATGCAGCCCGCCGGCGTCCGCCGCGTTGCCAATGCGCACCGCATCGTAGGTAGCCTTGACCAACTCAGGCAGCGCGCAACTGTTGGTCGAGCTGACACCGTCGAACCCTAGTACCAGCGGCCCAAGCATCACGAGATCGGATGCGGCCAGTACGCGAATGCGGCCGCTGACGCGCCCGACGAGCTGATCGACCGTGGTCGGATTGAGATCGCCTTGCTTGAGTGCGACCACTTGGGGCACATCGCACAGGCGCTCGATCAGCGGCACCGATAGCGTAATACCGACGCCCGGCGCGTTATAGATCATCACGCCGGTTCTAGAGAGCGGCGCCACTTCCTCAAAGAAGCGCACGATCTGGCCATCGGTGACTTCGGACACGAACGGCGGCATCAACATGGGCAATCCGCCCAGTTCGCCAGCCAACGAGGTCAGTTCCTTCACCACGCGCACATCGGCATGTGCGGTGCATAGCAATACAGGCACGCGATCGCCCACCACTTCCATGGCGTGGCGGAAGAGCGCTGCGCGCTCGGCGGTATTCATGGCCGGGAATTCGCCGTAGGTGCCGCCAATCAGAAGGCCGTCGTAGCCCAGGCCCAGCATGCGCTCGACGTTCTCCGTCAGCGCGGGGAGATCCAGGCTGCCATCCGCCGCGAAAGGCGTGACTGCGATATTGAACAGGCCGCGGGCACGCGCCAGGGATTCGTCTTGAGATTTCATAATGCCTCGGGTCAATGTTGAGACGTTAGCTGTGAAAAAAATAGGTGGCCGACCTAGGAATCGGCTGGAATACGAACAGGATTGGGATTAGAAATCGAGCTGGCTGAGCGGACGAATGCGTACGCCATCGCCTTCCAGCGCGGCGCGCACCGCCCTGGCAATGGCAACCCCCTGCGGGTTGTCGCCATGCACGCAGATCGTGTGGACCCGCATGTCGACCTTGCGGCCGCCAACGGTATGAATCGCCTGCTCCCGAACCATCTGCATGGCACGTGCCGCCGCAACGCCCGGGTCGTGGATGACGGCGCCCGGCTGGTTGCGCGGCAGCGTTAAGCCGTTGTCGCCATAGAGACGATCCGCAAAGACCTCGCAGGCCATGCGCACGCCGCCCCGGCGGGCCGCGCGCTCGGTTTCATTGTGCGGCGTGCAGACCAGCACGAGATCCCGGTCAAGGGCGCGCATGGCGCCGATGAGTGCGTCGGATAGCTCGGGGCACTCGAAGGCCATCGTGGCCAGGGCGCCATGGAGCTTGACGTGCGTCACGCGATGGCCCACGGCCTGCGCCATCCCCTGCAGCGCGGCAATCTGGTAGATCAGCATCTTCTCGATGTCACCGGGACTGTCCCCGACGATCTTGCGCCGGCCAAAACCGTACAGATCGTTAAAGCCAGGGTGCGCACCAACATCGACGCCTCGCGACAGTGCCTGGGCCGCGGTCTGGTGCATGACGACGGGATCGCCGCCATGAAAGCCGCAGGCCACGTTGGCCGACGTGACGATGGCCAGCATGGCGCCGTCGTCCCCTATTTCATAAGGGCCAAAGCTCTCGCCCAGGTCTGAATTCAGATCGACTTCCCGCACTTTCATTCTCCGAAACGCCACTCGGCGCCGCTTGGTATACCACTGGCACGCAAAATGCATGCCATTTGCCGGGCAGCAGAATCCTGATGGCCGCATCCCCAAAATCGGGCGTTTCAACTGGAGAAAGCATGACAAGCAAGTTGCAGAAAATGGTTAGTACCGTGGCGGCCGCCGCGGCCTTGCTGGCAGGTGCAGCCCACGCGGCGGAACTGAACTTCGCGAGTTGGGGCGGTGCCTACCAGGGCGCGATCCGCGAGGCCTGGCTGAAGCCGTTCGCCAAGGACACTGGCGTCAAGCTGACGGAAGACACCGATCCGCAGGTCGCAAAGATCCGCGCCATGATCGACACCAAGACCGTGAACTGGGATGTGGTGACGGAGAACAGCGCACGGCTGACGCGCGGCATCAAGCTGGGCGTATTCGAAAAGATCACGCCGGAGATGGTGGATCAGAAGCACGTGATCCGCGGCGCGCGCAACGACTATGGTGTGCCGTCCGAGATCTTCTCGACCGTGGTGGGTTTTTCGTCCAAGACGTTCCCGGCCGGCAAGCCCCAGCCATCCACCTTCGCGGATTTCTGGGACGTGGCCAAGTTCCCGGGCAAGCGCACGCTGCAGGACGATCCGGCCACCGTCATCGAGGCCGCGCTGATCGCCGACGGCGTTGCGCCCGCCGACGTCTACAAGGTGCTCGCCACGCCTGCTGGCGTGGACCGCGCCATGAAGCAGATCGAGAAGATCAAGCCAAGCGTCGCCATGTGGTGGAAGAACGGCGCCGAGCCGGTCAACGCGCTAGGCAGCGGCGAGGTCGTCATGGCGCTGGGCTGGAACGGCCGCTTCCAGGCCGGCATCGATTCCGGGCTGCCGATCCAGATGGGTTGGGGCAACGCCGTGGCGCAGGTTGGCTACTTCGCCCTGGTCAAGGGTGCGCCGCATCGCGACGAAGCCCTGAAGCTGCTGAACTACATCATCCAGCCGAAGAACCAGGCCGAATTCAGCAAGCACATCGCCTACGGTCCCACCACCGAAGCCGCCTTTCCCCTGATCGACGAGGCCCGCAAGCAGCGCCTGCCTTCCACGCCCGAACGGCTGAAAAGCGCGTTGTTCCTCGACTCCGAATTCTGGGAAAAGCAGGGGCCGGCCATCGTCGAGCGCTACAACCAGATCCGCGCACGTTGATTCGTACCACCGCGAGGTAACTGCATCATGACAGGCACCGCCCTGCCCCTTCCCCCCGCCTCGACCGCACCCGCCGTGAGGCAGGCGCGCCGCCGTCCGAGCCGCGCGGCGGTGCTCGCCAGCTTGCCGTTGCTGCTCTTCCTGCTGTGCTTCTTTGTCGGGCCCATCGCGGGCCTGCTCAAGGAAGGCTTCTATCAGGACGGCGTGGCGACGCTGGCCAACTACCGCCACCTGATCGACACGCCAATCTACCGGATCGTGCTGGGCAACACCTTCACCATCGCCGCGGCGGTGACGCTGTCCTGCGTGCTGATGAGCTACCCGCTTGCCTACCTGATGGCCAGCGTGCGGCCCAATGTGGCCAAGCTGCTGTTCTTCGCGGTGCTGCTGCCGTTCTGGTCGAGCGCACTGGTGCGCACCTCTGCCTGGATCGCGCTGCTGGGCAAGAACGGGCCGCTCAATGCCCTCCTGACGGGCAGCGGCATTCTGGACCAGCCGATGGCCTTCCTCTACAACTTCACCGGTGTGATGATCGGCATGACCCATGTGCTGATGCCCTTCGTGGTGCTGCCGCTCTATGCCTCGTTCCGCTCGCTGGACCACACCCTGGTGCAGGCCGCGCAGAGTCTCGGCGCGGGTTCGGTGAGCATCTTCAGCCGCGTGGTGCTGCCGCTAACCAGCCCCGGGGTGGTGGCGGGCGGCATCATCGTCTTCATGAATGCGGTGGGCTACTACATCACGCCCTCGCTGATGGGAGGCCCGGCCCAGCGCATGGTGGCCGAGCTGATTTCCTACAACATCACCGAGGAACTGAACTGGGGCCTGGCCGCGGCGTTAGCCGCCGTGCTGCTGCTCACGGTGCTGGCATCGCTGTGGCTCTTCAATCGCCTCTTCGGCCTGGACAAGCTGATCGCCGGTTCGACCAGCAAGGGCAGCAGCACGCCTGGCACGGGGCGCACTCCGGGCGGTCGGCTCGCCGTGGCCGCCGGCATTGCCTGCGCCGTGTTCCTGGTGCTGCCGATCGTCATCGTGATCCCGATGAGCTTCGGCACCACCGATTTCCCGGTGTTCCCGCCGCCACGGTATGGGCTGCGCTGGTACGCCAGTTTCTTCGACGACGCCAAATGGCTCGATGCTCTCTGGTCGAGCCTGCGCGTTGGCGCGATCGTGACGGTGCTGGCCACCCTGCTTGGCACCACCGCGGCGCTGGGCGTGCACAAGATGGCATCGGCGCGCAAGGGCTGGCTCGATGCCCTGTTCGTCGTGCCGATGTCGGTGCCGGCGATCATCACCGCTGTGTCCCTCTACTACCTGCTGGCGCCGCTGGGCTGGGTGGCCAACTCGCTGGCCATCGTCATCGGCCACACCGTGCTAGCCACGCCCTACGTCTACATCACGGTGCGCGCCGCGCTGCGCAGTTTCGATCCCAGCCTGGAACTGGCAGCGCTGAGCCTGGGCGCCCCGTGGCCGACCATGTTCCGGCTAGTGATGCTGCCGGCGCTGCTGCCCAGTCTCGTCGGCGGCGCGGTGTTCGCCTTCGTGACCTCGTTCGACGATGTCGTGATGGCGCTGTTCCTCACCACCATCCGTAACCGCACCCTGCCCAAACTGATGTACGAGGGCCTGGCGCACGATTTCGATCCAACGGTGATCTCCGCGTCCTGCGTGCTGATTGCCGCTACAGCGCTCATCCTGATGGCCAACCAGTTGCTGGGAAAGAAGAAAGGAGCATGACGATGCAAGCCACCCTCTCGCCAACCGCGTCCCCGCCCTATGCTGCGGCGCCTGCGCTGCAGCTCTCCGAGCGCCCCGAGGCCCAGGGCAAGGACATCTCGGTGCGCGCCGTGCGCAAGTCCTATGGCAGCACGGTCGCGCTGCCGGATGTCTCGCTATCGGTGGCACGCGGCGAATTCTGTACCCTGCTTGGCGCCTCGGGCTCGGGCAAGACCACGCTGCTGAAGATCATCGCCGGCTTCGAAGCGCCCGACACCGGCAGCGTGCACATCGCCGGCCGCGACGTCACCCACACGCCGATCGCCGAACGCAATATCGGCATGGTGTTCCAGAACTACGCGCTGTTTCCCCATATGTCGGTGTTCGAGAACGTAGCCTTTGCGCTGCGCATGCGGCGCCTCAACCATGAGGACATCAAGCGGCGCGTTGGCGAAGCGCTCGAGCTGGTGAGCCTGCAGGCCCTGGCAGCGCGCCTGCCACGCGAGCTCTCAGGCGGGCAACAGCAGCGCGTCGCGCTGGCCCGCGCGCTGGTCTTCATGCCGGACGTGCTGCTGATGGACGAACCGCTTGGCGCGCTCGACAAGAACCTGCGGCAGGCGATCCAGCTGCAGCTCAAGAAGCTGCACCATGACCTCGGCCTGACGGTGGTCTTCGTCACCCACGACCAGGAGGAAGCCATGAACCTGTCGGACCGCATCGTCATCATGGACCAGGGCCGCATCGTGCAAGCGGGCGCGCCCGCCGCGCTGTACCGCTCGCCCGATACGCCGTTCGTCGCGGGCTTCCTCGGCGAATGCAACTTCCTCGGAGAACCCGCCCGCGTGCTCGGGATCAGGCCGGAGAACGTGCGCGTTGGCGCGCTGCTTGGCGCGTCGGACGTACGGCACGAGGGCCGCGTGGTGGCGTCGACCTTCTGCGGCCTGCACTGGAAGGTATTCATCGCCTGGCGGGACAGGACCATCGTTGCCTATGCGGCTACCGGCATGGCTGGTACCGATCACGAGCCCGGGCGGCTCGTAGCCTGGGGGTTCAGCCCCAGCGACGCCATGGTGTTCGCCACCCAATGAGGGCCGGTGAGCACCAGCAGCGCGACAGCATATTCACTACCGCACCAACATGAAAACACTGACAAAAATCGAGACTGACCACGGCGCTGCCGCAAGCGAGCTGGACGACATCGCGCTGACCTCGACCACGCCCGCCGGAGACATCCCCGACCTGGCGGGCGATGCCTACAACACGCTGCTTGACATGATCCAGCTGGGCCGCTTGCGCACCGAGACGCCACTGCAGGAACGGGCGCTGGCGGCAACGCTGGGCATCTCGCGCACGCCGCTGCGCGAAGCCATGAGCCGGCTCATCGGCGGCGGCTTTGCCGTGCGCACGCCGCGCGGGCAGCTCATGATCAAGGAGCCCACGCTGCGCCAGTATCTGGAGATTCTCCAAATGCGGGGCCTGCTGGAAAGCGAAGCCGCCGCCCAGGCCGCGAGCCGGATGGACCCCAAGCATGCGCAATACGTCATCGCCCAGGTGGAGGCGCATCTGCTGGCGCGCAACACCACCAAGGACGAGAACCACAGGATCGATAACCTGCTGCACGACACCGTCGCCACGGCCAGCGGCAACCAGATGCTGGCGCAGACGATCCATGACCTGCGCATCAAGGCCAGATGCTTCGACCAGAACGGCGCACCCGAGCGTTTCGAGCCCTGCGCACGCGAGCATATCGCCATCCTGCAGGCCATCGCCGAGCGCAACCCCGACGCGGCGCGCGCCGCCATGAGCCTGCACCTCGCCAACGCACGCGCCGGCCTGGTTGCGCGCCATACAAACCTGTGACTCCGTGTGTCCACCAACACGTCCATCAATGCTTCCATCAACCAGCAGATTCATCCATGACAAGTACATCGCGCATTGACGAAGGCGCAAAGGGCGTCTTCATCATCTCCGCGACCCCCTTCACGGAACAGGGGGCGCTCGACCTGGAGAGCACCGACCGCCTGGTCGATTTCTACCTCGGCAAGAAGGTCGCGGGCATGACCATCCTCGGCATGATGGGCGAAGCGCCCAAGCTGTCGGAGGAGGAGTCCATGATTTTCGTGCGCCGCGTCCTCGAGCGGGTCGATGGCCGGGTGCCGGTGATTGTCGGGGTGAGCCACGCGTCGAATCAGCATGTGGAGCGCCTGGCGAGGACCTCGATGGCGCTCGGCGCGGCCGGGGTCATGCTGGCGCCAGCGGCAAACCTCAGGACCGACGACCAGGTTTATGGCTACTACGCCGCCATTGCGCGCCTGCTTGGACCGGATGTGCCGATCTGCCTGCAGGACTTCCCCCAGGCCACTGGCGTCTACACCTCGGTCGACGTCGTCCTGCGGATGGTGCGGGAATTCCCGCAGGTGGTGATGTTCAAGCACGAGGAGCTACCCGGCCTGCGCAAGCTCTCGCAGATTCGTGCCCAAAGCGAGGCGGAAGGCCTGCGTCGCATCAGCATCCTGGCCGGCAATGGCGGCCTGTTCCTGCCGCAGGAGATGCTGCGGGGCGCGGATGGCGCGATGACCGGCTTCGCCTACCCCGAGATGCTGGTCCAGGTCTGCGACCTTTTCGCCCAGGGTAGGGCCGGTGAAGCTGAAGACCTGTTCGATCTGTACCTGCCGCTGCTGCGCCATGAGTTCCAGTACGGCATCGGCCTGGCACTGCGCAAGGAAACCCTGCGCCGGCGCGGTGCGATCGCCAGTGCCGCGGTGCGCAAGCCCGGACCGGTGCTGGACGCAACCGACCTTGCGGAGCTGGAGCGGCTGATCGGCCGCCTGGAAGCCAGTTTGGCGAACGCCGGCCAGGCTGGTCACTGACGCCAGGGGAGACAGGGAAACAGCATGACTTTCGACTTCTGTATCACCGGCGCATCGATCGTGGACGGCAGCGGCAGACCCGCCTTCGTTGGCGACGTGGGCGTGAAGGACGGGAAGATCGCGGCCGTTGGTGAGCTTGCCCACGCCAGCGCGGTGGAACGCATCGATGGCCGTGGCCGGGTTGCAGCGCCTGGCTTCATCGACGTCCATACGCACGACGACCGCGCCTTGCTGATGCCGGGCGCGATGACGGCGAAGCTGTCCCAGGGCGTGACAACCGTCGTCACCGGCAACTGTGGACTCAGCCTGGCGCCTGCGCGGCCGGGCACCGCCATACCGCCTCCGCTGGACCTGATCGCCACGCCGGAATGGCTACGTTTTCCTGCCTTCCGCGATTACCTCCACGCCTTGGACGCGAACGGGACCGCGGTCAACGCCGTCTGCCTTGTGGGCCACCTGACGCTGCGGGCCAGCGTCATGGACAACCTGGAACGCCCGGCCACCCCGGCCGAATGCGATGCCATGCAGCGCCTGCTGGCAGACGCGCTCGAGGCAGGTGCCTGGGGCATGTCCACCGGCACCTTCTATCCGCCCGCGCGGCTTGCCACCACCGACGAAATCGTCGCGGTAGGCGAGCCCCTGCGGGCCCATGGCGCGCTCTATGCCACCCATATGCGCAACGAAGCCGAGAAGATCATCGATGCGCTGGATGAAACCTTCGAGATAGGCAGGCGGCTTGGCGTACGCGTTCTGATCTCGCACCACAAGCTGGCGGGCATCGCCAATCACGGGCGCTCCGCCGAGACGCTGAAGCACATCGCAGCCGCGATGCAAACGCAGCCGGTATCGCTGGATTGCTACCCCTACAACGCGTCTTCCACGGTACTGCGGCCGGAGTTCGTGGCGCGCGCCGCCGCCGTGATGGTCAGCTGGTCCACGCCACATCCGGAACATGCCGGCAGGCTGCTCGCCGATATTGCGCGCGAGATGGGCTGCGGCGATGAACAAGCCGCCGCGCGCCTGGCACCCGCCGGCGCCGTCTACTTCATGATGGACGAGGGCGACGTGCGCCGCATCCTTGCCTTCCCCAAAGCCATGATCGGCTCGGACGGCATGCCGCACGACGAGCATCCCCACCCGCGCCTGTGGGGAACATTTCCCCGAGTGCTGGGCCACTACTCGCGCGAGGAGCGGCTTTTCCCGCTGGTCACGGCAATCCACAAGATGAGCGGCCTGACCGCCGGCGAGCTCGGCATCGCCGACCGCGGCCATATCGCCGTTGGCCAGGCGGCCGATCTTGTGCTGTTCGACCCGGACACGGTCGGGGATCGCGCGACCTTCGCCAAGCCGGCCACGCTATCGGCAGGTATCGAGAGCGTCTGGGTCAACGGACGGCTGGCTTTCGCAAAAGGAGAAGTGCGGGACGATCGCGCGGGACGTGTACTGACCAGGACACCATCACAACCCGTCCAAGCGTAGCAATCCGTTTGGCACGTGTATTGCTTGCACTCCATTGGCATACCAATGGCACACAAGCCTCATATCAACCACCAACGCAATGCCATGTGCGATCGATCGATCCCCATGGGCGCGTATAGGAAAGCAGCGCAAGCCATGTCTGTTCTTAGCTTAGATACCCGCCTGGCGTCCCGCCTGAGCGCCGCGCGGCCGTCGGCCACGGGGGCTGTTGCCGAAGCCGCCCGCCTCATGGTGGCGCAAGGCCGCGCAGTCATCAGCCTGGCCGAGGGGGAACTCGACTTCGATACGCCCGCGCACATACGGCAGGCTGCCGTCGCCGGCATCATGGACGGGCATACGCGCTACACAAACGTGGCAGGCACGCCCCAACTCAGGGCCGCGATCGTGCGCAAGTTCGTGCGTGACAATGCCCTGCACTACGACGAGAGCGAGGTCATTGCCGCGACGGGCGCAAAGCAGATTCTCTTCAATGCCTTGCTGGCCACCGTCAACGACGGGGACGAAGCCATTGTCGTGGCGCCCTGCTGGGTGTCCTATTCCGAGATGGTGCGCATTGCCGGAGGCACGCCAGTGGCGGTGACGCCGGCGGCCGATGCCGGCTTCAAGCTGACGCCGGACGCACTCGCCGCCGCCATCACGCCCAGGACACGCTGGCTGATGCTGAACTCACCCTGCAATCCTTCCGGATCACTCTACTCCGCCGACGAACTGCGTGGGCTGGCGGACGTGCTGCGCGCACATCCCCGCGTGCTCGTGATGTCAGACGACATCTATGAAAAGATCGTGTTCGAGGGCGAGTTCTGCTCCTTTGCGCAGGCGGCGCCGGACATGAAGGCGCGCACGCTCACCGTCAATGGCGTCTCCAAGGCTTACGCCATGACGGGGTGGCGGCTGGGCTATGCCGGCGGCCCGCGGTGGCTGGTCAAAGCGCTGGAGATGTTGCAATCCCAAAGCACTAGCAACCCCAGCTCGGTTAGCCAGGCCGCCGCCATCGCCGCGCTCGACGGGCCGCAGGATTTCCTGGAGGACTGGATGGCGCGCCTGCGCTGGCGCCGGGACCTTGCCATCGATCTGCTCGCGGGGGCGGCGCCGCTGTTGACCATGCGCACGCCGCCCGCGGCCTTCTACCTCTATGCGGATTGCAGCGGCACGCTTGGCATGCGCACGCCGGGCGGCAGCCTCATCGAAAGCGACCTGGACCTGGCGCGCTACCTGCTGGAGGAAGCGGGTGTCGCGGTCGTGCCTGGCACGGCATTCGGCCTGGCGCCGTACCTGCGGTTTGCCTATGCGGTCTCCGATGACCGTCTGCGCATGGCATGCGAGCAGATCGTCCGGGCCTGCCGCAGGCTGTCCAGGCCATGAAAGCGGCGGACATGGATGCACCGGCGCAACCCGGGAGCGTGGCGGAGCCCGGGCCTGCGCACCAGCGCCTGCGCGACGGATGGCACATCGAGCCCGCCGGCGACCGCTGCCTGTTGATCCGCCTGGGCAACCGGGTCGATGCCGAAGTCAGCCAGACAGTGCACGCAGTGACGGCATGGCTGTCCAGCCACGCCCTGCCCGGCGTCGTCGACGTGGTGCCGGCGTTCACCACGGTGGCCGTCCACTACCTGCCCGCCCAGTTGCCACGCGGCGAGGGCTCCGCCTCGCAGTCCCTGAGCGCGACCATAGACCATCTCCTGTCACAAGGCGTGCCCAGGATCGCGGGCTCCGCACGCCTGGTGGAAATTCCGGTGTGCTATGGCGGCGAGTACGGCCCCGACCTGGAAGACGTCGCGCACCAATGCAGTATCTCCACCGGCGAGGTCATCCGCCTGCATACCGCCGCGCCGCTCGTCCTCTATACGTTCTTCTTCGCGCCGGGCACCCCGTTCGCCGGACCGCTGGATCCCAGGCTGCAGGTGCCGCGCCGTGCGGTGCCGCGCACCCGTGTGCCGGCCGGGTCCGTGGCGATCGCCAACGGGATTTCCTCCATCTACCCAACTGAATCCCCCGGCGGGTGGAACCTCATCGGCCGTACGCCCTGGACCTTGTTCGACATCCGCAAGAGCCCGCCGACGCGCCTGCAGATCGGCGACCGCCTGCAATTCATGCCGATCACGCCGCGCGAGTTCGAAGCGCTGCTGGAGCCGCACCAATGAACCATATGCTGGTTGAGAAGCCCGGGGTGTTTTCCCTCCTCCAGGACACGGGGCGCAACGGCTACCAGCGCTATGGCGTACCGGTCAATGGGCCGATGGACGAGTGGGCGCACCGCGTCGCCAATACCCTGGTAGGCAATGGCGAGGAGGCCGCCACCCTTGAGTGCACGCTGAAGGGACCCAGCATCAGCTTCTCCCGCAACACCCTGATCGCCCTGAGCGGCGCGGATATGCGGGTCACCGCGGGCGGTGCACAGATACCGATGCACTGTGCCGTCGTGCTGCGCCACGGCGTACGCCTGGAGTTCGGCGAGCGCAGGTCGGGTGCCCGCTCCTATCTCGCGGTGCGGGGCGGATTCGATGCCCCGCTCGTGCTGGGCAGCCGCAGCACCTACGTGCGGGGCGGCTTCGGCGGCTTCGAAGGCCGCGCGTTGCGCCGCGGCGACCGGGTGCCGGTGGCATCGCCAAGGGGCGAAGTCCTGGAACTCGAGCGCATGATGATCCAGAGCGGCATGCCCTTCGTCGCCGCGGCGGCGCCGGACACCACACCACCGTCATCCGCCACGCCGGCGCTGCGCTTCGTGCCCGGCCCGCAGTGGCAGTCCTTCACCAGCCAGGCGCAGCACGATTTCGAATCCGCGTGTTTCCGGGTTTCAGCGCAATCCGACCGCATGGGCTACCGGCTGGAAGGTCCCGAGTTGAGATTGGCGCAGCCACTGGAAATGATCTCCGAAGTCGTGACCTTCGGCACCGTCCAGGTGCCACCGGGCGGTAGTCCCATCGTGCTGATGGCCGACCGCCAGAGCGCCGGCGGGTATCCGAAACTGGCCTATGTCGCCAGTGCCGACCTGCCGTCGCTGGCGCAGGCCCTGCCAGGCGATGCGCTGCGCTTCCAGGCCATCACCCAAGCCGAGGCAGAGGCACTCTGCCTGGAAGTCGAAGATCGCTTTGCCCGCGTCAGCGTACTGGGCGCAAAGGCGCTTGGCCTCCCCATCCCATAACGCAAAAGGAATCCATCATGCCGTTCATCGATATCAACTGCGATATGGGCGAGAGCTTCGGGCCCTGGGTCATGGGCAACGACCGCGCGATCCTGCAGCATGTCACCTCCGCCAACATTGCCTGCGGATTCCATGCCGGGGATCCGGACACGATGCTCGAGACGGTCCGTGCGGCCGCGGCCGCCGGCGTGGCGGTTGGCGCGCATCCGGGACTCCCCGATTTGCAAGGCTTCGGCCGCCGCGCCATGGCCATGATGCCAGGCGAGGTCTATGCCCTCATCGTGTATCAGGTGGGAGCCATGCTGGGCGTCACCCGCGCGGTGGGGGTCCCCCTGCACCACGTGAAGACACACGGCGCGCTCTACAACATGACCGCGCGCGACCCGGCGCTTGCCCAGGCGGTAGCGCAAGCCGTGCACGACATCGATCCCAAGCTGATGGTCTACGTCGCCAACGCCAACATGGCGAGCGCCGCCCGCGCGATGGGCCTGCGCGTGGCCTTCGAGGTCTATGCGGACCGCAGCTACCAGGACGACGGCACGCTGACCCCGCGCTCCGAGCCGCACGCGATGATCGAAGACGTGGCGGAATCGATCGCCCAGGTCAAGCGCATGGTGACCGATGGCAGCGTGATCTCGCTCGCAGGCAAGACCGTTCCCATCGCAGCCGACACGCTCTGCATCCATGGCGACCAGCCCGGCGCGGCGGTATTCGCGGCGCGTATCCGCGCCGCGCTCGATGCCGATGGCATCGGCGTGCGGCCCGTCTGACGTATTCCGCCACCGATGCAAGAAACGCTCACGAAACGCACACGCCCCGCGCCCCATTCCGACCGACCCTCCCCACACCAAGGTGATCCTCATGTCTTCCAAGCTGACTCCGCGCCCCAAGCGCATGCTCAACCTCGCGGCGTGCGCCGTTGCGCTGGCACTCGGCACGCTCGCTGGCACCGGCGCGCATGCGCAGACGCGCGGCGGCACGTTGCGCGCGATCGCGCAGCCCGAGCCACCCACGCTCATGCTCGGCCTCAATCAGCAAACGCCCACCCAATACGTGGCGGGCAAGATCTATGAAAGCCTGCTGACGTGGACGCCGGACATGAAGCCGAAGCCGGGCCTGGCCAGGTCCTGGACCATCTCGCCCGACGGCAAGGTCTACACGTTTGAGTTGCAGCCGAACGTCAAGTGGCACGATGGCAAGCCGTTCTCGGCAGACGACGTTGTGTTCTCGGTCGACAAGTTCCTGCGCACGGTGCACCCGCGCGCGCGGGTCATCATCGAGCAGTTCGTGGACACCGTGAAGGCACTCGGCCCAAACAAGGTGCAAATCACGCTGAAGGCGCCATTTGCTCCGTTTCTGAAAGCCTTCGTCAGCGACAACATGCCGATCGTGCCCAAGCACATCTATGACGGCACCGACTACGCCAAGAACCCGGCCAACCAGACGCCAATCGGGACCGGCCCGTTCAAGTTCAAGGAGTGGAAGAAAGGCGCGTACATCATCCTCACGCGCAACCCCGATTACTGGCAAGTCGGCAAGCCTTACCTGGACGAGATCGTCTTCAACGTGATTCCCGATGCAGCCTCGCGCGCGGTTGCTTTCGAGCGCGGCGACGTTCAGGTGGTGAGTGCAGGTGACGTGGACAACGTGGAGGTGAAACGTCTCAAGGCGCTGCCGGGCGTGCAATACACGACGAAGGGCTGGGAGATGTTCTCCAAGCTGGCCTATATCCAGATGAACCAGCGCAAGCCGCCTTTCGACAACGTCAAGGTGCGCCAGGCCGTGATGGAGGCCATCAACCGCAAGTTCGTCGTGAACAGCATCTTCTTCGGTCTCGGCAAGGTTGCCACAGGTCCGATTTCTTCCACCACGCCCTTCTACGATGCCAACGTGCCGGCCTACAACTTCGAACTGAAGAAAGCACGCGCGCTGATCAAGGAGTCGGGTGTCGACCCCGCGAAGATGCCGATCAAGATCCTGTCGTATCCCTACGGCGCGACCTGGGACCGGCTCGGCGAGTACACGCGTCAGAGCCTCGAACAGCTTGGCTTCAAGGTCGAGATAGAGTCGGCGGATGCGGGCACGTGGGCCAAGCGCGTCTCGGATTTCGATTTCGACCTCACCTTCAGCTTCACGTCGCAATATGGCGATCCGGCACTGGGCGTCTCGCGTCTTTACCTGGCCCGCAACATGGTCAAGGGCTCTGCATTCGTCAACAACCAGGGATACCGGAACGACGCGGTTGACGCGATGTGGGACAAGGCAGCCGCCGCGACCTCTAACGACGAGCGCCAGAAGCTGTACTCCAGCATCCAGAAGACACTCGTGGAAGAGGTGGCGAACGGGTACCTGTTCGAGATGGAGATTCCGACGCTCTACAACGCGAAGGTGCACAACCTGATCCAGACGGCGATCGGTCTTAACGACACATTCGCCGATGCCTACATCGACAAGTAAGCACCGGTGCGCGGCGATGCGCCGGGCGAGTGGCACGGCGCATCGCTCCTCCTCGTCAACCTTCTTGGAATCTATTCCGTGGATAAGGCACTGTCAGTGTTCGCGCGGCTCGGCAAGGCAGCCCTGGTCGTGCTGGGCGTCGTCGTCGTCAACTTCCTGTTGATCCGCCTGGCGCCGGGCGATCCGGCCGCCGTGCTGGCGGGCGAATCGGGGGCCTCGGACCCCACCTACGTGGCACAGCTACGGCAAGAGTTCGGCCTTGACAAGCCGGTCTATGTGCAACTGGCGAGCTACCTGAACGGCGTGGCGCACCTCGACCTGGGCTACTCATACCGTGAACGCTTGCCGGTGCTCGATATCATTCTCGACCGCCTGCCCGCCACGCTTCTGCTGATGTCGTGCGCGTTCGCCTTCGCGCTGGTGTTCGGCGTGTTGTTCGGTGTGGTGGCCTCGCGCAGCCGCTATCAGGGCACGCACCCATGGCTCGACAGCGTGCTGATGACGGGATCGCTTCTGATCTACGCCACGCCGCAGTTCTGGCTGGCACTGCTGGCCATTCTCTTCTTTTCCCTGCACCTGGGCTGGCTGCCGCCCTACGGCATGGAGACAGTCGGGGGCGCGTTGACCGGCTGGGCGCGCGTGCGCGACGTTGCGCATCACCTGGTGCTGCCTACCGCGTCGCTCGGCTGCTTCTTCATGGCGGTCTACGCGCGGCTGACGCGCGCTTCCATGCTCGAAGTGCTGGGCATGGATTTCATCAAGACGGCGCGCGCCAAGGGGGTTTCAGTGGGCGGGACCATCCGCCATCACGCGCTGCGCAATGCCTTGCTGCCGGTGGTGACTTTCGCGGGGATCCAGCTGGGGCAGATGGCCGGCGGCGCGGTGCTTACCGAAACCGTATTCGGATGGCCCGGCATCGGACGGCTGATGTTCGATGCGCTGCTCCAGCGCGACTATCAATTGCTGCTCGGTGTGTTCCTGGTGACATCGACGATGGTGGTGGTCTTCAACCTGCTCACCGATCTCGCCTACCGGCTGATCGATCCACGCATCCAGCAAGCCTGAGGAGCCTCACATGTCTTTCCTGAAACGATTCGTCGCCAACCGCGGCGCGGCCGTCGGCCTCGCGCTGCTACTGGTGGTGATCCTGACGGGCATCCTTGCCCCGACGCTCTATCAAGATCCCCCATGGATGATGGTGGCGGAGCCGCTGCTCGGCCCATTCGCCGACACCGCGTATCCGCTGGGCACCGATATGTTGGGCCGCGACATCGCGGCGGGCCTCGCCTACGGCGCGCGGGTGTCGCTGATGATCGGCGTGATCTCTACGCTGGTGGCGGTCCTGATCGGCATCGTGGTGGGTGCCCTGGCGGGCTACCACGGCGGCCGCGTGGACGACGCCCTGATGCGGGGGACGGAGTTCTTCCAGACCATTCCACAGCTGGCCATGGCACTCGTCCTGGTGGCGATCTTCAAGCCGTCGCTGTACTCGATCGTCGGGACCATCTCCATGGTGTCGTGGCCGCCGGTGGCGCGCCTGGTGCGATCCGAGTTCATGACCCTCAAGCAGCGGGAATTCGTGCAGGCCGCCATCGTGATCGGCCAGAAGCCGGCCCGGATCATTTTCACCCAGATCCTGCCCAATGCCGCCTCGCCGATCATCGTGACGGCCTCGCTGATGACCGCGACGGCCATCCTGACCGAATCGGCGCTGTCTTTCCTCGGGCTGGGCGACCGCAACCTGATGAGCTGGGGATTCATGATCGGCGCCGCGCGCACGATGCTCCGCGAAGCGCCGTGGATAAGCCTCTGGCCCGGCATTGCCATCATGCTGACGGTGCTGGCCATCAATCTGATCGGCGAGGGGCTCAACGACGCCCTCAGCCCGCAACTGCGCAAGCGAGGAGCTTAATACCGTGGCTACAGGCAATCCAGGCAATCCAGGCCAGGGCGCCGCCCTGCTCTCCATCCGCGGATTAAGCATCCCGCTTCCGGCTGGCGGCGACCGCCAGTATGCCGTGCGCGATGTGTCGTTCGACATCCGCGCCGGCGAGATCCTCTGCATCGTCGGCGAATCCGGATCGGGGAAATCGATGAGTGCCAACGCCATCATGGGCTTGCTGCCCACCTATCTGCGTCCGCAGCAGGGGCAGATCCTGCTGCACGGCGAGGATCTGCTCGGCATGGACGAGGCGGCGCTGCGCGGCATGCGCGGCAAGGACATGGCGATGATCTTCCAGGAGCCGCTGTCGGCGCTCAACCCGCTGCAGCCGGTGGGCGCGCAGATCGCCGAGGTCATGCGCGTCCATGCGGCCTATCCGGGTCCGGCACGCGAGGCCCGTGTACTAGAACTGCTCGACTTCGTCGGCTTGCCGGATCCGGCAGGGTTGTTTCATGCCTGGCCGTTCAGCCTTTCGGGTGGCCAGCGCCAGCGCGTGATGATCGCGATGGCGCTGGCGCTGGAGCCGGCGCTGCTGATCGCCGACGAGCCCACCACGGCGCTGGACGTCACCACGCAGGCGCAGATCCTCGCGCTGATCGCCCGCATCCAGCGCGAGAAAGGCATGGGTGTCATGTTCGTGACGCACGATTTTGGCGTCGTGGCCGAAATCGCGGATCGTGTCGTCGTAATGGAGAAGGGCCAGCTGGTCGAGGAGGGTACGGCCGACCAGGTGCTGAACCGGCCCCGCCATCCCTACACGCAGCGGCTGATCGCCAGCGTGCCGTCACACCGGCCGGGCGATCGCGAGCACGATGACCCGGCTGACGCAGCGAACGGATATCCAGTGCTGCGCGTCGATGCGTTGCGCAAGACCTATGTTAGTTCGGGCGGGCTGTTCAAACGCAAGCGCGTGGTCGAAGCCGTCAAGGACGTGAGCTTCTCGGTCGGCGCCGGCAAGACGCTGGGAATCGTCGGCGAGTCGGGTTCAGGCAAGTCGACGATCGGCAAATGCCTGCTCAAGCTGACCGGAACCGACGGCGGTGGGATGTATTTTGATGGGCGCGACATCGCCCCGTTGAGCGAGCGGGAGTTCCGGCCGTTACGCCGCCATATCCAGATGATCTTCCAAGACCCGTTCGCCTCGCTCAATCCGCGCCATACGGTCGGGCGCATCCTCTGCGATGGCCCGCTTGCGTGTGGCGTGTCCCGGGAACAGGCACTGGCGAGGGCGCGCGAGCTGTTGCAGCTCGTCGAGCTCGATGCCTCGGCATTCGACCGCTATCCGAGCCAGTTCTCCGGCGGCCAGCGCCAGCGCATCGGCATCGCGCGGGCGTTGGCGATGGAGCCGCGGCTGATCGTGGCCGACGAATCGGTATCTGCGCTCGATGTCTCCGTGCAGGCGCAGGTGCTGCGGCTGCTTCGCGCCGTGCAACAGCGCCTCGGCATCGCGCTGGTCTTCATCACCCACGATCTGCGTGTGGCGGCGCAGATTTGCGACGCGGTGCTGGTCATGCACCGGGGCAGCGTGGTCGAACAGGGCAGCCCTGCCCAGATCTTCGAGACACCCCAGCATGCCTACACGCGCCAGCTCATCGACGCGATGCCGGGGCGTGACTGGGATCCGTCACTTGCCAGGCAGACGGCCACGCAAGCCGAGGTGCAGGCAGACACGATGGCAACCATCCTATGACCATCGCCGAACCGGATTTCACCCTCGCCACCAAGCTGTTCGACCGCTTGCGCGAACAGAGTTTTGACGGCGTCGGCGTCACGCGAGACAGCTACGGCGCGGGCGAGCAGCGGGCGCACCGGCTTGTCGCCGACGCCGCCCGCGCGCTCGAACTGCAGGTGGCGACCGATGCGGCGCTCAATCTCTATCTGACATTGCCGGGCACGGATCGCGGTGCTGCAGCGGTCATGACGGGTTCGCATCTCGACTCGGTACCGCGCGGTGGTAATTTCGACGGCGCCGCCGGGGTCGTCGCCGGTCTCGCCGTGCTGGCTGGCTGGCGCAAGGCGGGCTTTGTGCCGCGTCGCGACGTCACCGTAGCCGCAATCCGCGCCGAGGAGAGCGCTTGGTTTCCGGTGTCCTATGCCGGCAGCAAGGCCGCCTTCGGACTACTGGAGCCGCAGGCGCTTGACAGCGTGCGTGCCGACACCGGGCGCAGCCTGGCCGACCATCTGCGTGAAGCCGGCGGACGGCCGGACGACGTCCGCGCGGGCCTGGCGTATCTGTGCGCCGACCGCATCGATTGTTTTGTCGAACTTCATATCGAGCAGGGACCGGTGCTGCTGGAGGCGGGCGACGTCGTGGGCATCGTCACCGGCATCTGCGGCAGCCAGCGCTACCGGCATGCCCGCGTGCAGGGCGCCTATGCGCATTCCGGCGCGACGCCGCGCAGCCACCGGCAAGACGCCGTGGTCGCGACCGCGGCGCTGATCCACGCGCTGCAACAGGACTGGATCGCACTCGAGGCGCAAGGGCATGAACTCACGCTGACGTTCGGCCGCTGCATGACGGACCCGGATCAGGCCGACTTCAGCAAGGTCGCCGGCCTGGTCGAATTCAGTATCGACATGCGTTCCCGCAGCCGCGCCACGCTCGACCTGATGGATGCGCGGGTACACGCTGCCGCGGCAGGCATTGGCACGCAGCACCACGTGCAAGTCGATCTCGGTGCCGCGTCGTCCAGTGCCGCGGCACAGATGGATCCGTCGCTCCAGCACGCCCTGCTCTGCTCCGCGAGCCAGGGCGGCGTACGCGCGCGGGCCATGCCCAGCGGCGCGGGACATGACGCGGCACTGTTCGCCGCCCAGGGCATACCCGCTGCGATGATCTTCGTGCGCAATGCCCATGGCAGCCACAACCCCGACGAGTCGATGGACCTCGCCGACTTCGCCGTCGCCACGCGGCTGCTGGCCGGCACGTTAGCAGCGCGTGCAGGCTAGGATGCCTGCAGCACGACCGGCAGCACAACCCGCATCGCACTTCAAAACACAGCCCATGCCTGATTCCCATGAAACGCCCATGCCAGTCTGCCTGATTACCCAGCCCATCCACCCGATCGGTGCGGAGCGCCTGCGCGCCGCGGGCTTCGAAGTGCGCCCGGGCCAAGCCGGTGACGAAGCCGCTCGCATCCGTGAAGTCGCCGGCGCCGACGCTGTGATCGTGCGCGAAGGTCTGACCGCCGCGATGATCGATGCCGCACCGCGGCTCGCGGTCATCAGCAATCATGGCACTGGCACCGACAAGATCGCGGTCGCCCATGCGCATGAGCTGGGCATCCCGGTGGTGTCCACGCCCGACGCCAATATCGGCGCCGTGGCCGAACACACGCTGATGCTGATGCTCGCGGTCGCGCGCCGGGCGCCGCTGGCCGACGCAGCCACGCGGCAGTCAGACTGGCGCTACCGATACGCGGCACCGATGCTCTCGCTCCGTGGCAAGACCCTCGGCGTGATCGGCTTCGGCCGCACGGGGCGCCTGGTCTGCGACATGGCGCGCGCGGGACTCGGCATGCGCGTGCTGGTGTGGTCGCCCAGCGCGCCGACGTGCGAGGTCGAAGCGCACGGCGCGACGCGGGTATCGGCGCTGCCCGAGCTGCTGGCGGCCTCCGACGTTGTCTCCCTGCACCGTCCGCTGCGTGCCGACACGCGCCACACGCTCGATGCGAAGGCGCTGCGCAACATGAAGCCACGCGCCATCGTCATCAATACATCGCGCGGCGGGCTGATCGACGAAGCCGCGCTGGCCGCGGCGCTAAAGGAAGGCAGGCTCTTCGGCGCCGGACTGGACGTCTTCGCGCAGGAGCCGCTCTGCGCGGCGTCCCCGCTGGCCGGGCTCGACAACGTCGTGCTGAGCCCGCACCTTGCCGGCTCCACCGAGGAGGCGCTACATGCCACGGCACTCCAATGCGCCGAACAGATCATCGACGTGTTCGCGGGGCGGCAACCGAAACACCTTCTCGACGCGCGCGTGTGGTTGCGCAGGCGCGTTCCCGTTATCACGCCATCCAAGGAAGTCCAGTCATGAATCCCCCCGTTTGCAAGCTGACGCAGGGCACCATTCCCCTGGTAGTCTCGATTCCGCACGGCGGCGAGCTGTTGCCCGACGCGTTCGCCGCGCAAATGCAAGACGTGGCGCGCGTGCGTGCCGATACCGACTGGCATCTGGGGCGTCTCTACGCGTTCGCGACAACGCTGGGCGCCTCCGTCGTGGCAGCCAACTACTCGCGCTACGTGATCGACGTGAACCGCCCCGCCAACGGCGAAAGCCTCTATCCGGGCCAGAACACCACGGCGCTTTGCCCACGCGACACATTCCTGGGCGAGCCGCTGTATCCCGATCCCGAGGCTCCGTCCTCCGCCGAGATCGCCGACCGTATCCGCGATTACTGGAATCCGTATCACAGCACGCTGGCCGCCGAGATCGCGCGCCTGCGCCAAGTGCACGGGCACGTGCTGTTGTGGGAAGCGCACTCGATCGCCAGCGTGCTGCCCCGCCTGTTCGCGGGCCGCTTGCCAGATCTGAACATCGGCACCAACAGCGGTGCCAGTTGCGCGCCGGCGCTGCGCGAGGCCGTCATCGCCGCCGCGTCGGCCAGTCCCTTCTCGTGGGTCGCCGACGATCGTTTCAGAGGCGGGCATATCACGCGGCACTACGGCCAGCCGCAGCGGGGGGTGCACGCGGTGCAACTCGAAATGGCGCAGGCCATCTACATGGATGAAGCGGCACCGTTCGGCTACCGTGAAGACCTGGCCGCGAAGCTGTGGCCAACACTGCGCGACATGGTAGGGGGAGCGCTCGCGGCAATGGCAACGCTGCGGCCCGTCGCGGCCGACGCACAGGCTTGAATCAGGCTTGACACCTCGCTCGCGCCCGACGGTCGGCGTGGATCCGCCGCCCGATGGCGCGCTTCTTGCGTCGTCACGGGCCCCTCTTGCCGTTACCGCGCTTGTGCCTTGGCGCCACCTTGTATGTCAGCCGTTAGCAGGCCTCCCGCCATACCCCTGAACCTTCGCCAGATCGAAGTCTTCCACGCGATCATGGTCACCGGCTCGCTGAGCGAGGCCGGGCGCATGCTGTGCGTGTCACAGCCGGCAATCAGCCGGGTGCTGGCAACCGCGGAAAGCCGCCTGCGGTTCCTGCTGTTCGAACGGGTCAAGGGACGGCTGCAGCCCACGCCGGAGGCGCGCCGGCTGTTCGAGGAAGTCGAGGTCATCCTCAAGGGCGTCGCCCAGTTCAATGCGGTGGCCAGCAGCCTGGGCGAACAGAACCAAGGCAAGTTGTCGATTGTCTCTAGTCCGAGCTACAGCGAATGGCTGATGCCGCGCGCCATCCAGCGCTTCCGGCTGCGGCATCCCGCCGTCCGTGTCCACTACCGGCCCATGCCGTTCGACGCCTTGCTGCCGTTCGTGGTGCAGGGGCACGCAGACCTCTGCATTGCATCGATGGCGCCGCCCGACGGCGCGAATCTCCGGACCCGGGAAATCGGCGAGGGGCGGATCCTGTGCGCGCTGCCCAAGGGACACGCGCTAGCGGCGCTGGACGTTGTGACAACCAGCAACTTGCGCGGCCAGACCTTCATCGGCTATGGCGCAGACACCCCTTTCGGCCAGCTCTCCTCGCATTTCCTGTCGTCGGGCCGGGGGCCACTCACGCCGGACATCGAGATTCGCTCGACACCCGAAGCCATGGCGCTGGTGCGCCAGGGTGTCGGGGTGGCCTTGGTGGAGTCGTTCGGATACACAGCATCCGCATCGGACGACGTCGTGCTCAAGCCGATCAGCCCGGCGCTCAGTCACAAGATCTACCTGATCCATTCGCGGCAGAGCCCGATGTCGACCCTTGCCAAAGGCTTTCTTGCCACGCTCGTGCACCTGCTGGACGCCGCACCGCGTGGGGATGCGCAGCGCCCGCCGATGTTCGCCTGAGCGGCGGTTGGCGGCGCGGTGGCGCGATTGCCACAGACCACCACCGCGCCCCATCACATATTGCCCAGGACCCATAACGAGGGGCTATGAGGCGGCTGCGAACCGGGGCTGCTCCCGAGGCATTTGTTCCTTTCAAATCAATGCGTTGGGCTTGCGAGACGGCGCCAATGCGCGCACTGCCGGCGCGCGGGGCGCCGCATTTCAAGGGCGGTATCGCGTCCCTATACTCGACACCACCCCATCGCACCAGAGGCTCCAGTACATGTCCAGCATCATCACCGTCGCCGCCGCCCAGCTCGGGCCCATCCAGAAGTCCGAAGGACGCGAGATCGCGGTCGCGCGGATGGTCCAACTGCTCGAACGTGCCTATCGGCGCGGTGCACAGGTCGTCGTGTTCCCCGAACTCGCGCTGACCACGTTCTTTCCACGCTGGTACCACGAGGACCTCGACGAGGCCGACCGTTGGTTCGAGGCAGCGCTGCCCTCGCCGGAGACTGCGCCACTGTTCGAGGCAATCCGCCGCTTTGGCCTGACGGTTTATCTGGGCTACGCCGAGATCGCTTATGAACCCGATGAAGCCGGTGTCATGCGTAAGCGCCGGTTCAACACCTCGGTGATCATCGCACCGTCGGGCGAGGTGATCCTCAAGTACCGGAAAGTCCATCTGCCCGGCCACGCAGAGTACGCGCCGGCGCGCAAGGTACAGCACCTCGAGAAGCGCTATTTCGAAGTCGGCAATCTCGGCTTCCCGGTGGTCCGGGCGCCGGTCGGCGAGGCCGAGGGCGTGAACATGGGCATGATGATCTGCAACGACCGCCGCTGGCCAGAGGCCTGGCGCGTGCTCGGGCTGCAGCAGGTCGAGCTCGTCATGCTGGGCTACAACACGCCAAGCATGAACATGGAGAATCGCGGCTTCGAGGCTCATCACCTGCGCGTGTTCCACTCCCAGCTGTCGATTCAGGCGGGCTGCTATCAGAACGCGTGTTTCGCGGTTGCCGTCGCGAAGGCCGGGACCGAGGACGGCCACGAAATGTTCGGCCATTCGATCATCGTCAATCCCCAAGGCGAAATCATGGCGCAGGCCACCAGCTGGGACGACGAGCTCATCGTGGCCGACTGCAACCTGGACCTGTGCAAACTGGGCCGGTCTACCGTCTTCAACTTCGGTTTGCATCGCCGCGTCGAGGCGTATTCACGCATCACGGACCAGGTCGGTAGCGTGGCTCCGCCGACCTGGCCGGCGCGCTGATCCCGTTTCCTGTCTTTCTTCGACCACCCACGGGCCTTCTCCATGCAGCCAACCGAAACCCTGGATGTCCATCCGGCACGACCACGACCCGCGCACGCGATCCAGCACGAGATGCTGGGTGACATGCGCGTCCCCGATTTCACCGACGTCGAGCTGGCGGCCCTGGACATCGCGCCCCATGTCGTTCGCACGCCGTTGCTGCGTTCGGCGGCACTCGACGCCATTGCCGGCGCGCCGGTCTGGCTCAAGGCCGAGAACCTGCAGGTCACGGGCTCGTTCAAGGCACGCGGCGCCTTCAATGCCCTGCTGTCGCTGCGCGGCGACCAGCGCGCGAAAGGCGTGATCGCCTATTCCACCGGCAATCACGGGCAGGCGATCGCCTGGGCCGCGCGCCAGCTCGGTGTGGCGGCGACCATCGTGATGCCGATCGATGCGCCACGCAACAAGGTCGAGCGCGCGCTGGCCCAGGGTGCGCGCGTCGTTCACTACGACCGCCTCCATGAGAGCCGCGAGGCGATCGGGATGCGGCTGCTCGGCGAAACCGGCGGCACGCTGATTCCGCCGGGCGACCATCCTGCGGTGCTTGCCGCCCAGGGCACGGTGGCCCTCGAGGCGTTGCAGGACCTGCCCGAGGCCGCGCTCGACAACCTCGGCCTGTTCGCCGCGCCCTGCGGCGGCGGCGGGTTGATGGCCGGTTGCGGCCTGGTTGTCGACGCATTGAATCCAGGCACGCGGCTGATCGCGGCCGAGCCCGCCGGTTTCGACGACACGGTGCGCTCGCTGCGCAGCGGCCTCAGGGAAATCAATGCGGCGGGCGCCACAACGCTCTGCGACGCGTTGCAGGCCACCACGCCAGCCGAACTACCCTTCGAGATCAACAAGCGCTTTCTCGACGGCGCGGTGGCGGTCACGGATGCGCAGGTCCGCGCCGCCATTCGCTTCGCGCTCGAGGAGCTTCGGTTGCTGGTCGAGCCCGGCGGAGCCGTCGCGCTGGCGGCCTTGCTCGCCGGCGTGATCGATCTCGAAGGCCGCGACGGCGTCATCGTCCTGTCCGGCGGCAACATCGATCTGCCCTTGCTTCAAACGATGCTGCAGCCCACTGCAGCCGCCGTGCACGGTACCTGAGACAGCCGTGTCACCGGCCCTGCGCGCATTGGCGCGAGCCGGCCTTGATGCCAACTTGCCTACCACGAAAGGAATACCACCATGTCTCTCCTCCGCCATTTCGACCGGCTACTCAGGCGAATGTCGCTGACGGCCGCCGCCATGCTGCTCACGGCGAACGCCTTCGCAGCCTATCCCGAGCGCCCCATCACGCTGATTGTCCCATTCAATGCAGGTACGACGCCCGACATCGTCTCGCGCTTGCTGGCCGATGCGGTCGGCCATGATATCGGGCAGCAGATCGTGGTCCTCAACCGCGTGGGCGCGTCCGGCATCATCGGCACGCAGGCTGTGATCAACGCGCCGGCCGACGGCTACACCATCGGCTTCGCGAACGCCGGCACATTGGCCATCAACCAGTCCCTGTACAAGAAGCTGCCCTACGACGCCGACAAGCAACTGGCGCCCGTAGCCCTGACCGGATTCGTGCAGAACGTGCTGGCCGTGCGCAAGGACCTCGGCGTGAAATCGGTCTCCGAACTGATCACGCTGGCCAGGAGCGCGCCGGGCAAGCTCTCCGTCGGCTCGGGCGGCAACGGCACCACGGGCCATCTGAGCGCCGAGATGTTCAAGGCGATGGCGGGTGTGTCCATTACACATATTCCATACAAGGGCGGTCCCGAAGCGGATCTGGCGCTGATGCGCGGCGAAGTGGATCTGGTCTTCGAGAACATTACGTCGATCTCGCCATATCTGAAGAACGGCAGCGTCGTGCCGCTCGCCGTCACCGGTGCACGCCGCGACAGCCGCCTGCCGAAGCTGCCGACCATGGCGGAGACGGGGTTGAAGGATTACCAGGCGGTGGCATGGACCGGCTACGTCGCGCCCGCCGCGACCGACCCGCAGATCCTCGACTTTCTCAACAAGGCCTTCAACAAGGCGGCCAACTCGGACGCCATGAAAGCGCGGCTGGCCGACATGGCGTACGAGGTCACCACGGGGCCGCGCGGCGCGTTCTTCGATCTTGCCCGCAAGGAGCGGCCGGTCTGGGCCGCAGTGATCAAGAGTTCCGGCGCGGCAATCGACTGAGGCGCAAGGAACATGGCGCAATTCGACATACTGATTCGCGGCGGCACGGTGATTGACGGCACCGGCGCACCGCGCAGGCTCGCCGACATCGGGGTCGACGGATCGCGTATCACGGCACTGGGCGCGCTGGCGTCCGACTCCGCGGCGGTGGTGATCGATGCGCGGGACCGCATCGTCGCCCCCGGCTTCATCGACTCGCATACGCACGACGACCGCTATCTGACGCTCGATCCACTGATGCCGGCCAAGCTCAGCCAGGGCGTTACCACGGTCGTGACGGGCAATTGCGGGATCAGCCTGGCGCCCTGGCGTGCGCCTCCGGGACAGACCGTTCCGCCGCCGCTTGACCTGCTCGGCGCCGACCCGGCCCTCTTTCGTTACCCCGCGTTCGGCGACTATCTCGCCGAGCTGGCGCAGCATCCCGCTGCCGTCAACGCGGCCTGCCTGGTCGGCCATACGACGCTGCGGGCCGCGGTGATGGACCGGCTGGACCGGGCGGCGACGGACGCAGAGATCGCGGCGATGCAGGCATTGCTGCGCGGCGCCATGGAGAGCGGTGCCATCGGGCTCTCGACCGGGGCCGCCTATCCTGCCGCGATGTCCGCCACGACTGGCGAAATGGCCGCCGTGGCGGCGGTCATGCGCGGCTACGGCGGTGTCTACGCCAGCCATATCCGCGATGAGGGCGATCGGATCCACGAGGCGCTTGACGAAGCGTTCGAGGTCGGCGCGGCGGGCGGCGCGCCAGTCGTGGTCTCGCATCACAAGCTGATCGGCCCAAAGAACCACGGACGCTCGGTCGACACGCTGAGGCACATTGCTAACGCGGCGCAGCGTCAGCCGATCGGACTCGACTGCTATCCATATAACGCTGGTTCCACAATTTTGCGAAAGGACCGGCTCGCGGTGTCGAGCCGCGTCATCGTAACGCGCTCGGTACCGCATCCCGAGTTCGCCGGACAGGACCTCGACGTCATTGCGGCGACGATGGGCCTCTCGCCCGAGGACGCCGTCGACGCGTTGCAGCCGGCAGGCGCGATCTACTTCCTGATGGACGAGCAGGACGTGCAGCGCATCCTCGCCTATCCCGAAACCATGATAGGCTCCGACGGGTTGCCCCACGACGCCGCGCCGCATCCGCGTCTCTGGGGCACGTTTGCGCGCGTGCTGGGGCACTACTGCCGGGACCTCGGCCTTTTCCCGCTCGAGCAGGCCGTGCACAAGATGACGGGCTTGACGGCCCGCTACTTCAGGCTACCGGGGCGCGGGATACTGTCACCCGGGAATTTCGCGGACATCACCATCTTCGATGCCGCCAGCGTGGCCGATATGGCGACTTTCGCGCACCCTGTCGCGCCCGCGAGGGGCATCGAGACGGTGATCGTCAATGGCGCCATCGCGTGGAGCAGCGGCGAGAGCACCGGCGCCCGCGCCGGGGCGGTGATCCGCCGCAACGATACCGCCCGAGCTTAGCGCACGCATTTGCGTGCGGTTCCCGCTAGCTCCAGTGCCATCCTTCGTGACACCTCATCTCCCTGCGCTCAGAGTAACCTCAACCCATCGGCAGGCACGTCGCACACCAGCATGTGCCCCGGCGCATGGGTGATGCACAGCGGCGGACGCGCCATCATGGCCGCCGCCTGCGGCGTCACCCCACACCCCCAGAACACCGGAATCTCCCCGGCCAGGATCGCGGTCGGCTCGCCTTCGTCCGGGCGGCCGATGTCCGCGATGCCGATCGCGGCGGGGTCGCCCATATGAACCGGCGCCCCGTGCGCCCCCGGCAAGCGGGCGCACACGGCCGAGGCGATGGCCGCCTCTTCCGGCGTGTAAGGCCGCATCGACACCACCATCGGCCCATGGAAGGCGCCGACGCGCGTGGTCTGGATGCTGGTGCGGTACATCGGCACGATCTTGCCTTCGTCCACGTGCCGCACGCGCAAGCCAGCGCGTTCCAGCGCGTCCTCGAACGACAGCGAGCAGCCCAGCACAAAGCCCACGAAATCGTCCTGCCAGAGCGTGCTGATATCGTCGCGCTCCTCCACCAGTTCGCCATGGCGCCACACGCGGTAGCGCGGCACGTCGGTGCGCAGGTCGATATCGCCGCCGAGCATCGGCACCGCCGGGCTGCCCGCTTCGGTCATGCCGATCAGCGGGCATGGCACCGGGTTGGCCCGGCAGTACCCGAGGAAATCCCCGGCCCAGGCCTTGGGCAGGATCATCAGGTTGCCCTGCCCATGGCCGGGCGCCATGCCGCTGGTATTGCCGTTGTACCGGCCGCTGCGGATGCCGGCACGGGCGCCAGCCGGCGTGGCGGCCCAGCCGGGGGCAAGCCCGGCCGCGGCGTGGATGCTTCTTTCCATCTCCATGCTCCGGTTGCGCTCCGTCATCAGTCGAGGGCCTGGCGGGCGGTTTCCTTCACGCCCAGCAGGGCCAGCAGGCTGACTGCCGCGCCCCCCATGAGCAGGTAGGCCGGGCTGAGCAGGTTGCTGGTGCTGCCGATCAGCGCGGTGGCCACATACGGCGTGAGCCCGCCGCCGAGGATGGCGCCGATGTTGAAGCTGAACGCCATGCCGGTGTAGCGCACGCGGGTCGGGAACTGCTCGGCATAGGTCGGGTAGCCGACGGACTGCACGATGGGCATGGGCAGCGCCACCACCATCATGGCGAGAAAGGCCAGGCCGATGCTGTGGTTGTCCATCAGCATCATCATCGGCAATACCAGCACCATATAGGCGCAAAAGCCGATGGCAAGCACCTTGCGCCGGCCGAGCCGGTCGGACAGCCCGCCCCACAGCGGCATCAGCATGGCCATGGTCAGGCTGACGAACGCCATGATCCAGTACACCGTTGCCTTGTCGTACTTGAGATAGGTGGTCATGTAGATGTTCATGAACACCAGCCCCACCCAGTAGCCCACGTTCTGGCCGAAGGACAGCAGCACCACCTTGACCACGGCGGGCATGTGCTCGGTGAAGACTTCCTTGAGCGGCGCCTTGGGCGGCTCGCTGTGTTCCTGGAACTGCTTGAAGGCCACGGACTCTTCCACGCGCTTGCGCACCATCGACGAGATCACCACCATCGGGATCGCCATCAGGAACGGAATGCGCCAGCCCCACGCCTGCATCTGCGCAGGCTCCAGCAAGCCGGTGGTGATGCCGCACACGGTCGCAGCCAGCGCGCCGCCCACGGCCACGCCCACCGGCGTGAAGGCACCATAGAAGCCGCGCTTGCCCTTGGGCGCGGACTCGGCCACATAGGCGGCCGCGCCGGTGACTTCGCCGCCGGCGAAGAAGCCCTGCGCCAGGCGAATCGCCAGCAGCAGCAGCGGCGCGACGATGCCCGCGCTGGCAGCCACCGGCAGCAGGCCGATGATGCCGGTGGCGATGCCCATGCCGATCACGGTGACCAGTAGCACGGCACGGCGGCCAACGCGGTCGCCCAGGCGCCCAAGCACGATGCCGCCGATCGGGCGCATCAGGAAGGCGCTGCCGAACACGGCCAGGATGGCCAGCAGCGAAGCCGTGGCGCTGTCGCTAGGGAAGAACAGCGGGCCGATGGTAGAGGCCATATAGCCGTACACGCCGAACTCGTAATACTCGATGGCGGTACCGGCGGCGGCGGCCATGGCGGCTTTGCGGGCGACGGCATTGCCGGTTGCCGGCGCCGTGGCAGGGGTGGATGCCGGCGCCACGTCGGGCATCGGCAGGGATGAGGTGGGGGCGTTGGACATATTGTCAGTTTCCAGGATGCAACGGGGTAGAAAATCCAGTCCAGGCGTGGTGAAACGCCTGGATGAACCAGCGCTGAAGCACGAATACCTGCCGCGATGGCCGTCCTGTGCCTGAAACTTCCTGGCGCACAGGGCGGGCTCGCGTCTTGTTTTTATTTCCGGAGAGCTAACCACCTGCCGGGAATCGCGGGCCTTTAAATGCCGCCGGGATTCATGCTTCATCGATTACACCGGATACTTTGCAACAAGCATGCCAGCGGCTATTTCGTTAAAAACACGGAATTCCGGGCGTTACGATTCCTGACTAAAAAAAGCCATCTGACTCGGGGATTCAATGCGCCCCGCCGCACCACAACAATGAACCTTTCGTCCCGCCTGGGGCATGGAACGCACCGAAACCGGTATCGTTCACAGCCAGCTGGTGATTAATCTCCCAACCCACGGGATCATTGAGAAAACAGCCAGGCCGTGCGGCCGGGCCGACGCCACAAAATCAATGTCAGCGGCGGATTTACAGCTTTATCAATAGCGCGATTTCAAGCAGCGGGAATAAAACTGCCCAATACCTGCCCTTCTTCCACCATCTCACCCTCGGCCACGCAATACGATTCAATATAACCAGCCGATCCGGCCTCAAGCGGTATTTCCATTTTCATGGATTCGATAATCAGCAGCGTGGCATCCTTTACCTGCATCTCGCCAGGCTGCGCCACGAGTTTCCAGAGGGTGCCGGCGGTGTCTGCCACGATGGATATGGGGGATTTTGTGTGGGGCATATTCTGTTTGTCCGTTGCTATCGTGATTGCGGTGCACGCACCGTGATACCTTCCGCCTCCAGCGCGGCGCGGATGCGGCGGGCAAACCCGGCCGCACCCGGCTGGTCGCCGTGGATGCAGAGCGTGTCCGCCCGGACCGGCACGTCCACGCCACCCAGCGAGCGCACCACACCGTCGCGCACCATGCGCAATACCTGCGCGATGGACGCCTCCACGTCGGTGATCATGGCGGCGGGATGGCTGCGCGGGGTCAGCGAGCCATCGTCCTGATACGTGCGGTCGGCAAAGACTTCCTGCGCCACCGCGAGTCCGGCCTCGCGCGCGGCCGTGACCAGCGCGGAGCCGGCCAGGCCGTAGAACACCAGCGACGGATCCACATCGCGCACCGCCTCGCACAGCGCGCGCGCCATGACGCCATCGCGCGCGGCCTGGTTGTACAGCGCACCGTGCGGCTTCACATGCGCGAGCCGGCTGCCGGCCGCGGCGGCAAACGCCTGCAGGGCGCCAACCTGGTAGACCGTGATGTTGTAGACCTCCTCGCGGCCGAGCTGCATGGCGCGCCTTCCAAAACCCTGCAGATCCGGAAAGCCCGGATGCGCGCCGAGCGAGACGCCGAGCGCACTGGCGGCGCACACGGTAGCTGCCATGGTCTGCGCATCGCCTGCGTGAAAACCGCAGGCGATGTTGGCGGAGGTGACATGCGGCAGCACGGCCGCATCGTCGCCAAGGCGGTAGATGCCGAAGCTCTCGCCCATATCGCTGTTGAAATCGATCTCATCCATGCGCGTGCTCCCCTGCCGTTTGCGTATCCATGGCGTCGAATACTGCGTCTTGCAGCATGGCAAGGCGTTGGGCTTCCGGCAGATCGATCAAGGCAAAGCGCACCGTCTCGCCCGGCATCTTTTGCGCCAGGCGCGGCAGGTCCACCGCGCACACATGGGCAATCTTGGGATAGCCGCCAGTGGTCTGGCGGTCCGCCATCAGCACGATGGGCTGGCCGTCGGGCGGCACCTGGATCGTGCCGAAGGCCACGGCCTCGGACAGCATCTCGGCAGGCGCAGCCAGCGCGAGCGGCAAGCCTTCCAGGCGATAACCCATGCGGTCCGATTGCGCGCCAATGCGAAACGGCTCGCTGACAAGCGCATGCCTGGCGGCGTCGGAGAAGCGCGCCCATTCGCGCCCGGCGACGATGCGTACAGGCTGATCGGGCGCGGTGAGGACATCGGCCGGAAACGCCGGAAGCGCCGGAAACGCCGGGAAACCGGCATCGCGGACCGGTGCGGGCACGCCGCCACGCAAGGCAATGCGGTCGCCCTTGCGCAACGGCTTGCCGGCCGCGCCGCCATAGCCGCCGCGCACA
This sequence comes from Cupriavidus sp. GW822-FHT03E04, assembly GCF_058801495.1. Taxonomy (NCBI): domain Bacteria; kingdom Pseudomonadati; phylum Pseudomonadota; class Betaproteobacteria; order Burkholderiales; family Burkholderiaceae; genus Cupriavidus; species Cupriavidus sp. GW822-FHT03E04. The sequence goes on from NZ_JBXANI010000028.1 coordinate 43,366, forward strand.
AAGGTGCTGCAACTGCCCATCACCGGCGTCAGCGCAAAGCCGCCCTGCGCCGCAAGGTAAGCGCGCAGGCCGCTGCGGCGCTTGCCGAAGGCAAGCACCGCGCCTGCGGCGACGGGCACCGCACGGTTCATCGGGACGGGCGTGCCGTCGAGCATGGCATCCAGATCCGCGCCGCACACGGCAATCACGGCCGGCACATGGAACCGCAGCGTGGGGCCCATCAGCGTGATCTCCAGCGTGGCTTGCGCCGCGGCGTTGCCGGCCAGCGCGTTCGCCAGCCGGTGGGCGCGCTCGTCCATGGCGCCATTGGCCGGCACGCCGAGTTGCTGGTAGCCGTTGCGGCCGAGATCCTGGAAGGTGCTCAACGCACCGGGCTTGATGACTTCGATGCTCATGGTTGCACGCCTCCGCCCGCCAGCATGGATTCAAATACGTCGGAAGAGATCGGCACGAAGCGCACACGATCGCCGGCGGCCAGCAGGCACGGCAACGCGCGATGCGGGTCAAACAGCGCCACGGGCGTGCGCCCGATCAGGTTCCAGCCACCCGGCAAGGTCATGGGATAGATCACGGTCTGCCGATTGGCCAGGCCAATCGAGCCCGCCGCCACCGCGGTACGTGGCGTGCTGCGGCGCGGCGGCGAAAGGCGCGCGTCGAAGCGGCCCACATAGGGATGCCCCGGTGCGAAGCCCAGCATCAGCACATCGACCGGCTCGGCACTATGCAGCGCGATGACCTGCTCGGGCGACAGGCCACAGGTGGCTGCCACATCGTCCAGGTCGGGACCGTGCTCGCCCCCATAGCAGACGGGAATATCGATCACCAGCGGCGCGCCCGCGTTTGACGAAAGCCCTTCGCACAGGAGTTCGCCGATCATGGCCGAAAGCGCCTCGAACGGGGCGCTGGTACCCATCGCGCGGGCCACGGCAATCGGCTGGTAGTGCACGCCCACGGTGGTCAGGGCGGGCACGATGTCGGTCACGCCGGGCAAGGCCGCGGCGGCGATCCGCACCGCTGCCGCGCAGGCTTGGCGATTGATGGCGATTTCCGCCACCGTGCCGAACTCGACAATCAGGCAGCGATCGCCGGACGGCGCGATCCGCCAGGACGCTTGCGCGTCCGGCGCGGCGTGTTGCGTGTCCTGCGCGATCATGCCCGCACCGCCACGGCGGATGGCGCGGGCACTGCCACCGGCGCGGCCGACTCGCCCACCAGCACCGCCAGCTCGCGCTCCACAAAACCGGTATCGACGCGGCCGGCCCGGAAGTCCGCATGGTCCAGCACGCGGCCAAGGAACACGGCGTTGTGCCGGATGCCTTCGATCACGGTTGCACCGAGCGCCGCCTGCATGGTGGCGATGGCGGCTTCGCGGTCGGTGCCATAGGCAATCAGCTTGGCGATCATCGGATCGTAGAACGGCGTGATCGCATCGCCCTGGCGCACGCCGGTGTCCACGCGCAGCCCGGCCATGCCCGCCGGAAGGCAAAAGCGCGCCAGCTTGCCCGGCGATGGCATGAAATGGCGCGCCGGGTTCTCGGCATAAAGCCGGCACTCGATGGCCGCGCCTGCCCGCCGGATATCATGCTGCGCGCTGGGTGCGAGCGTGCCGGCGGCGAGCCGGATCTGCGCCTGCACCAGGTCCCAGCCGGTGATGGCCTCGGTCACGCCATGCTCCACCTGGATGCGCGTGTTCATCTCCAGGAAGAAGTACTCGCCGCTGTCCGCGTCGAGAATGAACTCGACCGTGCCCGCGCCGCTGTAGCGCTGGTGCGCGGCCAGCGCCACCGCAGCCGCGCTCATGCTGGCCAGCACGGCGGCCGGCACATTGGGCGCCGGGCTTTCTTCAATGATCTTCTGGAAGCGGCGCTGCACCGAGCATTCGCGCTCGAACAGGTGCACCGCCGTGCCGTCACCGAAGCCAAACACCTGCACCTCGATATGCCGGGCGCGCGGCACGTAGCGCTCCAGGTAGATGCTGGCGTCGCCAAAGGCCTTCAGGGCCAGCGCCTGGGTGGACGCCACCGTGGCCGCCAGCGTGTCTGGCCCGTCGACGCGTTTCATGCCGATGCCGCCACCGCCGCCGGCGGCTTTGACCAGCACGGGATAGCCAACGCGCCGGGCCTCGGCGTGCAGGCGCGACAGGTCTTCGGGCAGGAAGCGGATACTGCCGGGCAGCACCGGCACGCCGCACGCGGCGGCAATATCGCGGGCGCGGTTCTTGTCGCCCATGTTCTCGATCGACTCGACGCACGGGCCGATCCACTGCATGCCTTGCGCTTGCGCCGCACGGGCAAACGCGGTGTTCTCGGAGAGGAAGCCATAGCCTGGGTGCACGCCATCGGCGCCATGCGCCGTGCCCGCGGCGAGCACCGCCTCCACATTCAGGTAGCTCTGCGCCGCCGGCGCGGGCCCTACCGCGACGGCAATATCGGCCATCTCGCAGTGCAACGCGCCGGCATCGGCGGCGGAATGCACGGCGATGGTTTCCATGCCGAGCGCCTGCGCGGCGCGGATGATGCGGCAGGCAATCTCGCCACGGTTGGCAACCAGGATTCTTCGCATATCGACTAACTCTTGCAGCTACTGCGTGGGGGCGATGCACGCGGGGCGGGTAAGCCCTGCCCCCGCGTGCGGCGGCCGGCCTTGTGGCCGGTCTCACTCTGGTCTGACGTGGATCCGATGTGGATCCGATGTGGATCCGACGTTCGTGTTACTTGGCGAACAGCGAAGCGATATTGGCAAAGGCCTTGAGCTCCAGCGCATTGCCCGACGGATCGAGGAAGAACATCGTGGCCTGCTCGCCTACCTCGCCCTTGAAGCGGATATGCGGCTCGATGATGAACGACAGGTTGGCGGCCTTGAGCTTGTCGGCAGCGACATGCCACTGATCCATCGGCAGCACCACGCCAAAGTGGCGCACCGGCACGGCATCGCCATCCACGGCGCTGGTGTGGCGGTGGCCTGCTTCTTCCGGCGCCAGGTGGGCCACGATCTGGTGGCCGTAGAAGTTGAAATCCACCCAGTCCGGCGCGCTGCGCCCTTCGGGGCAGCCCAGCAGGTCGCCGTAGAATTCGCGCGCGGCGGCGATGCTGTGGACGGGGAAGGCAAGGTGGAACGGGGCGAGGACGGGAGTGATTTCGCTCATGGTGCTTGGGGATCGAAGTGTTCGAAGTGTTGTGTGGGTCGGGTCTTGGCCCGCCGCCGGCAACGCCGGCCGGTGAACCAATGAGGGAAAGTCTAGGCATGGCAACCAATTAAAAAAAGCGATATATTTTTGACCTTAGCTACACGAAAATTGATGAAACGATCATGCTGCGCGAATTCAAGACCTTTATCGCCGTAGCCCGGCACGGCACCTTTGCCAGCGCGGGCGCGCGCATCGGGCTGACCCAGTCGGCTGTCAGCGCGCAGATCCACCGCCTCGAGCAAGAGCTTGGCTTCTCCCTGTTCGACCGCACGGGCCGCTCGGCGCGGCTGAACGCCGCCGGCCGGGAAACCCTGGCGCTGGCGGAGGAACTGATGGCGCTCTACGCGCGCATCGGCGAGCACGGCGGCGCCACGGAGCGCAGCGGCATGGTGCGGGTGGGCTCGATCGCCTCGGCCCAGGTGTCGTTCCTGATCGACGCGATGGCCGCCTTCCGCGCCGAGCTGCCCGGCTGCAGGATCCGCGTTGTGCCGGGCGTGTCCCTGAACCTGCTTGGCCAGGTGGATGCGGGCGAGATCGATATCGCGGTGATGATCCGGCCTCCCTTTGCGCTGCCGTCGGAGCTGGAGTGGCGCACGCTGGTGATGGAGCCGTTCGTGCTGCTGGCGCCGGCCGCCATGGCAGGCCAGGCCTGGAGCGACGCGCTGGAATCCGCGCCCTTTATCCGCTATGACCGCAGCTCGTTCGGTGGCCGGCTGGTCGACCAGTTCTTGCGACAGTCACGGCTGGCGGTACAGGACGCCATCGAGCTGGACGAGCTGCAGGGCATCGTGCAACTGGTGGCGCGCGGCCTTGGCGTGGCGCTGATTCCGCAAACGGCGGCGCAAGGCCCTTGGCCCCACGGCGTGACTGCCCTGCCGCTTGGCGACGATACCTTTCACCGCGAGATCGGCCTGGTGGAGCGGCCACGCCATAGCCGTCAGCCGGTGGCAAGCCGGCTCGCCGAGTACATCAGCGAGGCGGCGTCGGGCAGCAAGGTGTAGGCAGGCGCACATCCCGGCCGCCACCGGCTTGCACGATGTCGCCCCCCTCCCGCGCGCCCCGCGGCTGCCTGACACGCGAGGCGCAAGGTTGTCCCCTCGTTAGGGGGATATGGGTTGCACCCGCATCCCGGCGTAATCTCTGCTCATGATTGGCACGCTGAATCCATCCGACGCGGCATGACGATGTCCCGCGCGGGTCATGCAGGCTTGCCTTATAAAAACAGAGAGGTCTCAGGGAATGCATAACGATAGCGACGCAAAGTCGCGTAGCGCCAATCGGGTCAATGCGCGCAACGGCGGTGGATTCTCTATCAGATTCATCCGGCCACAAGTGCGTGAGATGGTGATGGAGGTGTCCGCGCGCCTGGGCGTCGTCCTGTTGCTGAGCCTGTTCGCCTATAGCGCTTACGCGCAGTGGCGCCTGGCGCCCGAGCGCATCACCTTGCTGCTGCTCGTGGTTGCCACGGTGCTGACCGTAGGTTTGTCGCTGTTCTCGCGGATCCCCGAAAGGCGCGACATGCGCCCCTTGAGCTTTGTGATGTCGATTGGCGGCAGCTTCTACTATCTCGGGATCGAACTCGACCCCGGCGTTCGCCTTGTCCCCGAGACAGTCGGCGCAACGCTGGAAATCACCGGCATCCTGTTCCAGCTATTCGCCAAGCTATCGCTGCGCGGCTCCTTCGGCATCCTGCCCGCCAATCGCGGCGTGGTGTCGCGCGGCGCGTACCGGCTCGTGCGCCACCCCATTTATCTCAGCTATCTGGTGACGGACCTTGGCTTCCTGCTGGCCAACTTTGGCTGGCGCAATGCACTGCTCTACGGCGGCCTTTATGCCTTGCAAACGGGCCGGATGTTCAGGGAAGAACAACTCCTGGGCCAGGATCCCGCCTATCGCGCGTATCAGGCCAATGTGCGATATCGCGTCATTCCCGGCGTGTTTTAAGTGGTGCTAGGGATTACCCGGCTCGCCCCCTGGATTGGGAAAATTCTAATATCAGATCCGGAAATATCTAAATACCCGAACACCGGAAAGCCAACGATGATCATAGCCAAGGATCTGGGGGAATCGATTGCTCCCCGATTCCTGCAAAAGCCCGCCGATCGCGGACATCCGCCAGACCGGCAGGCCCCACCATCGAAGTGTTCAAGGAGACGCTAATGATTCCACGGCTAGTATCAACAGCCAGCCTGGCGCTGCTCGCCTTTTTCGCCGCCGGCAGCGTCGGCGCGCAACAGCAGCCGATGAATGCAAAGGAAGCCAAGGCAAAATTCGCGGAAAAGTTCGCTGCTGCCGACACTAATCACGACGGCAAGCTGACGAAAGAGGAAGCGGAGGCGGGCATGCCCGAGGTCTACAAGAATTTCGACGCGATCGACGCCAAGAAGAAGGGCGAGATCACGCAGAAGCAGATTGGCGCGTACTGGGCGGCCAAGTCCAAACAGCGCGCTGCGGCACAAAATCCGGGAAGCCTGAACTGAGCTGACGGCGCTGGCCCTCAAGGTAGGGTCAAGGCGAGTTCCCCGGCGTGCTGGCCAGAACCAGGCCAGTGCCGGGGAGCTTTAGTGCTTATTTAGTGCTTATTTAGTGCTTATTTAATGCTTATTTAATGATGGACGGTCCCTGGCGATATTCCAGTCAGGTCAGGAGGTTGAAGGCGAACCCTAGCGCAATCGCGCCGCCTAGCGCTTCCACTGCCGCCAGCGCGAGAAGGTTTTTCAAAACGAATGCATCGTCCTGCTTGGTCACCATGGTGTTGTCTCCTGAAGTAGGAATCCACGGCTGATCATTTGTGGAAAGCACGGCAGTATCTGTTCCACACGCCAGCCACGTCTCAACTCGCTTTCAGTAGACCGCAACGCGGCGCCGGCGAAAAGCTGGCATAAACCCCTATTCAGGCCAGCGGGCTGAGACCGCGCGCGCAATCAACGCACTTTCCCAAGCCCTCACCTCTCCCCTACTGCAGCACAAAGCCCTGCTCACGCACAGCTTGCGAATCCAACCCGATCTGGACCTTGAACTCCCCCGGCTCGGCGACATAGTCAAGTTTGGCATTGAAGAACTTCAGCTTGTCCTCATCGAGGGCAAAACGCACCACGCGCTCCTCGCCTGCCTTGAGCATGAGCTTGTGGAAGTCCTTCAGTTCCTTCACCGGCCGCACCACGGAAGCGGCAACGTCCTGGATATAGAGCTGGACCACGGTTTCGCCATCGCGCTGCCCGGTGTTCTTCACCGTCACGCTCGCCTCGATGCGGCCACCGCGCGGCATGGTGGGGCTCGACAGCGTGATGCCGGATACGCTGAAGTCCGTATAGCTCAGTCCGTAGCCGAACGGGTACAGCGGACCGGACGTTTCCTCGAAGTATTGCGAGGTGTAGTTTGGCGGCTGGCCCGGCACGAACGGGCGCCCGATACGCAGCTGGTTGTAGTAGGTGGGGATCTGCCCGAGCGAGCGCGGGAAGGAAACGGGCAGCTTGCCCGAAGGGTTGTAGTCCCCGAACAGCACGTCGGCAATGGCATGGCCGCCTTCGGTGCCGGCGTACCAGGTCTCGAGCACGGCGTCGGCGTTGTCCTTCACCCAGTTGATGGTGAGCGGGCGGCCGTTCATCAACACCACCACCATCGGCTTGCCGGTGGTCTTGAGCGCCTTGAGCAGCGTCTCCTGGCTGCCCGGCAGCGACAAGGTGGTACGACTCGAGGCTTCATGCGACATGCCGCGCGACTCGCCCACGGCCACCACGATCACGTCGGCGCCGCGCGCTGCCGCCACGGCTTCGGCAATCATGTCCCCCGGGGCACGCTTATCCTGGACAATCTCGGGTTTGTCCCAGTTCATGAAGTTCAGGTACCCGACCACGCCAGCGTCGTCGGTCACGTTCGCGCCGCGGGCATAGACCACGCGGCCATTGCCGCCGAGCGCGTCGCGCACGCCTTGGAGCAGCGTCACCGTCTGCGCGGATTTGCCGGCAGCCGACCAGCTCCCCATGGTGTCGATGGGCGCATCGGCCAGCGGCCCGACGAGCGCGACCGTGCCGGCCTTCTTCAGCGGCAGCGTGCGCTCGCGGTTCTCGAGCAGCACCAGCGACTTGCGCGCGGCGGCGCGTGCGGCCTCCCGATGCAGGCGGCTCGGCGCGTCGACGTCGGCCGGGTCCTGCTCCGCGGCGCCGATGCGCTTGAAGGGTTCCTGGAACAGTCCCAGGTCGTACTTGGCGCCCAGTATCTCGCGCACCGCGTCGTCAATGACGCGCATGGGCACTTCGCCGGATTTCACCAGTTCGGGCAGGTGGTCCCGGTAGGCGGAGTCGTGCATGCTCATGTCGACGCCGGCCAGGATGGCGAGCTTGGCGGACTCGCGCGCATCCTTGGCCACGCCATGCTTGGTCAGCTCGTCGATGGCCCCGTGGTCGCTCACCGTGATGCCCTTGAAGCCCCAGCTCTTGCGCAGCAGGTCCCGCAACAGCCATGTGTTGGATGTGGCCGGCACGCCGTTGATCGAGTTCAGCGCAATCATGACGCCGCCGGCGCCGGCATCGATGCCGGCGCGGTACGGCGGCAGGTAGTCCTGGTACATGCGCAGCGGGCTCATGTCGACCGTGTTGTAGTCGCGCCCGCCTTCCACCGCGCCGTACAGCGCGAAGTGCTTGACCACCGCCATCACGCTATCTGCGTTGGCCAGGGAGGTTCCCTGAAAGCCCCTGACGCTGGCCTGCGCGCACAGCGAGACCAGGTACGGATCCTCGCCAAACCCTTCCGACGTGCGCCCCCAGCGCGGATCGCGCGAGATGTCGACCATCGGCGCGAAGGTCATGTCGAGGCCATCCGCGCTGGCTTCGATGGCCGAGACGCGCGCGCTCTGCGCCACGGTTTCCATGTCCCAGCTCGATGCCAGGCCCAGGCTGATCGGGAAGATGGTGCGTTGCCCGTGCACCACGTCGTAGGCGAAGAAGATGGGGATCTTCAGGCGGCTGCGCTCCACCGCCGCCTGCTGCATCGGCCGGTTGTCCTTGCGCGTCACCGAGTTGAACGTGCCGCCTACCCGGCCCGCCGCGATCTCCTTGAGCAATTGGGGCTGGGGCATGTCCTCGCCGATGCTGATCAGGCGCAATTGCCCGATCTTCTCCTCCAGCGTCATCCGTCCTATGAGATCGGCGACGAAGGCATTCTTGTCGCCGGCGGCAGCCGGCGCGGTACCGGCAAGAACCGGGGAACAAACCAGGCTGGCCGACAGGGCCAGCAAAGAGAGCATTCTCATCTGAGTGTTATCCAGGTGGCGCGACAAGGTAGCTGCCCCGCAGGTGGTGCGCGTTTCCTGCCTGACAGGCACGCGAAGCGAAATACGCTATCGTTTATCTTTCTGCACTGCGAGCGCAGTTTACCGCCACTACACTATCTGCTGCCGCCGCATGTGACGCGGCAGCCTTGCTTAACCTGTTTTTCTGGAGAGATTCGTGGTTCTTGCCGTCATCGCCGCGTCGTTTCGTAACAAGATGCAAATCGCCTTGCCAACGCTGCTGGCCGCCGGGGCGTTGCTGGCGGGCAGCCAGGCCAGCGCGTTCTCCCTGGACGACGTGGTGCCCCGCGCCAAGACCCTGGCCGACAAGCCCTATGCCGCACCGGTCAGCAACCTGCCCCCGGTGTTCAGCCAAATGCAGTTTGCCGACTACATCAAGATCCAGCCCCGGCGCGACAACCTGGAGTGGAAGGACCAAGGCACGCCGTTCCGCCTGGGCTTCTACCACCAGGGCATGCAGTTCGGCAGCCCGGTACGCATCAACGAGATCGTGGGCGGCGCGGTCCATGAGATCAGGTACGATCCCGCGCGCTTCGACTTCGGCGACCTGAAGCTGGACAAGTCCGCGACCGGCAAGCTCGGCTATGCCGGCTTCCGGGTGCTCTACCCGATCAACCGGGCCGACAAGCTCGACGAGATCATGAGCGTGCTGGGCGCCAGCTACTTCAGGGTCATCGGCAAGAACCAGGTCTATGGCCTGTCCAGCCGCGGCCTGGCCATCGATACCGGGCTGCCCGTCGCAGAGGAGTTTCCGGCCTTCCGCGAGTTCTGGATCGAGCGGCCGGATCCACAGGACAAGCACCTGGTGTTCTATGCGCTGCTTGATTCCCAGCGTGCCACCGGCGCCTACCGCTTCGATCTCTATCCCGGCGAGGACGCGGTCCTCAAGGTGCAGGCGCGCATTTTCCTGCGCGGCCCCGTCGCCAAGCTCGGCGTGGCGCCACTGACCAGCATGTTCCTGTTCGGGCCGAACCAGCAGCGCGACCAGTACAACTTCCGCCCGGCCCTGCACGACTCCAACGGCCTTGCCATCCATACCGGCAGCGGCGAATGGCTGTGGCGCCCGCTGAACAATCCGCGCAACCTCGCCATCAGCACCTTCCAGGTCACCAACCCCAGGGGCTTCGGCCTGCTCCAGCGGGGCCGCGAGTTTTCCTCGTATGAAGACCTGAAGGACCGTTATGACCTGCGGCCAAGCGCCTGGATCGAGCCCCAGGGCGACTGGGGCAAGGGCAAGGTCGAGCTGGTGGAAATCCCCACGCCTGACGAGACCAACGACAACATCGTCGCCTTCTGGACGCCGGACCAGTTGCCGCCCAAGGGCCAGCCCCTGAAGGCGGACTACACGATGCACTGGACCCTTGACGAGCGCGCCCTGATGGACAAGAACCTGGCCTCGGTCAGGCAGACGCTGCGCTCCGCAGGAGAAATCACGCAGGCCAACCTGATCCGCCACCTGGATGGCAGCACAGGCATCGTGGTTGACTTCGAAGGCCCCGTGCTGGCGAGCCTTCCCCCGGGCACGCAGGTGGGCGCGCAGGTCAGCGTGAGCAGCAACGCCGAGATCATCGACAGGGTGGTGGAACCCAATCCCGTCATCAAGGGCTGGCGGCTGAACCTGCGGATCAAGGTCAAGGATCCGAAGCACGTGGTGGAAATGCGCGCGGCGCTGGTGTCCGGCGACAAGACGCTGAGCGAAACGTGGAGCTACCAGATGCCGCCGTATTCGGTCGGCGGCAAATAATACGGGCAATACGAAATACGACCGCCTGTTGCGCCGTGCCGCCCCCCCGTCCTGCGCCTGGCGTCCCGGCTCAGGCGAGCGCGCCGCGGGTCGCCGGCATCACGGTCTGCACCGACGCGGCAAAGCGCTCGACGATGCGGTCGATATCCTGCGCCGTGCAGATGAACGGCGGCGCAAAGAGCACGTGGTCGCCCCGCACGCCATCCACGGTGCCGCCCATCGGATAGATCAGCAGCCCGTTGTGCATGGCGGTGGACTTGAGCCGGGCATGCATCTTCAGGGCGGGGTCCAGCGTCGCCTTGGTCTCGCGGTCGGCCACGAACTCCACGCCGACAAAGAGGCCGCGGCCGCGGATGTCGCCAACGTTGGGGTGGTCGCCCAGCGTTTCGCGCAGCCGCGCGCGGAGCTGCTCGCCGCGCGCCAGCACGTTCTCCAGCAGATGGTCCCCGGAGATGGTGCGCTGCACGGCCAGTGCCGCCGCGCAAGCCGTGGCATGGCCGATATACGTGTGCCCATGCTGGAAGAAGCCGCTGCCGCCCACCACCGCGTCATAGATGCAGCTGCTCGATATCATTGCGCCGATCGGTTGATAGCCCGCGGCCAGGCCCTTGGCGATGGTCACGATATCGGGCACCACGCCATCCTCCTCGCACGCGAACAGGTAGCCGGTGCGGCCCATGCCGGACATGATTTCGTCGAGGATCAGCAGCACGCCGTACTTGTCGCAGACAGCGCGAATACGCCTGAGATAGTCCGCCACCGGCGGCACCGCGCCGGCGGTCGCGCCCACCACCGTCTCCGCCACGAACGCGGCGACGCTCTGCGGGCCAAGTTCGAGGATCTTGGCTTCGAGCTCGTCGGCCAGGCGCTGCGCGTACTGCTGGTCGGTCTCGCCCGCTTCCTGGTCGCGGTAGGCGTAGCACGGCGCCACATGGTGCGCCGGCACCAGCAGGGGCAGGAACGGCTCGCGACGCCATGCATTGCCGCCGATGGCCAGCGCCCCCAGCGTGTTGCCATGGTAGCTCTGGCGGCGCGCGATGAAGTGGCGGCGCTGCGTTTGCCCGATCTCCACGAAATACTGCCGCGCCAGCTTCAACGCGGCCTCGACCGCCTCCGAGCCGCCCGAGACAAAGTAGACGTGGTTCAGATCGCCGGGCGCCGCTTGCGCCAAGGTGCGGGCCAGTTCTTCCGACACTTCGGTGGTGAAGAACGACGTATGCGCGTAGGCGAGCGAGTCGACCTGCTGCTTGATCGCCTCGATCACCCTGGGATGCCCGTGGCCCAGGCAGGACACCGCGGCCCCGCCCGAAGCGTCGATATAGTGCTTGCCATTGCTGTCGATGAGCTCGATGCCCTTGCCGGAAACTGCCACGGCAAGCGTCTGGCGGGGATTGCGGTGGAATACGTGGGTCATGGTGTCTGGTGTGGAAACGAAATGTCGAATTAGGGACGCGGGCGGTGCGTCAGAACCTGGCCGGAAAATGCCGGGATAACGTGTGTGTTCTCCCACACGCGCTGGCCATTGACCCAGACGCCGTGGATGCCTTCGCTGAGGCGGATCGGATCCTCGAAGGTGGCGCGGTCCTGCACGCGTTGCGCGTCGAACAGGACCAGGTCGGCGAACTGGCCGGCCCGGACTAGCCCGCGGTCCGTGAGTCCGTATTGCTCGGCGGCAAGCCCGGACATCTTGTGAACGGCTTGCTCAAGCGTCATCAGCCCGGACTCACGCACCATCCGCGCGAGGATGCGCGGGAACGTACCCCACTGGCGCGGGTGGGGCCGTGGGTCGAACGGGAGCCCGTCCGAGCCAAAGATGGTCAGGGGAAAGCTGGCGATGCGCTCGACGTCCGCCTCATCCATGATGAAGTAGATGGCGGCGGCGGGCTTCAGCCGTTCCAGCAGGCCATGTTCGTCCAGCCCCAGTGTCTGCATGAGTTCCTGGAAATCCCGGCCACCCGCTTCCGGGTAGCCTTTGGACCAGGTGATCATGGTGCGTGTGGATTGCCGTACGCGGTCCAGCCGGAGCATGGTCGAGGTTGCGGGATAGGGATGGCAGTCCAGGCATAGCGGCTGCAGCCTGGAGGCTTTCTCCAGGATGGCCAGGGTCTCCACGGAGCGGCCATGATTGCGTTTGCCCGCTACTTTGTGATGCGAGAAGACGATGCGGCAATCCAGCGCCCCACCGATCCTGAGCGCCTCTTCGATCGAGGGCACGATATCGTCGGTCTCGTCACGCAGGTGGGTGGAGTAGATGCCCCCGAATGCCCGCAGCGGCTCGCAGACCTGGATGATCTCCTGCTCCGTGGCGGCAGCGGCCGGCGGATAGAAGGTGCCAGTGGATACGCCGAAGGCGCCTGCCTGCATGGCTTTTTCCACCTCCACGCGCATGGCGGCCACTTCCTGCGCATTGGCCTCGCGGCTCACGTCCGGCATGGCCTTGACGCGCAGCGTCGAGTGGCCGAGCAACGGCACCACGTTCACGTTGGCCGGCTTGGCGCGCATGGCATTCAGCCAGTCGGCGAACTCGGCGAACCGGAACAGTTCCGCCGGCCCCAACAGGTCCAGTGGCTGTGGCGGATCGCCGATGACCAGCGGCGCCACGCTGATGCCGCAGTTGCCTGTCACCACCGTGGTGATGCCCTGCGAAACCTTGGGTTCCATCTCCGGATGCACCAGCAGGTACCCGTCGTCGTGCGTGTGGGAATCGATGAAGCCCGGCGCCAGCACGCGGCCCGCCGCGTCGATCACTGCCCTGGCCTGCATGCCGGCCAGGTCGCCGACGGCAACGACCCGGCCGCCGGCGACGGCGACATCCGCGATCCGCCGCGGCGCGCCCGTGCCATCGACCAGCGTCGCGCGCCGAAACAGCAAATCTGCAATGCTGGCGGCCTCCATGGGTAATGCCGACATGACTTCTCTCCCCTGCTTACCGTGGTTCGATTCCCGCTTGCTTGACAACCTCCGCCCACCTCACGCCCTCCAGGGCCGCAAAGCTGGTCCGCGCCTGTGCGCCTGTGCGCCTGTGCGCCTGTGCGCATTGGGGCCGCGAACTTCGCCTTCAAGGCGGGACCGGCCAAAGAAGCGCTGCCGGCGTCGGTGAAGTATAAGAAAGCGCGCCCGCTTATGCAACATATGTTTCTTTACAAACCAATGAGATTCACTCGATTCATTCCGCACCAAGCCACGCCGGAGGCACGCCCCGTGCGTCGGGTGACTAGTTGTGCAACAATCGTTACATCCGTCAATCAGGACACCACCCATGCCTACCGAAGTCTCCATGCCGCCGCAGAGCCTGGATGAACTACTTGTTCATCTCCGGGAGAACTTCGCTACGCTTAGTACGCAGTTCCAGGGCGGGGCGCGCTACCTGCTCGATCATCCGCAGGAGATTCCCATCCTGTCCATGCGCAAGATTGCCGCGAATGCAGGTGTCCAGCCGGCCACCCTGGTGCGCCTGGCGCAGTTCCTTGGCTTCGAGGGCTGGCAGGGCCTGCGCGAGCTCTTTGTCGAGTCGATCCGCGGCGGCCCGCAGCCCTACGCCAAGCGTGCCAAGAAGCTGGTACGCGAGAGCGGGTCAAGCCGGATGCTCACGGAAATGCTCGACGCCCAGCACCGCAACCTGGACCTGACCGGGGCCAACAATGCCGAGTCGATGCCGCAGGCTGCTGACCTGCTCAGCGCCGCGCCCAATGTGTATGTAGCGGGCTTTCGCTCGTGCTACCCCATCGCGTTCACCCTGCACTACGTGTATCGGCTGTTTCGCCCAACGGTGCACCTGATCCGTGGCGATGCGGGCACGCTCGAGATGGAGCTGCGCGCCCTGACGGCCAAGGATGCCGTGGTGGTCGTGAGCTTTGCGCCCTACTCGCAGGAGAGCATCCGCGTGGCCGATGCCGCGCGCGAGGCCGGCTGCCGCGTGGTGGCCCTGACCGACAGCACCGTGGCGCCGATTGCCTTGCATGCCGATTGCACCCTGCTGTTCTCCATCGACAGCCCGTCGTTCTTTCCCTCCATCACGGCCGGCGTGGCGGTGGCGGAAGCCCTGGTCGAGCAGTTGCTGGCCAAGAAGGGCAAGGGCGCGATCAAGGCGCTCGAACTCGCCGAAGGCCAGTTGCACCAGACCGGCGCCTATGTCCCGGCCAGGCGGGGCTAGCTGGCCGGACATGCGCTAGGCGAGCTGGCTGCAGCCGGCCCGCGCATTGCGGCAAAGCCCTTGCGCTTCCAGGAACAACGCCACGTCCAGGCACCTAGTTTCCTGCCACGGCGGCGCGATTAGCTGTACGCCGAGGGGCAGGCCGGCCACGGCGCAAGGCGCGGCGACCACGGGCAGCCCCGCCAGCGAGACAGGGCGAGTCAGGTGGCCGGCATCTGCGCGCGGCACGTAGCCCCGCTTGCTACCAACGATCTGCTCCGCCCCGATCAGGGGTGCGGCGTACGGCGTGGTGCACGCCAGCAGCAGGTCAACCTCGTCGAACAGTGCTTCCAGCTTTTGGCGCCACACGGCCTGGTAGGCCATGGCCAACTGGTACCAGCCCTCGGGGATGGACAGGCCGGCCAGCATGCGCCGGCGCACAAAGGCGCTATAGCCAGGATGGCGCTCGGCGAATCCGCGCTGAACATGGTTGCGCCCGACTTCAAACGCGGAAATGATCGACGCGGCGTCGCGTGCAAGATCGGCTTCGGGTAAATCGATCTTCCGTACAGCATCAAACGCCGAGGCAACGCGCAGCACGGCATCCTGGGCCTCGTCCTGCGCGAAATCGCCAAAGCCGGCTTGCAAAATCCCCACGCGCAGGCCAGCCATCGACACGCCGGCAGGCCGCATCGGCTCGCCGGGTCCGGGTCCGGCTCCGGACCCCAGCATCGCGCGGTACGCCATTGCCAGCCCGGTTGCATCCGAGGCCATCGGACCCACCGCGTCCAGGCTCTCGGCATACGGAAAGCACCCTTGCGCCGAAATGCGGCCCGTGGTCGGCCGCAGGCCCCAGATGCCGCAGAACGACGCCGGCGCGCGAATGGATCCGTTGGTATCGGACCCGATGCCAATCGGTGCGATCCCGGCTGCAATCGCCGCGGCGGTGCCCGCCGACGATCCGCCGGCGATCCTGGACGGATCCAGCGGATTGCGCACCGGTCCGCCGATCACGTTCTCGCCAGTAGCGCCGCAGGCATACTCGTCCATCTGAGTCAGCGCCACCGGGATCGCGCCGGCCGCCATCAACGCCTGCACCACGGCGGCGCTGCGGGTGGCGGGCGGCTCGTTCGCCCGCGCATGGGCGCCGGCAAGCGTCGCGTGGCCTGCCACGTCCAGCAGGTTCTTGACGACAAAAGGCACGCCAGCCAGGGGAAGCGGGGCCTCGCCGGCGAGGCGGGCCGTGTCACAGGCGCCTGCGCCGACAATGGCCTCCCGCGCCAGCAGCCGGGAGACACAGTTCAGCGACGCCACCTGCGCCGCCCTGGCAAGGCTGGCCCGAACCACGTCTTGCGCGGTATGACTCCCGCCGCGGAGCTGCGCCGCGATGCCAGTGACGGACTGCAAATCAAGCGCCATCGCCGCCCCCCACCCTGCTCCGCGCCTGCCCGCTTGCCAAGGCATTGGCAAGCCCCTGCGCCATGCCCTCCATGCCCTGTACCAGCGCCACGACAGCCTCGATATCCTCCGCCGAAACCGGCGGCCGGACTTTGCCGATGGCCGTATCGACGGCAGCCAGCAGTTCCGCCTGCGTCATGCGTTGCGTCGCCATCTCACACCTGCCGGTCGGACATGAGTTCGCGCGGAATGGCGAGGATCAGCACCGCGGCAATCAGCATCATGGCGGCCAGTGCCAGCACCCCCAGCGAGATGCTGCCGGTGGACTGCTTGATGCCACCCATGAGCACGGGGCCGATCAAGCCAGCGAGGCTGGCGGCACTGTTGATCATGGCGATGCCGCCTGCGGCGGCCGTACCGGCCAGCACGCGGCCCGGCAGGCCCCAGAACATTGCCAGCGTCGCCATCAGGCCGGAGATGCCGATGGTCAGGAACACCATGGCCATGACGGTATTGTGCGCAAACAGCGTGCTGGCCCACATGGCGGCGGCCGCGACAAAGAGCGGGACGGCGGCATGCAGGCGCCGCTCACCCACGCGCTGCGCATGCGCCGCGTTGCGGTTCATCACCACGCAGGCAACGCCATACGGGATTGCCGTCAGCAAGGCAATCTCGAGGGGAGACTGCATGCCCGTGGACTGGATGATGGTCGGGAGCCAGAACACCAGGCCATAGTTGCCGATATTGAACAGCAGGCAAATGCCCATCAGCATCCACAGCACCGGAGACTTGAGCGCGGCCACGAAGCTCGTGTTCTTGCGGGCGTTCTCCGTGGATAGCGTGGTGGTGATCGCCGCCGCTTCCGCCTTGGTCAGCCAGGGCGCGGCCTGAGGCGACTCCGGCAGCATCTTGAGCACGAGCAGGCCCAGCACGATCGCCGGCAACGCTTCGATCAGGAACATCCACTGCCAGCCCTGCAAGCCATGCAGATCATGCGTGCCGGACATCAGCGCGCCAGAAATCGGCCCGCCCAGCACCATCCCCAGCGGCATCGCCAGGAACAGGATCGACATGATCTTCGACTGCCGGGCCGCCGGATACCATTTGTTCAGGTACATGACCGCGGCAGGGAAGAAGCCGGCTTCCGTCACGCCCAGCATGAAACGTGCGAAGTAGAACTCCGCTGGCGTGCTCACCAGCATGGTCGCGGCGGAAACCAGCCCCCACACGATCATGATGGCGGCCATGCTCTTGCGCATGCCCAGCCGGTAGATCAGCAGGCTGCTGGGCACCTGGCAGAGCATGTAGCCCCAGAAGAAGATACCGGCCCCGATGCCGTACACCACGTCGCTCAGCCCCAGCGCCTGCTGCATCTGCAGCTTGGCAAAGCCAACATTCACCCGGTCCAGGTAGCTGAAGAAATAGCAAAGGACAATGAACGGCACGATGCGCCTGGTCACCTTGGCGAAGGCGGCGGCGTCCAGCCCGCTCTCAACGCGGGGCGCTTGCCCCGCGTCACCCAGGGTGGCGGGGTTCTTGACAACGGTCATGCTGGTCTCCTGCTGGTACGGGATTACTCAAACGCTTCGTCGTTGGGCTGGTCGTAAGCTCTCTTGACCGCGGCGCTCATCGGGAACTCGAAATTGATGTTCTTAGGCGGCACCGGCTTGCTGAACCATTTGTCGTACAGGCCTTTGATCTCGCCGCTCTTCATCAGGCCGGTGATCACGCCGTCGACCAGCTTCTTGAACTCGGGATCGTCCTTGCGCATCATGAAGCCGTAAGCCTCGAACGATTGGGGCGTGCCAACCACTTCCCATTCCGCCGGGTTCGGCGCCAGCGTTTTCGCGCCCGACAGCAGCACGTCGTCCATCATGAAGGCCCAGACGCGGCCCGATTGCAGGATCAGGAACGACTCGCCGTAGTCCTTGGCGCTCTGGATCGTGATGTTGGCCTTCTTGTCGTCGTTGAGCTTGCGCAGGATCCGCTCGGACGTGGTGCCCGCGTTGGTGACCACGGCCTTGCCGCTAAGGTCCGGGAAGTCGTGGACCGGGCCGCCCTTCTTGACCAGCAGGCGCGTGCCGGCAACAAAGAAGGTGGTGGAGAACGCCACCTGCTGCTGGCGCGCTTTCAGGTTGGTGGTGACCCCGCACTCCAGGTCGACTGTGCCGTTCTGGACCAGGGATATGCGGTTCTGCGACGTGACCGGCACCATGCGCACGTCAAGCTTGGCCAACCCCGCCTGCTTCTTGACCTCGGTCACCACCTTGTCGCAGATGTCCTGCGAGTAGCCGATCACCTTCTGGTTGCTGTCGTAGTAGGAAAACGGGATCGAGGTGGTGCGATGCCCGATCGTGATCGTCCCCGACTCCTTGATCCGGGCCAGCGTGGGGCTGGCAGCCACATCCGAGGCCTGGACCGCCCCCACGCCAAGCATCGCTCCCAGCATTGCCAATCCGAGGCAGGTGGCTTTCACAGCTTTCATTTATCGCTCCTTGTTTAGCAGACATGCGACGGGCCATCGCGTTTGAATACTATTCACTGAGCAACAACTGTTCCATCATGGATAACCATGAAACATATGTATTTTTTACGAGAAAAATGAAGTAACAGACGCATCACGCACCAAATAAGGCGATACAAATGGTGCATGACCAGCCTCGTTTTGAGGCATGACGGAACCAGCAGGCCTGCGCAACCAGGCGTAGCATGTCGCGCTCGCCTCCAGCTTTTGACCCAGCCTCATGCGTTCCATGCGATCCCTGCCGCCTCTCGTCACCCTGCGCGCGTTCGAAGCTGCCGCCAGGCGCCTGAGCTTCAGCCTGGCGGGCCAAGAGCTTTTTGTGTCACAAAGCGCCGTCAGCCACCATATCCAGCGCCTGGAGAACGACCTGGGCGTGACGCTGTTCGAGCGGCGCGCGCGCGCGGTTGCGCTGACGCCCGCGGGGCAGGCGTATTACGCCAAGGTGCACGCGGCGTTCGAACTGCTGCGCGACGGCACCGAGCAGGTACGGGCGCCCAGCACGGCGCGCACGACGCTGACCGTGGGGCTGCTGGCGTCGTTTGGCACGCGCTGGCTGGCGCCACGCTTGCAGGCGTTCTCGCTGGCGCATCCCGGCATCGACCTGCAATTGCGGCCCGATATCGGCCTGGCGGATGTGGCCGGCGGCGAGGTCGACGTGGCGATCCGCTACGGGCGCGGCGCCTGGCCGGGCGTGCAGGCGCAGCAACTCATGCCGGAGCGCCTGTCGGTGGTCTGTGTGCCCGGCCTGATCGCCGGGCCGGATCGGCCCGCCAAGCCACAGGACCTGCTGCGCTTTGCGTTTTTATCGTCGCATGCCCGGCAGCCGTTCGAGTGGGACGCCTGGTCGCGCCGCTTTGGCCTGGACCTGAGCCAGGCGCAGACCGTGCATCTGCACGACTACAACATCGTGGTGGAAGCGGCGCTCGCCGGCCAGGGCATCGCCATGGGCCGCCACCGCCTGATCGCCCAGCAACTGGCCAGCGGCGCGCTGGTGCAGGCCCTGCCCGACGCGGTACTGGATGATCCCGGCATCGGCTGGTGGCTGGTCGCGCCGCGCGGCGCGCTGGGCGAGGCCGCGTCGGCATTCCGTGGCTGGCTGATGGCGGTGGCCACCGAGGATGCGCTGGACCGCGCCTGACGCCGCGTGGCGCCACGTGATCACCCACGGATTAGTTTTGCTCATGTGTGGCGAAGCAAGAATTGATTGGTTTCCCGGCCACCAAGCCGATAGGATGGGCCTTCCCAATCCCTTTCCCGCGCAACCCACATGACCCCCTCCCTCTCCGCCCGCGTGGCCGAACTCGGGCTGACCCTCGAAGCCGCGGCCGCGCCCGCTGCCAACTACGTATCGTTCGTGCAGGACGGCAACCAGCTCTATATCTCCGGCCAGATCTCCCGCGAAAATGGCCAGGCCGCGTACCTGGGCCGCCTGGGCGACACTATTTCGGACGAAGACGGCGTGCGGGCGGCGCGGCTGTCGGCGCTCGGCATCCTGTCGCAGATCGCCGCCGCCACGGGCGACCGGCTCGACCGGGTGGCCCGTGTGGTGCGGCTGGGCGTTTTCGTAGCTTGTACGCCGGACTTCAATCGCCAGAGCGCCATCGCCAACGGTGCGTCGGACCTGATGGTGCAGGTCTTCGGCGATGCAGGCCGCCATGCGCGCAGCGCCGTGGGCGTGGCCTCGCTGCCTGCCGGCGTTGCCGTGGAAGTCGAAGCGGTCATCGCGCTGACCTCGCCCTGAACCGGACACGCATCCCAGGAACCCCCATGCCAGCCCCCCTCACCGCTGCTCCCCTTTCCGCTGCCGCCGTCGACGCCCTGCGCGCCCTTACCCCGGGTGCGCAAGGCACCACGCACTTCAACCACGGCGGCGCCTCCCTGCCGTCAGCGGCCACGCTCGAGGCGATCTACAGCCACCTGCAGCGCGAGGCCACGCTGGGACCGATGGAAGCCGGCGTCGCGGCGCGCGAACAAACGGAACGCGCGCGTACCCTCGCCGCGCAACTGCTCAACGCCCAGCCGGCGGAGATCGCGCTGACCACGGGCAATTCGCCCGGCTGGGGCGCCGCGTTCGCCGCCCTGGGAGCCTGGCAACCCGGCGACCGGATCCTGGTCGGGCGCCACGAATGGGGCGGCAACCTGGCCACCATGCGCCTGACTGCGCAGCGCGCGGGCGCGTCGATCGAAGCCATTCCGTCCGATAGCAGCGGCGCGGTGGATCCCGAGGCGCTGGAGGCCATGCTGGACGACCGCGTGCGCCTGATTGCGCTGACCTGGCTGCCGGCCAACGGCGGGCTGATCAACCCGGCAGCGGCCATCGGGCAAGTGGCGCGGCGCAACGGCGTCCCCTACTTCATCGACGCGGCGCAGGCGGTGGGGCAATTGCCGATCGATGTGGCCCAGTTGGGCTGCGACGTGCTCAGCGGCGCCGGACGCAAGGCACTGCGCGGCCCAAGAGGCACCGGCCTGCTGTATGTGCGGCAGGACTTCCTGCCTCGGCTCACGCCGGCATTCGTCGACACGTACTCCGCGCCGCTGGACGCGGACGGCGAGCCGGTACTGCGGGCCGGCGCGGCCCGCTTCGAATCGGCGGAAGCATCGATGGCGCTGCGCTGCGGCCTGGCCAACGCCTTGCAGGAAGCGCTGGAGATCGGCCTTGAGAACATCCGTGCGCGGATCGATGCCACCGCGCAGGCGCTGCGTGCGCAACTGGCCGGCATACCCGGCGTGACGGTGCTGGACCAGGGCCACGAGCGCTCCGGACTGGTGGCGTTCAACCTGGCCGGCCAGGACCCGGTGTCGGTGCAGCGTAGCCTGGCGGCGCAGGGCGTGGTGATCGGCAGCAACGGCGTCGCCTATACCCCCCTGGATATGCACGCCCGCGGACTCAGCCAGATCGCCCGCGCCTCGGTCAGCTACCTGACCACCGAGGCGGAGATCGGGAAGTTGCTGGAGGGCTTGCGGGCGCTGGTGCGTTAGGGCGCCGGACCGGGCTTCTCATCGTGATGCGCATCGTGCCACATCGAGGCCAGTCATGCTAGCCAACTTGGGCGAACGTCCAATTCCTGGCGAGGCGGCGGGGCAGATGCCTCATGTGGCGCTTGATGGCGCGACGGGCTAGGATACAGAGACTGCGGGACGGTGAGGCTGATGCATCGCAGCATTCGCAGCCGACGTCTTCGCATCTCTTACCCTATGCCAGACAAGCCCCTGTCTCCGCCAGGAACGCTGACGCGCAACCGCCTCGTCAGGCGCATCGCGATTGTCGTGGCGATACTCGCAGGCCTCGTTGGCACAAGCTGGTACGCAACCCGAGCCAAGCCGGTAGCGGTACTGACGGCCAAGGTCGAGCAGGGGCGCGTCGAGGCCACTGCCGCCAACACACGGGCGGGCTCGGTCTCAGCCTGCCGGCGGGCGAAGCTGGCGCCTCCGGCGGCCGGACGCATCGAGGTGCTGAATATCCACAAGGGCGATCGCGTGAAGGCTGGCCAGGTACTTCTCGTCCTGTGGAACGAAGACCTGGTCGCGCGCGAACAACTCTCGCAACACCAGTTGCTGACAGCCACCGCGCACGTGCGCGAAGTGTGCGAACTAGCCAAGGTGGCGGCAAGCGACGCCAGGCGCTCGCGGGAACTGGTGGCGAAAGGCTTCGTCTCACCCCAGGCGGTGGAGCGGACCGATGCCGACGCCGACTCCAGGCGTGCCGCGTGCGAATCCGCGAAGGCGCAGGTGAAGGAGGCCGGGGCGCGTATCGCCGCCTCGCGCGCGGATACTGCGCGCACGGTGCTGAAAGCGCCCTTCGACGGCGTGGTGGCCGAAGTCAACGGCGAGATTGGCGAGTACCTGACGCCCTCGCCGCCCGGCATCCCGACGCTGCCTGCCGTGGACCTGATCGATGACTCGTGCCTCTATGTATCCGCGCCGATCGACGAGATCGACGCGGCTCGCCTGCAGGTAGGCATGCCGGCGCGGGTCACCCTGGACGCCTATCGCGGCAGGCATTTCGAGGGCAGGTTGCGGCGCGTCGCACCCTACGTCCTGGCGCTGGAGAAGCAGGCCCGCACCGTTGAGGTCGAGGTCCAGTTCGACAGTCCCGACCTAGTCCGCCATCTCCTGGTGGGCTATAGCGCCGATGTGGAAATCGTGACCGATGCCCGCGACCAGGCGCTGCGCATCCCTACCACGGCGCTGGCATCCGGCAACCGCGTGCTGGTGCTGACCCCCGCCGGCAGGCTGGAAGCGCGCACGATCGGCACCGGGATTGCCAACGCGGAGTTCACCGAGGTGACCGCGGGGCTCAGGCGCGGCGAGCGCGTCGTCACCTCACCGGAACGGATTGGTCTCCAGGCGGGCATCGCCGCTGTCGAGGAAGAACCGGCTACAGCGGAGATGCAAGCAAAATGATCCGGCTCGACGGCATCGGGCGGACGTTCGTGCTGGGCGGCGAGGCTGTGCACGCGCTTCATGGCATCGACCTGGCGGTTGCTCAGGGAGAGTACCTTTCCATCATGGGCCCATCGGGCTCCGGCAAGTCCACCTTGCTCAATATCCTGGGCCTGCTGGACCGCGCCGACACCGGGGCTTACCAGTTGGGCGGCCGCGACGTCACCGCTCTCCCGGACGACGAACTGGCGCGCCTGCGGCGTGAGAAGATCGGCTTTGTATTCCAGTTCTTTCACCTGGTGCCGCGCCTCACCGCCGCCGCGAACATCGAGCTGCCGATGGTGCTCGCAGGGATGGACCCGGCCGAACGCCGGCGCCGCGTGGACGCGCTGCTAGGTGAGTACGGCCTGCAAGACCGCGCCCGGCACCGGCCCGACGAGCTCTCGGGCGGGCAGTGCCAGCGGGTTGCCATCGCCCGTGCCATGGCCATGCGCCCGGCGATGATTCTCGCCGATGAGCCCACCGGCAACCTGGACCGGCATACCGGCCAGGAAGTCATGGCCGTGCTGGAAGGCCTGCATGCACAGGGGGCAACGCTGATCGTGGTCACGCACGACCCGGAAATTGGCGCCCGCTCCCGGCGCAGGCTGCGCATGGTGGATGGCGGCATTGCCGGTGACGAGGCGCGGCAGGATAGCCATGCGGCTCACTGACGTTCTCGACTTCACCTGGCAGGTACTGCGCGGCTACCGCTCACGCAGCCTGCTGATCCTGCTCGCGATGGGCATCGGCGTTGCCGCCGTGGTGGCGGTGAGCGCGCTCGGCGAGGGGGCAAGGCTATATGTGGTGAACCAGTTCGGCGCACTTGGCACCAACCTCGTTATCGTGCTGCCCGGGCGCAGCGAAACAGCCGGCGCAGCGCCAGGGATCGTGCTGGGCGCAACCACGCGCGACCTGACGCTGGACGATGCGCTCGCACTCAGGCGCAGTCCCGCCGTCGCGCGCATCGCGCCGCTCATTGTCGGGAATGCGGATCTGCATGTCGGCGCGCGGCGACGCGAGGCGCCGGTGCTGGGGTCCACCGCCGAATTGCTGGCGGTGCGCCATATGGCGCTGGCCCAGGGCAGCTTCCTGCCCGAGGGCGATCCGCACCATGGCCAGCCCGTATGCGTGATCGGCACCAGGGTGGCGATGGAGCTGTTCGGCACGCGCCAGGCGCTGGGTGAGTGGCTGCGCATCGGAGATCGGCGCTTTCGCGTGATCGGGCTGCTGGCCGGCCAGGGTGAATCGCTGGGCTTCAACACGGACGAGCTGGTCATCGTTCCCCTTTCCGCGGCCCAGGCGCTGTTCAACACCGACTCGCTGTTCCGCATCCTGATCGAGGCCAAGACCCGCGAGCAGATCCAGGGCGCCAAGACCGACGCCGAGGAGATCATTCGCCAGCGCCACGAAGGCAAGCGCGACGTGACCGTCATCACACAGGACGCGGTACTCGCCACGTTCGACCGCATCCTGCGCGCGCTCACGCTGGCGGTGGGCGGCATCGCGGCCATCAGTCTTGCCGTGGCCGGCATCCTCATCATGAACGTCATGCTGATTGCCGTGACCCAGCGGCAGCGCGAAATCGGGTTGCTCAAGGCGCTCGGCGCCACCGCCGGCCACATCCGGCTGCTCTTTCTCACTGAAGCCGTACTGCTGGCGCTCGGTGGCGTGGCCGCGGGCCTGGCTGTGGGCGAAGCCGCGTGCAGGCTTGCCGTACAGCTCTATCCGGCGATTCCCTTCACGCCGCCTTGGTGGGCCTTGCTGGGGGCGCCGGTCATCGCCGTCGTGACCGCCATCGCCTTCACCGTGGCACCGGCCCAACGCGCGGCAAAGCTGGATCCGGTGCTGGCCCTGTCGGGACGGTGACCCATGCGCTACGCAGACTTCATCCATTTCACCGTCGCCTCGCTGGCTGCTCACCGGCTACGCACCTCGCTCACCGCGCTGGGCATTGCCGTTGGCATCGCCGCGGTCATTTTGCTGACCTCGATCGGCGAAGGGCTGCATCGCTTCGTGATCGAAGAGTTCACCCAGTTCGGCACCAACCTGATCGGCGTGACGCCAGGCCGCACCCAGACCCACGGCGCTTCGCTCGGGTCGATCAACACCGTGCGCCCGCTCACGATCGAAGACGCCATCGCCCTGCGCCATGCCCCCCACGTGCGCGTGACCAACCCACTGGTGCAGGGCAATGCTGAAGTCGACTACCTCGGCAAGAGCAGGCGGGTGACGCTGTATGGTGTCGGGCCCCGCTTCACCGAGGCGCTGAGCATGCGCGTGGCCACCGGGCGATTCCTGCCGGATGACGATCCGCGCGCCGCGCGGACGCTGGCGGTACTCGGCGCAAGAGTGGCGCGCGAACTGTTCGGCGGCGACAACCCGCTGGGCGCACGCATCCGCATAGGCGGTGAACGGTATCGCGTGGTGGGCGTGATGGAAGCGAAGGGCCAGATGCTGGGCTTCGACCTGGACGATACGGTCTATATACCGGCTGGCCGTGCCCTGGACCTGTTCAACCGGGAAAGCCTGGTCGAGATCGAGGTCACCTACGATCCCACCGCCCCGCTCCCCGACGTGGAGGACGGCATCAAGCGCCTGTTGAGCGCGCGCCATGGTGCCGAGGACTTCACCGTCACGCCCCAGCAAAAGATGCTAGAGGTGTTCGGCACCGTGCTCGATGCCATCACCTTCGCGGTAGCAGCGATCGGCGCCATCTCGCTGATCGTGGGCGGCGTGGGAATCCTCACGATTCTCACCATCGCTGTGGCCGAACGCACATCCGAGATCGGGCTCTTGCGCGCCATCGGGGCGACCGAGGCACAGGTCATGCTCCTCTTTCTTGGTGAAGCCGCGCTGCTCGCCGCCATCGGCGGCATAACCGGACTGCTGCTGGGATGGGGCATCGCGCTGGTGCTCGCGGCGGCGTTGCCGGCGCTGCCAGTCCACACACCGTGGTCCTACGCCGTGCTGGCTGAGCTGGTGGCGGTGGTGATCGGTCTGGCTGCCGGGGTGCTGCCGGCACGCCGGGCGGCACGGCTTGCTCCGCAGGAGGCCTTGCGCTCGGAATAGAAACTGGAAACTGGAAACTGGAAACTGGAAACTGGAACCCGAACCGCAGCTTTCTCGGCTTCCAGGCCAGCGCTCCTCCGGCTGCCTGAATAGGGGTTTATGCCAGCTTCTCTCCGGCTCCGGGTTGCGGTCTACTGGAAGCGAATCAAGACGTGGCTGGAGCGTGGAATGGCACTGCTTAGCTTGCCACTACATACCAGCCGTGGGATTCCGACTCCAGGAGACAACACCATGGTGACCAAGCAGGACGAAAGCTTCATCTTGAAGAACCTTCTCGCGCTGGCAGCAGTGGAGGCGCTCGGTGGCGCGATTGCGCTAGGGTTCGCCTTCAATCTCCTGACCTGACTGAAAGAACAACAGAGATCCGCCGTCGTTGTCAGGTATCAAAGGTATAAAGAGAATCCAGGAAGCAAGGAATCTAGGCATCAAGGAATCAAGGAATCAAGGAATCGTTAAAGCTCCCCGGCACTGGCTTTGATCCGGCCAGTTTTCCGGGGATCTCTGTCGTCAGGGACCCGCATTTGCGATACTGTCCCACCGTCCGCTGCCGGCGGAACCTGGGCGCATTTCAGCTCGCAAGCTCCCTGCCGGCACCGCCAGGTCAGTTCAGGCTTCCCGGATTCTGCGCCGCGGCTTTCTGCTTGGCCTTGGCCGCAAAGTACGCACCAATCTGCTTCTGCGTAATCGCGCCCTTCTTCCTCGTATCGATCTTGTCGAAGTTCTTGTAGACCTCCGGCATGCCAGCCTCTGCTTCCTCGCGGCTCAGCTTGCCGTCGTGGTTGGTATCGGCGGCAGCGAACTTCTCTGCGAATTTCGCCTTGGCTTCCTTTGGATTCATGGGCACTTGCGGCGCCGCCTGGGGTGCGGGTTGTGGCGCGGGTTGTTGCGCGCCGACAGTGCCGGATGCAAGGAATGCGACCAGCGCCAGGCTGGCGGTCGACAGTAGCCGTGGAATCATTAGAGTCTCCTGGAACACTTCGATGGTATTGCCCCCCGGTCCCGCGGGCGTGGGCGACCGGATGGCTTGTGCAGAGATCGGGAGCAATCGATCCCCCGGGCCCGTGGCTAAGATCATCGTCGGCTTTCCGGCATTGCGGAATTTAGTTATTTCGGTATCTGATATTAGCGTTTTGCCAGTCAGGCGGTGGTGACGCGCGGCAATGCGCGCTGGCGGGTCAGGGCCGGGGAGCCCCCGCATCCCGCGCCCGCCCCAGCAAGAATTCGCGCTCGCGGGTGTTGCGGGTCATGCCGGCCGCGCGCTCGAACTCGGCGCGGGCCTCGGCGAAGCGGCCGAGCTTGTACAACAAGTCGCCGCGCACGCTGGGCAGCAAGTGGTACTTCGCCAGCGAGGATTCGGTGAGAAGCGCATTCACCAGTTCCAGGCCGGCCTCGGGGCCGAAAGCCATGCCGATCGCCACCGCGCGGTTCAGCTCCACCACGGGTGACGGCGCCACCTCCGACAGCGCGTCGTAGATGGCGGCGATCTGCGCCCAGTCGGTATCAGCCGCGGCGCTGGCGCGGGCGTGGCAGGCGGCCAGCGCCGCCTGCAAGGCGTAGGGGCCGAGCGCCCCGCCCAGCTCTTGCGCGCGCGCCAGCGCCGCCTGCCCGCGCCGGATCAGCAGGCGGTCCCAGCGGCTTCGGTCCTGTTCCAGCAGCAGCACCGGGCGGCCTTGCGCATCGACCCGTGCATGCGTGCGCGAGGCCTGGATCTCCATCAGCGCTACCAGGCCGTGCACCTCGCTTTCCTGCGGCGCCAGGCCGGCCAGCGTGCGGCCCAGGCGCAGTGCTTCCTCGCATAGCGCGGGGCGCATCCAGTCATCGCCAGCGGTGGCGGAATAACCTTCGTTGAAAATCAGGTAGATCACCTCCAGCACCGACGCCAGGCGCGGCGCGCGTGCCTGCGGGCCGGGCACTTCGAAAGGCACGCGGGCCGCACCGAGGGTGCGCTTGGCACGCACGATGCGCTGGGCAATGGTGGCCTCCGGCGTGAGAAAGGCGCGCGCGATTTCCTCGGTGGTCAGCCCGCCCAGCAGGCGCAGCGTCATGGCAACCCGCGCATCCGTGGAGAGCACCGGGTGGCAGGCGGTGAAGACCAGCCGCAGCAGATCATCGCCGATGTCATCCGCGCGCGCGGCATCCAGCGCATCGACAAAATCCGGCACCACGTGAGCCTCCATCGCTTCGAGATCCTGGCCGATCTGCTCGTGCTTGCGGGCGTGCAGCGCTTGCTGGCGCAGATGGTCGAGCGCGCGGTTCTTCGCCGTGGTCATCAGCCAGGCGCCCGGGTTGTCCGGCACGCCGGTCTCGCTCCAGCGCTCCAGCGCGGCAACGAGCGCATCCTGCGCCAGTTCTTCGGCCAGGCCCACGTCGCGCACCACGCGCGCAACGTGGGCGATCACCTTGGCGGATTCGATGCGCCAGACGGCTTCGATCGCCCGCTGCGTCGGTGTCGTCGTCACCATGTGTTTCAGGCCGCGCTGGTCGCGCCGGGTGCCGAGGGCTCCATATACACCAACTCCCAGATATGCCCGTCGAGATCATCGAACCCGTGCCCGTACATGAAGCCGTGGTCCTGCGGCGCGCGCGGCGCCGTTGCGCCGGCGGCCACGGCTTTGGCGACCAGGGCGTCCACCTCGGCGCGGCTCTCGCAGGAGATGCAGATCAGCACTTCGGTGCTCTCGGAGGTATCGCACAGCTTGCGGGTGGTGAAGGTCTGGAAGAATGCATGCTTGAGCAGCATCGCGTGGATGTTCTCGCCGATGACCATGCAGGCAGCGCTGTCGTTGGTGAACTGCGGGTTAAAGGTGAACCCCAGGCCCTTGAAGAAATCCTGCGAGCGCTGCAGGTCGGCCACGGCGAGGTTCAGGTAGATTTGCTTATGCATGATTCGTCCTAGGATTCGGTTTCGCGTGATTGGGTGGAAGCTCGGCGGGTTGCCCCGCTTACCGGGCCGCCGGCGCCTCGGCCAGTGTCTTCAGGTTGACCAGCCCTTGCTCGAAATCGTTGCCGACCATCTTGTCCATATTGAAGACCAGGTGCATCAGCTTTGCAAAGTACGGCACGCCACCTTCCATCGACCAGGTCACGTTGGTGGCATCGGCCTGCGGCCTGAGCGTGAATTCGACGGTGTTGTGCGCCTCGAACGGCTTGATGAAATCCAGCCGCATCGTGACCTTGGAGGCCGGCACCGCATGGAGGATTTCCATGCTGCCCACGCCCACCTTGTCGCTCTCCCAGGCGTAGGCGGCGCCCTGCCCGCTGCGCGTGGCGCCGTAGGTGCCCTTCAGGGACGGGTCCTTCTTTTCATAGGGGTTCCACTGGTTGAAGTTGTGGAGGTCGTTGATGAGCGCGAACACGCGCTCCGGCGGCGCCTTGACGCTGGCGCTGCGCTCGACCCGGAAGGTATCGGGCCGCGTGGCGGCGTAGATCAGCAGCAGGGCAATGGCGCCGAAAGCGGCGAGCAGGATGGGTTTGAGCATGGTGTCGGATCCGGCAAAGGGTGGGTTGGGCTAGAGTGAGATCGTGGGATCGTTGGCTCAGTGCTGGCCGACATCCAGGTCGCGAATGCGCTCCACCGCAGGGCTCGGCGCGAAGTCCTCCAGCTCGAACAGCTGCCGTACCTCGATCTCGCCGTCGGCCATATCGCCATGCGGCGACGGGAAGCGCCGCGCCCATTCCATGGCTTCCTCGCGGCTGCGCACCTGGATCAGCGTGTAGCCCGCCACTATCTCCTTGCTTTGCGCAAATGGCCCGTCGATGACGGTGCGCTGGCCGGCGGCATAACGGATGCGCCATCCATTGGCGGTGGGCTTGAGGCCAGCGGCGTCCAGCAGCACGCCCGCCTTGGCCAGTTGCTCGTGATACGCGGCCATCGCCGCGAAGAGGCTTTCGTCCGGCATCGCGCCGGCCTCGCTGTCTTGCGTGGCCTTCACCAGGATCATGAATCGCATCGCGGTTCTCCTTAGCTTGAGTTTGTCGGTGGTAAGCCATGGCGGTGGCAGGGCGCTGCCATCTCGCTGGCTCTTACCGGTACGACGAACCGCGCGCCGCCGGATCGACATCCGAGGCAAAAAAACCTCAAGACCAAGGGTAATTACCTAGGAAAGCCCCTCGCCGGCTGCCTTACAGGAAGCAAGGCCCGACCTCGCGGACCTCCACGGCGCACCATGCCGCGGCGGGGCACTCGGCGGCGATGGCAATGGCCTCGTCCTGCGTGGCGCAGTCAAGCAGGAAGTAGCCGCCGATCATCTCCTTGGCCTCGGCAAAGGGGCCGTCGAGCAGGTCGCGGCGGCCTTCGCGCACCTGCACGCGCACGCCATTGGCCTGCGACGTGAGCGAGTTGACACCCAGCAGCAGCCCGCGCTCATTCAGGCCTTCGGCAAAACGCTGCATGCTGGCGTAAGCCTGGCGCCCTTCTTCCGGGGAACGCTCGGCGCGCTGGCCAACGGGTTCGACAATCAACAGCATGTACGACATAGGGTCTCCACTTTGATTTGCGCATTTTCGGGTATGGCTTACCGCCCACATCCTGCACGCCGCGGCCGCCGGCCGCAAGCGGCCGGCGCGCCATTGATGGATGGCAGAAATGCTTGGCCGTTAATTGCAATGGCCGAGGATTCGCCAACCATTGCCGATCTGGGCGGACAGTTTAATATGTCGGCCTTGCTCCACTCGGCACCCAACGCCTTCCCATGACCGCATCGCGCCAGCCAACCAACCATCCTTCGTACTTCATCGAGGGCGACACCGTGATCTGGTCGCACGGCGACCGGCCGCTCTGGGCCAAGGACGGCAGCCCGCTGCCCATTGCCCATCCACAGGCGTTCCGCTGCATCGCCGGGCGCTGGTTCACCGACGGCGAGCACGTCATCGTGCAGGCTCAGCAAGGCAGCGGTGCGGCCTGGTACTACTTCTACCGGATCGAGAACGCCGACATCGCCACCTTCGAAGTCCTCAACGAGCGCTACGCCCGCGACGCCCGCCAGGCTTACTTCATTACCGGCAAAACCATCCGCACCCGCAGCCCGCAGGCTTTCCGGCCGCTGGTCTATCAGGACTGGCGCTGGCCGGAGAATGGCCCGCTGGAGCCGGTGACCTACATGCATGACTACTACGCCGTGGACGCCGAGTCGGCCTACTTCAACGGCAAGCGCGTGATCGGCGCGGATGGCGCCACCGTGGTGGGCTTGCCGGGCAACTACATTGCCGATGCCGAACATGTGTACTACTTCGGCCAGCGCATCGAAGCCGACCGCACCAGCCTGGTGGTAGCGCCCAGTGGTGACGGCCCGCTGCGCATGACCGACAAGATCGGCCCCATCGACGACGGCCAGCGCATGACCGCGCTCGACCACCGCCAGGTCGAGCACTGGCGGGACTTCTTCACTGCCCTGCCCGCGCTGCAGGACTACTGGTGGCACCGCCTGCAGGCGCCAGCCGCGCAAGCCACGCCAGTGCAAGAAGTGGAATACGAGGGCCATCGCCTCACCGGGCTCGATCCGGCCACCTTTGCCGCGAGGGAAATGCCCGTTGGCCACGGCCTGATGGGCGTGTTCTGTGGCGATGCGCATGGCATCCACTGGCTGCACTGGTACGCCAACGGTCCGTGCGAGCTAACCTTGCTTTCCTCGCGGCCGATCACCAGCCTGCAAGCGCTGGGGGATGGCTATCTCAGTGACGGCGTCACCGTGTTCTACGCGCCGAACCATTACCAAACGCCGCAAGCCCTGCGCAAGGTCGATCCCGCCGGGTTTACCGTGCTGCAGGGCTCGTGGGCCCGCGATGCCAGCCGTGCCTTCTATCGCGGCAAGGCCAAGAAAGGCGTGAACCCGGATGCCTTGCGCATCGCAGGCTGCTACGCGTGGGACGACGCGCAATTGTTCTGCGACGACAAGCCGCTCAAGGTAGCCGTGCCGCACGATACGCTGCAGGTACCGCACCCTGGCTTCCTGTTGGCGGGCGACCAGTTGTTCTTCGGGCGCCGGCCGGTCTCGGCCAAGCGCGTGCACCTGCCCACACTGGAGTTCCTCGACGCGGACTTTGCGCGCGACCGCAAGCACGCCTATATCATCGGCTATGTGAACCTGGTAGCAATCGACGGCGCCGACCCGGCCAGCTTCCGCGTGCTGGAAAAAGGCCGCGCCGCCGATGCGGCGCGCGAGTACGACGCGGCCGCACTGAAGGAAGCGAGCGCACCGGCAACCGACTAGCCTCTGAGCGTCATCGGTACAATGGCTCGGACTAGGGACGCGAGCTATTTCCTGACCCCGACGCCATCATGACCCAGGCTTATTCAGACACCGTCAGCCGGATCCTGGCTTCCCATCTGCAAAGGCATGCCCAGCCGGCTGCGTCCGCCAGCCCTGCCACCGCCCCGCCGCCGATCGTGCACCAGCATTTCACCGTCGCGAACGAGGCGGTGACGCTGCAGTTGCCGGCCTGGCGCGACTATGTCGGCCGCATACTCGATGTCCCGGTTTCGCGCGCGCAGGTTGCCGGCGGCTTCCGGGGCGAGATCGATACCTATGTGCTCAAGGACCTGACCTACCTGGACAGCCGCACCGATCCGGTGGGCCAGATTCGCACCACCGCGCGCATCTCCACCGACAGCGTGCGCGACTACGTCTTCCATGTGGCCGTGGACGGGATCGCCGAAACGGTGACGGACTTCTCCCGGCAGCGCAAATCCGCCCAGTTCGTGCCTGGCATCCTGGCGCTCGACATGAACCAGCCGATGCACATGCACCGCCCCACGCGCGCCCGGGTGCTGGCTTTCTTCGTGCCGCGCGCCACGGTGGAGGCGGCCATTCCCGATGCCGAGTCCATCCATGGCCGCGTGGTGACCTATACCTCGCCGCTGACGCGCCTGATCTTCGATCACGTGACGGCGCTCTGCCGCAACCTCCCGGCACTGTCCGAGGCCGATGCGGAAACAACCATCCGCGACTGCGCGCACCTGATCGTTGCCGCATTCGGCAAGCAGGCGCGCCTTGCCGGCAACGCGCGCGCGGCCGCCCGCGCCGCCATGCTGGAGCGCGTGCAGCGCTACGTGCAGGCCAATCTACAACTGGAGAACCTCTCGCCCGAAAGCATCCTGCAAGCGTTCGGGCTGCCGCGCCCAACCCTGTACCGGATGTTCGAGCACGAAGGCGGCCTTGGCGCGTATATCCGCAACTGCAGGTTGCGGGCGGCGGCCGACGATCTCCTGCGCCTTGCACACATCAGCATCGGTGAGATCGCCTATGGGGCCGGCTTCAACAGTGCCTCTGACTTTACCCGCGCATTCCGCCGGGCCTACGGCGTGTCCCCGAGGGATTTCCGGGGGCTTCCAGGCGCTGGCGCCGTCGCCAGCGCCTGGAAGCCCCCGGACGCGCCGCATGCGCCATATGTCACATGACTGTCATGCGCGCGCCATACAATCGGCAGCTTCCCAATAGTCCGAATGCCCTGGCGATGCCTGACGTTCCGGTTGACTCACACTTGGCTCGTTCCCGCTTCCGGCAGCCCTGTGCCGAGGATCTCTGCGTCGCCACGCCATCGGTGACCACGGAACAGAACAATCAGGAAGTCCTCGATGTGTTCGGCAAGCACCGGGACCTTGCCAGCTTGCCGGTGACCGAGAACGACACGCCGATCGGCTTGATCAATCGCGCGATCTTCATGTCGCAGATGAGCAAGCCCTATCACCGCGAGCTGTACAACCGCAAGAGCTGTATCGCCTTCATGGACAAGGAGCCGCTGGTGGTCGATGCGGCGATGAGCATCGAGGCCCTGACCTTCAAGGCGGTGGAGTACGGCGAGAAGGCACTTGCCGACGGCTTCATCATCGCGCGTGACGGCCGCTTCCTTGGCATCGGGCATGGCTTGCAGCTGATGCGCGTGGTCGCGGACATGCAGGCCGAGAAGAACCGCCAGATCATGCACAGCATCGACTACGCCAGCACCATCCAGCGCTCGATGCTGCGCCCCTCGCGCGAGGCGCTGGCCAGGACGCTCGGCGACGCTGGCCTGGTGTGGGAGCCGCGCGATGTGGTTGGCGGAGATTTCTATCACTTTGCCGCGTTCGAGGACGGCTGGTTTGCCGCGCTGGCCGATTGCACGGGCCACGGCGTACCGGGCGCGTTCCTGACCCTGATCTCCTCGTCCATCCTGATCCAGGCCATCGAGCAGCGCGGCCCGCGCGACCCTGGCGCGCTCCTGATGGCGGTGAACCGCGGCATCAAGCAGATGCTCGGGCAGCTCGACGGCGATGATGAAACGCCTGGCTCGAATGACGGCATGGATGCGGCGTTCTTCTGGTTTGACAACGCCAGCCGCCGGCTCGTGTTCGCCGGCGCCAAGAGCGCCCTGTTCGTGCTCCAGCCCGGCGAGGAGGAAGGCGAGATCGTGGACGGCGAGCGCATGGGCGTCGGCTATGTGGACACCGACCTGGACTTTGCCTGGCAGAACCGCTTTATCCAGACCCAGCCGGACAGCGTGGTGTTTGTGACCACCGATGGCCTGATCGACCAGATCGGCGGCCCCAAGGAAATCGCCTTTGGCAAGCGCCGCATCCGCGAAGCGATCCGCGGCAGCCGGCATGCCTCGGCGGCGCAGATCAACGAGGCCGTGCTGAACCAGTATCGCGCGTGGCAAGGCCATCACCGCCGCCGCGACGACCTCACGTTTTTCTGCTTTCGCGTTCAATAGTCCTGCAATGGCCTGCTATAGCACTGAGATGAACGGTAATTCGATTGACCATGAATATGGGCCATTCTTTGAAATGGCCCGGGAACGCAACGTGATCTTCTACTACGTCGGCTACTTTTCCCAGAACATCATCGCGGCAATGTCCGATGCAGTCCGGCTGCAACTGACGGTGAGTGGCGTCGATGGCTCGACCCGGCGCAAGCTGTTCTCCTCGTTCGTGGAGATGGCGCAGAACATCGTCCACTATTCGTCCGACGCGCTCACGCCGCCCACCCAGGACACCAACCAGCTGCGCCACGGTTCGGTGTGCATCTGCATGGTGGAAGACCGCTACCGGCTGATGTGCTCCAACCCGGTGGCGCTCACCCGCGTGGGGCAACTGCGCGCCGCGCTGGAGCCGTTGCGCACCATGACGCTGGACCAGATCAAGCAGGCCTACAAGGAAACCATGCGCGCCGAAGCGCCGGAAGGCAGCAAGGGCGCCGGCCTGGGATTCCTGACAGTAGCCCGCGACGCCAGCGCGCCGCTGGAGTACAGCTTCCAGCCCATCGACGCGGACCCGGTATCGACGATGTTCTTCCTTACCGCAACCATCTGAATGACTGAACGGGATCGAAAGGGAAACTGATGGAAAACCTGTTCATTGCCGCCACACCGACCTCGCCCGAGGTGAGCTTTGATTTCAAGCAGCACACGCTCTCCCTCAAAGGCGAGTCCTATCCGGAAAACGCCGCGGTATTCTACGGCGACGTGATCCTGCGCCTGCGCAAATACCTGGCGGCCTGCGAGGACACCGAAGTCACCGTGCATGTGGCGCTGACGTACTTCAACAGCTCCAGCACCAAGGTGCTGTTCAGCATGTTCGACGCCATGAACGACGCAGCCGACAAGGGCAACCGGGTCATCGTGCACTGGTATCACGACGTGGACGACGACACGATCCTGGAATTCGGCCAGGACCTGCACGCCGACTTCCCCGCCATCGATTTCCTCGACCACGCCACCACGGCGAGCTGAGCAGCGCATGTCCGAGCCAGATCTCTTCGAGTCGGAAAACGGCGTCCTGGCGGGCGCCAGGGCGGTATTCGGCAATCCCGATGCCGGTGCCCAGGCATACCGCGACACGCTGGGCGA
The DNA here is from genome assembly GCF_058801495.1 of Cupriavidus sp. GW822-FHT03E04. Lineage (NCBI taxonomy): Bacteria > Pseudomonadati > Pseudomonadota > Betaproteobacteria > Burkholderiales > Burkholderiaceae > Cupriavidus > Cupriavidus sp. GW822-FHT03E04. Next base: position 78,957 of record NZ_JBXANI010000028.1, read on the forward strand.
GCTGATCGGCTACTACGAACGGCTGATGCGCGAAACCCGGCGCCTGATACGGCGCAGCGACCGCGAAGAGCTGGAAATGAACCGGCTCAACCATCGCCTGCAGGACCTGGCCCGCGAACTGGAGTTCCGCGCCACGCGCGACACGCTCACCGGTGCGCTGAACCGCGGCGCCATCATCGAGCGGGCCGGCGCTGTACTGGCCGGGGACAGCCTGTCATTGATCGTGCTCGACATCGATCACTTCAAGCGGGTCAACGACTCGATGGGCCACCCTGTCGGCGACACCGTGATCCGCGGCGTCGTCGACTGCCTGGAGCGGTCAGTGCAAGGCGCGGGCGTCATCGGCCGGGTGGGCGGCGAGGAGTTCGCTGCGCTGCTGCCAGCGCGCTCGCTGGACACGGCTGTCGAACTGGCGGAGCGCATGCGGCTGCAGATCGAGCAGCATGTGTTTCCGGTCAAGGCTGGGCTGCAGGTGACGGCTAGCTTCGGCGTGAGCTGGAGTCCCCCTGGGACGAGTTTCGAGCAGGCCTATGCGCGCGCCGATGAGGCGTTGTATCAGGCCAAGCGGAGCGGGCGTAACCGGGTTGTCAGTCTGCTGGAAAGCGAGCTGGTGGTGCCGTTGCATTGAGGCGCCACGCCGGTCAGTTCACGCGAAACAACAAGCCACAAACAAGCCACAACGTGCCGCGGCGCGCTCGGCGCCCCCTGCGCCCCCTTGCGGCCCGGTCAGCTCACCGGGTTGACCTGCACCGGCAGCGGAAAACCGGTATCGAACGTGGTCCGCACATCCAGCCGCTGCTTGAGCAGCCCTGCCTTCAGGTAGAAATCCGCCGTGCGCTGCTGCTCGGCAATCACTGCTGCATCGATGTTGCGCCACTGCGTACGGCGCCGCTCGAACTGCAGCCGCGCGGCTTCCGGCGGGATGCCAATGATGCGTGCCAGCGCCGCGGAAAAGCCGTCCACATGCTGGTACGACCACACCTGCGCGCGCACCACGCGCTGCAGAAAGTCGCGCAGCACCTCGCGCTTGGCGGCCAGCGCGCTGTCCGTCGCCGCCAGATAGCTCAGGCCGGACCACAGCCCGCGCCCGCTCACCAGCACGCGTGCATGGCCGCTGGTCTCGGCCAGCGCGGTGTACGGCTCCCATGTGGCCCACGCATCGATCGAGCCGTTGACCAGCGCCAGCTTGGCGTCCGCCGGCGGCAGGAAGCGCAGGCTGGCGTCCTCGGGCTTCAAGCCGGCCGATTCGAGCGCCTTCAGGGCGACGAAGTGACCAATGGAGCCACGGTTGGTGCCGATATTCTTGCCGCGCAGGTCCGCCGCCGTCTTCAAGGGCGAATTGGCGCGTACCAGCACGGCGGTGCCGAACGGGTCCGAGCGGTTGGCGCCGATGATCTTGATCGGCGTGCCAGCGGCCAGCGCGAAGATGGCGGGCGCATCGCCGATCGGGCCGGAATCCACCGCGCCGGCGTTCAGCGCCTCGGCCAGCGGCGCGGCGGCGGGAAACTCCGTCCACTGGATGTCGTAGGCCAGGCCCTTGAGCTCGCCGGCGCTCTCCAGCAGGGCGCGCAGGCCACCCTTCTGGTCGCCGGCCTTGAGCACGGGCCGGCCCTGGGCCGACACGGAAAACGGCAAGGCGCCGCTGGCCGCCGCCAATGCGGCGTAGCGCAGGAATTGTCTTCGGGATGCCGTCATGTTGCCGCTCGCCATCCCCTTCAGGCTGCCTTGCGGCCAGCACCGGCACCAGCGCCGGCCGCGGCATCGCGCTGCGCCACCAGCGCGCGCACGCGGGGAATCAGCTCGCGGCCGTAGTCCACGGCATCCTCGAGCGGATCGAAGCCGCGGATCAGGAACGTGGTCACGCCAAGGTCGTAGTAGTCCAGCAGCGCGTCGGCGACTTGCTCCGGCGTGCCAACCAGCGCGGTGGAGTTGGAGCGCGCGCCGGTGAGCTTGGCGATCTCCGTCCACAGGCGCTTGTCCACACGCGGGCCCTTGTCGGCGGCGGCCAGCAGGCGGCGCGCGCCTTCGCTTTGCTGCGGGCCGCCCTGCCCCAGGCCAGCCGCTTCGCGCAGGCGGCGCGTTTCTTCGAGGATGGCATTGGCGCGTGCCCATGCCGCCGTCTCGGTTTGCGCCAGGATCGGCCGGAACGAGACCGAGAAGCGCACCTGCCGCCCATGCGTGGCCGCCTCGGCGCGCACCCGCGTGGTGATGTCGCGGACCTGCTCGAGCGATTCGCCCCACAGTGCGTAGACATCGGCGTGACGTCCGGCGACTTCAATCGCCGCGTCCGAAGCCCCACCGAAGAAGATCGGCACGTGTGGCTTCTGCGCCGGCTTCACTTCGGAGAAGCCCTGGGTGAAGCGGTAATACTTGCCTTCGTGGTCGAACGGCTTGTCCTGCGTCCAGATGCGCCGCAGGATGCCGAGGTACTCGTCGGTGCGCGCATAGCGCTCGTCGTGGCTGAGGAAATCGCCGTCGCGCTGCTGCTCGGAATCGGAGCCGCCGGAGATGAAGTGCACGCCAAGCCGGCCACCGCTGAACTGGTCAAGCGAGGCGATCTGCCGGGCCGCCAGCGTGGGCGCGGTAAAGCCCGGCCGGTGCGCGAGCATGAAATGCACGCGCTCGGTCACGGCAGCCGCGTAGGCAATGGTTAGCGTGGCGGACGGACCGGTGGAGTGATGCGGCACCAGCACGCGGTCGAAGCCGGCGTTCTCATGCGCTTGCGCAAATGCCCGCACATAGTCGCGATCCACGACCGGTCCGCTGGCCGGATGGATCTCCGACTGCTTCTGGCTCTGGATCATGCCAATGATTTCCACGCTCATCGTAGGCTCCTGTTCCTGGTTTGCGATGATTTGAAGCGGCTGCGGGGGAGTTGCGCGCCGTATCGCCAAAGCATGAACATACGCCGTGGATAAGCGATTCTTAAGGAATAAGAACGAGGGAAGATATGCGGTTTTGCACGATGAGGGGCAGCCCTTGCCTGGCTGGCGCCGAACCAGCGCCATCTTCCGTTAGCGCTGGTTCAGGCAGCCGAATGCGATCTTTTTCGGCGCTGCGTGATTAGCCGGCAGCCGCGCTCTTCAAACCGTCCGACACGCCTTGTGCCGAGTCTTTGCACCACTGCTTGGCGCCGAGCGGGCTGCCTTCAATCCCTTCTTCCTTGCCGTCCGGCATCAGGATTGCTGGCATCTTCTTGTTCATCGTTCTCTGTGTTTCCCATCATTGGTGCCCGGCTTCAATTAGCCGGATTTGCCAAGTATACTGGCAGTCACATCGGGCTTCGTGGCCTGCCGTCAAAGCGGACCCTTCAGGGCCCGCTTTCTCGTTGATCGGACTGACACCCTCCTACCTTTTCCTCCTCTCTGCATGGCTCTTCGATTTCGTCCCATCCCCTGCGCTCTATCGGCCTTGCTTCTTTTCGCCGTCGCCGCCTCGCCCCATGCCCTGGCCAACGATTACGTCCTGGTCCCGATCACCGGCAGCGAGCCGGAGACCAGGGAGGTTTCCGTGCTGGAACCGGCCGTGGCCCGATTTGCCGGCCTGGCTTCCGGCTCCTACTACTGGGAGGACGGGCTGCTGGCCGAGCAACTGCTGACCGGCCTGGCATCGCGCCCGCACAGGTTGGAGCAGGCGCTGCCTGATGGCCTGCGCCTGGTGGCGTCGCGCCGGGAGTTTTCCGACGGCGCCGAGCGCGCGGCCGTGCTGGTCGACGCGCGCGGCGCCGTGCTGGCCGCGGCGCTGGTGCACCGGCAGTGCGGCAAGGAATCCGTCTGCCAGGACAGCCAGCACGCCGTGCTGTCGGTTTTCCTGCGGCCCGGCTTCGACCGCGCCCAGGCGCAGCCGCTGGTCGCGTGGGGCCAGGATGTGCCCAAGGACCTGAAGCTTGGCAGGGGCGAGACGATCGCCACGGTGGAGACCATCACGCTGGATGCCAGCCGCACAGGCGCCAGCCCGGTCCAGCGCCCCACGGGATTCCCGGCGCAGGTGCCGCTGTACCCGAGGGCCATCCTCTATCGCACCGGGCAGAATGCATTGAGCGACGCCAGGGCCAGGCGCGTGGTGCGGCTGCAGACCACCGATAGCATCGAACAGGTGCTGGCCTTCTACAAACGGTTGTCGCCGCCGATGGGGCAACTGGAGACCGGCAAGAATGACAACAGCGGCTACGTGAGCGGCAAGCGCAAGGGCGTGGCGTTTTCTGTCGAGGCGCAGCGCAATGAGCACTTCCCAAGCCTCACCAACGTGGAGGTGGAGATCGCCGACTGACCGCGGCGAGGACGATGTGGGAGCCATGTCAAGCCGGTCGCCGCCGTCGCTGTCGGCCCCGCATCGATCGCCCCGGCATTACCAAGTATACTTACGATCACATCAGGCTTCGCAGCCTCCCGTCAAAACGGACCCTCCGGGGCCCGTTTTCTTGTTGAGCGGACTGACAATCCCCACCATTTTTCCTCTCCTTTTTCCTTTCCGTATGGCTCTTCGATTTCGTCCCGCCTCCTGCGCAGCGCTGGCATTGCTGCTTTCCACGCTCGGCGCCGCGCCCCTTGCCCTGGCCGCGGATGCCGTCCTGGTCCTGGACACCAGCCACCAGCAGGAAACCCGGGAAGCCCCCGCGCTGGATCTCGCCATCACCCGGTTCGCCGGCAATGCGTCCGGTACTTACTACTGGGAGGACGGCCTGCTGGCCGAGCAGATCCTGTCGGGGCTGCAGTCGCGCACCAACCGGGTCCAGCAGGAACTGCCCGATGGCCAGCGCGTGCTGTCGTCGCGCCGCCAGCTATCGCATGGCGCCGAGCGCGCGGCCGTGCTGGTAGACGAGCGCGGTGACGTGCTGGCCGCAGCGCTGGTGCACCGCGAATGCGGCAAGGATGGCTGCCAGGACGACCAGCACGGCCGGCTGTCCGTCTTCCTGCGGCCCGGCTTCGATCGCGCCAAGGCGCAACCGCTGGTTGCGTGGAGCCAGGACGTGCCCGAAGACCTGCAGACCGACTCCGGCGAGAAGATCGCCAAGGTGGAGACCGTCACGCTGGATGCCGCCAACACCGCGGCCAAGCCGGTCAAGCTCCCCAAGGGATTTTCGTCGCAAGTGCCGCTATACCCGCGGGCCATCGTTCACCGCACCGCGCAGGATGCGCTGAGCAACGCCAAGGCCAAGCGTGTGCTCCGGCTGCAGACCACCGACAGCATCGAGCAGGTGCTGGCCTTCTACAAGCAACTGACGCCGCCGCTGCAGGATGCTGTGTCCGACCTGGATCGCAACACCGGCTTCATGGCGGGCAAGCGCAAGGGGGTGGCGTTTACCGTCAACCTGAAGGAGGACAAGCACTTCCCGACCATCACCAACATGGAGGTCGAGATCAGCGAATGATCCGGTTGCCGGGCGGCGGGCGGCGGCAAGCGGTGGATTACATGCCGTTGTCGCCCTCCACCTTGCCGATCGACGCCTTGATCCCGACAGCGGTGCGCAAGCCCTTGACGGAATACGTCCGCGCTTGCGCCTGCTCTTGGTCCTCCGGCTTGCGCATCCACAGTTGCGCGAACAGCCCGTCCTTAGGTGAATAGCCGCCAAACCAGTCGACCAGTTGCCCGATGTGGCACTGGCGCCCTACCCAGACGGGCATGTCTGCCACGATTTCAAAGGTGTAGTGGCCCGGGCCGTAGCTGTAGTAGACACCACGGTCATCGCCCTTGACCGTGTCCGGAACCGGGCAAAGGGGCTTGTCCATGGTGCCGACATCGCGTGCCACCTCGTTGCTTGCCTGCGCAAGCGCGCGCGTCAGGGCGGCATGCAGGGTGCTGTCCAGCGTGGTCACCGCGCCCTTCTCTTCGTCCTTCTGGATCCTGGGGATGGAGAGCTGGTAGCGGTATTGCACAGCAAGCCTTGGCACCTCGCCAACCACCGTCAGCGGCCTGAGCAGGTGAACGTTGTCCACCCCGTAGTAACTGCTCCGGTACGCTACATATACGCGTCCGCGCAGGCGGACCCAGTCCGCCGCCTGGTTGGCGCCGCGTCCGTTGACCGAGTAGAGGTAGCCTCCTTGCTCCAACGCGTCGGCCCGGCCCGTCGAGCCATCGGCGCCTGCGAATTTTCCGCCCTCGCGGCGCAGCGCGCTCACGTACGAGAACAGCCCGGTCCCGCCGGAATAGGTGTCGATGATGAGATCGCGCTGGCCGTCGCCGTCGATATCCATCAGCGTGTAGGAAGCGTTGCCGTTCTCCCCGCCGCCCTCGATGCCGGAGGCCAGCAAGGCGCGCCATTCGTCGCTGGTGACGCCTGGGGGGCGCGTCGTCGGGAAATGCGCGTCGTCGCCCGTCTGCTTGTCTTCTTTCCCGTTGGCGAACGTTGTCATGCCCGTCTTGATGCGGATCGCATCGAGGGCCTTCTCAAGCGGGAACGCCGGCTCGGTCTTGCGCATGGCTTCCACCGCCTGGCGCAGGTCCTCCAGCGCCTGCCGGTCCACGCTGTCCGGCTTGTAGGCGGCGGCTTCGCGCAGTTGCGCCTGCAATGCCGCAAGCCGCTCGTCATATCGTGCGTTGATGCAACTCTTGTCCGCACCACACTGATCCCGGGTCTTCAGCCACGCAAGCTGGGCTTGCCGTAGCGCGGCGCGCTGCTGGGCCTGGGCGCTGGCGAGCTTGCCATACACGGCCGAGAGCTTGCTGTCGAGCTTGCGCAGATCCTCATTGGCGCAGATCGCGATCTCCGTGCTGCTCGCCGCGCGCTCGCATTGCATGCCGGCCTGCGCCGCCTGTGCGGCAGGGACATACAGCGCCAACAAGGCGATCAGCGACGAGTAATTCCTGATTTTCACATTCACAACGCGCGTTCTCTTCTGAGTGGTTCCAGCCTGGGAAGGCAAGCAGGCACTGCCCCCTCAACAAGCGCATATGGAAGCGCAATATGCTTCTTTGTGCCGATGCGCACCGGCCGGTAGTCTAGCAAGTCCTTGTTCATGGCAAGCCTGCCGCTACCTGCTCCATGCCTCAAAGCTTCTCCACGCTGCCCGATGGCGCCATCCCGCTCCACGTGGCGGCACCGCAAACGCTTGCGGCCTTGCTGGAACAACTGCCGCCGGTGCAAGCGCAGTGGGCACGCGCAACCGGCTTCGTCCCGTTGCCTGGCAAGACGCTGCTGCTGCCGGATGCCGAAGGCGCTCTGGCGGGCGTGATCGTTGGCGCCGATCCGGCCCAGCCGTTGTGGCAACTGGCGGGCCTGCCGAAGCAGTTGCCACCGGGGCGCTATGCCATCACCGCCGCGCAGGACGAACCGCCGCTGGCCGCGCTCGGCTGGGCCATCGGTGCCTTGCCCGCGAGCTGGGACGACACCGTGGACGACACGGTGGGCGACACAGTGGACGACGCGGCGAATGGCGCCGAAGACCTCGCGCAACTGGTCGTGCCACAGGCCACGCTGCAAGCCCTCCAGCCCCTGGCCGCGGCCATCGGCCTTGTACGCCGGCTGGTCAACACACCGGCCAACGTCCTCGGCCCAGCACGCTTGTCGGAAGAAGTCCGCGCACTGGCGCGGGCGCATGGCGCCGAGTTCCGCGAATGGATCGGCGACGCCCTGCCGGATGCGGGCTTCCCGCTGGTCCACGCCGTCGGCCGCGCGGCTGCCGAAGCGCCGCGCGTGGCCACGCTGCATTGGGGCGACCCGGCTGCGCCGCGCGTGGTGCTGGTCGGCAAGGGCGTGTGCTTCGATTCAGGCGGGCTGGATATCAAGCCGGCGCAGGGCATGCGCTGGATGAAGAAAGACATGGGCGGCGCGGCCCACGCCATTGCGCTGGCGCGGCTGGTGATGCAGGCGCGCCTGCCCGTGCGGCTGACCCTGGTGGTGCCGGCCGTGGAAAACGCCGTCGGCGCCGGCGCGCTGCGCCCAGGCGATGTGATCCGCGCTGCCAATGGCACGTCGGTGGAAATCGAAAACACCGATGCGGAGGGCCGGCTGGTGCTGGCCGATGCCCTGCATCACGCGCTGGGTGAGCGCCAGGAGAGCGCCGCCATCGCCATCGACCTGGCCACGCTGACCGGCGCGGCCCGCGTCGCGCTTGGGCCGGAGCTGCCCGCGCTGTTCAGCAATGACGACGCCCTTGCAGCCGACCTGCTCGCGCAGGCCCAGCGACTGGCCGATCCGCTGTGGCGCATGCCACTGTGGCAGCCCTATCGCGCCATGCTGAAGTCGTCGTTCGCGGATACGCAGAATGCCGCCGCCGCGCCGCTGGCCGGTGCCATTACCGCTGCCCTGTTCCTGCAGCGCTTTATCCCGGACGGCACGCCCTGGCTGCACCTGGACCTGTTCGCCTGGAACCAGGAAGACCGCCCGGGCCGCCCGCGCGGCGGCGAGGCGCAGGGACTGCGCGCGCTCTTTGGCTTGCTGGCGCAGCGCTTTCCCGCGGTTGCCGGCGAGCCCACGCATTCCTGATGACAAGACAACTACCGTAAGTGAGAACAACCGACATGATCCAACGACTGGCGCTGGCCGCCACCCTGGCCGCCGCATTGCTGGCCGCTCCCGCGCTGCATGCCGAAACCCTGCGCTGGGCGCGCTCGGCCGACGCCTCCACGCTGGACCCGCATGCCGTCAACAACGGGCCCAACCACAACCTGCTGCACCAGGTCTACGAGCCACTGATCATCCGCACCGCCGATGGCAAGCTGCTGCCCACGCTGGCCACCTCGTGGCGGCGCACGGACGACCCCACGGTATGGGAGTTCCAGCTACGCAAGGGCGTGAAGTTCCACGATGGCAGCGTATTTACCGCCGACGATGCGGTGTTCTCTCTGTTGCGCGCCAAGTCGCCCACCTCGGACATGAAATCGCTGCTAGTCTCGATCACCGAGGTGATCAAGGTTTCTCCCTTCGTCATCCGCATCAAGACCGCCGGCCCCAACCCGCTGCTGCCCGACAACCTGACCAATATCCAGATCCTGAGCGCGGCATGGTCCAAGTCGCACAACGTGGAGCAACCGCAGAACGCCTCGGCCAAGGAAGAGACCTACGCCACGCGCAATGTGAACGGCACCGGCCCGTACACGCTGGTGTCGCGCGAGCAGGACGTGCGCACGGTGCTTAAGCTCTTCCCGCAGTACTGGGGCCGTGGCCAGTTCCCGCTGGAGATCGACGAGCTGGTCTACCTGCCGATCAAGTCGCCCGCCACCCGCGTGGCCGCGCTGCTCTCCGGCGAGGTGGACTTCGTGCAGGACCTGCCGATCCAGGACACGGCGCGGCTGCGCGCCGACCCCAGGCTGCGCGTGAACCAGGCGGCGGAAAACCGTGTGATCTTCTTCGGCCTGAACGTGGGCAACGCGCCCTTGAAGTACTCGGACGTGAAGGACCGCAACCCACTGGCCGACCGCCGCGTACGCGAGGCGTTCCAGCTCGCCATCGACCGCAATGCCATCAAGACGGCCGTGATGCGCGGCCTGTCGGTGCCGACCAATATCATCGCGCCGCCGTTCGTGCATGGCTATGACAAGGCCTTCGACGTGGTCGGCAAGCCCGACGTGGCGCGCGCCAAGGCGCTGCTGGCGCAAGCAGGCTATCCCAACGGCTTCGGCATCACCCTGCATTGCACCAACGACCGCTACCTCAACGACGAAGCGATCTGCCAGGCGGCTGCCGGCTTCCTGGGCCGCATCGGCGTAAAGACCACGGTGGTCTCGCGCCCGCTGGCGATCCAGACCGCCGCCATCAACAACCTGGATACGGACTTCTACCTGTACGGCTGGGGCGTGCCGACCTACGACTCCGCCTACATCTTCGACTACCTGGTCCACACGCGCGGCAAGAATGCGCGCGGCGCCACCAATGCCACGCGCTACAGCAACCCGGAGCTGGATGCGAAGATCGTTTCGCTCTCAAGCGAGGGCGACCAGAAGCAGCGCGACGCCACCATCAAGAGCATCTGGACCACGGTGCAGAACGAACTGGTCTACCTGCCGCTGCATGACCAGATCCAGACCTATGCCATGGTGCGCAAGTTCGACATCCCGGTGAACCCGTCGAACACGCCCTACTTCAAGCTGTTCAAGCTGGCGAAGTCGTGACAATGGGCGCGCGCTGATGCTGGTCCACCTTCTCCGCCGCCTCGGCCAGTCGCTGCTGGTGCTGCTGGCCGTGTCCTTTATCGCCTTCCTGGTGTTTCGCCATATCGGCGATCCCACGGTCAGCCTGCTGGGCGAGGATGCCTCGATCGAAGACCGCCAGGCGCTGGTGGCCGAACTGGGCTTCGACCGGCCCGTGCCGGTGCAGTACGCGCGCTATCTCGGCAACGTGCTGCATGGCCAGTTCGGCATCTCGTACCGGGTCAAGCGGCCGGTGACGCAAGTCATCCTGGAGCGCGCGCCTGCCACGCTGGAGCTGGCGCTGGTGGCGGCGGTGGTCGCCGTGCTGGGCGGCGTGGCGCTGGGCGTCTACACGGCGATACAGCGCGACGGCTGGGCCAGCCGCGTGCTGATGACGGTGTCGCTGGTCGGTGTCTCGCTGCCGACCTTCCTGATCGGCATCCTGCTGATCTACCTGTTTGCCGTGGAGCTGCGCTGGCTGCCCTCGTTCGGGCGCGGCGACACCATAGCCGTGGGCGGGTGGAACACGGGCCTGCTCACGCGCTCCGGCTGGGCCTCGCTGGTGCTGCCGGTGGCCACGCTAGGCCTGTTCAAGCTGACACTCATCATGCGCCTGGTGCGCGCGGAAATGATGGAGGCGCTGCGCACCGACTACGTGCGCTTTGCCCGCGCGCGCGGCCTGCCCGAGCGGCGCATCCACTACGGCCACGCGCTGCGCAATACGCTGATCCCGGTGGTCACCATCACCGGGCTGCAGATCGGCTCGCTGATCGCCTTTGCCATCGTCACCGAGACGGTGTTCCAGTGGCCCGGCATTGGGCTGCTGTTCATCTCGTCGATCCAGGCGGTGGACGTGCCAGTGATCGCCGCCTACCTGCTGATGATCGCGGTGCTGTACGTGTGCATCAACCTGGCGGTGGACCTGGTCTACCTGCTGGTGGATCCGCGCCTGCGCCGTGCCTGATTTCTCCATGACCTCAATGCAAAACGCCCCCGCTCCTGCCGCCCCGGCCGCCCCGGCGCAAGCCCGCTGGCGCAATGCCGAGTCGCCCGTGGTGCGGGCGCTGGCGCGCTCGCGTACCACGCAATTTACCGTGCTGCTGCTGGCGCTGCTGGTGCTCGCCGCCCTGTTCGCGCCCTGGCTGGCGCGGCAGAACCCCTTCGATCCCGCCGGGCTGGAGTTGCTCGACGCCTTCACGCCACCTTGGCAGCATGGCGCGTCCGGCACCTTCTATCCACTCGGCAGCGACGACCAGGGGCGCGACATTTTCTCCGCCATCCTCTACGGCTTGCGCATGTCCCTGCTGGTGGGCGCGGCGGCGGTCGCGCTGTCGCTGGCCATCGGCGTCACGCTTGGCCTGGTGGCCGGCTATGCCGGCGGCTGGTTCGATACCGTGGTGATGCGCCTGGCCGATGTCCAGCTCACCTTTCCCGTGCTGCTGGTGGCGCTGCTGATCTTTGGCATCGCACGCGGCATCCTGCCCGCTGGCTACCGCGACGAGATGGCGCTCTACGTGATCGTGACTGCCATCGGCCTGTCGGAATGGGTGCAATACGCGCGTACCGTGCGCGGCGCGGTGATGGTGGAAAAGCACAAGGATTACGTGCTGGCGGCCCGCATCATCGGGCGCTCGCGCACGGCGATCCTGCTGCGCCATATCCTGCCCAACCTGCTGGCGCCGGTGCTGGTGATCGGCACCATCAGCTTTGCGCTGGCGGTGGTGGCAGAGTCCACGCTGTCCTATCTGGGCGTGGGCCTGCCGCCCACCCAGCCCTCGCTAGGCACGCTGATCCGCGTTGGCCAGGGTTTCCTGTTCTCCGGCGAGTGGTGGATCCTGCTATTGCCCGCGCTGGTGCTGCTGGCGCTGGCGCTCTCGGTCAACCTCGCGGGCGACTGGCTGCGCGACGCACTCAACCCCAAGCTCCAATGACCAAGATGCCTGTGAACCAGCCCGTCCTGAGCGTGCGCGGCCTGTCCGTGGCGTTCGACACCTATCGTGGCACGGTGAACGTGCTCGACGACGTGTCCTTCGAGATCGCACCCGGCGAGATCCTGGGTGTGGTGGGCGAATCCGGCGCGGGCAAATCGATGACCGGCAATGCCGTCACCGGCCTGATCGAGCCGCCCGGGCGCATCAGTGCCGGCAGCGTGACGTTGCGCGGGGAACGCATCGACACCTTGCGCGGCGAAGACATGCGCCGCGTTCGGGGCAAGCACATCGGCATGGTGTTCCAGGACCCGCTGACCAGCCTCAACCCGGTCTGCACCATCGGCCACCATCTCACCGAGACCATCCGCACCCACCTGCCGCTATCGCCCGCGCAGGCACGCCAGCGCGCGCTGGCATGGCTCGCGGACGTGGAAATCCCCGACCCCGCCACGCGCTTCAACCAGTACCCGCACCAGTTCTCCGGCGGCATGCGCCAGCGCGTGGCCATTGCGCTGGCGCTGTGCGGCGAGCCCGAACTGCTGATTGCCGACGAGCCGACCACCGCGCTCGATGTGGTCGTGCAGGCGCAGGTGATCCAGGTGCTGCGCCGCGTCTGCCGCGAGCGCGGCACCGCCGCCATGCTGATCACCCACGACATGGGCGTGATCGCCGGGGCCGCCGACCGCGTCCTGGTGATGTACCAAGGCCGCGTGCTGGAAACCGGGGCGGTACGCGACATCCTCGACCACCCCCGCGCGGCTTACACGCGCACGCTGATGGCCGCCATTCCCTCCGTGCACCAGCGGCTGCACCGCCTGCCCGTGCCGGACGAAGGCGCCGTGGCGCCGCTGCCAGCGCAGGCATCCCGCCCCGAGGCCAGGCAAGACACCGCGCCACTGGTGCAGGTGCAGGACCTGTCGCGCGACTTCGATCTCTCCGCCGGCTGGCTGCTGCGCACCCTCGCGCGCCAGCCGCGCAAGGTGCTGCACGCGGTGCGCGACGTCAGCTTCGCCATCCCGCGCGGCACCACCTTCGGGCTGGTGGGCGAATCCGGCTCGGGCAAGTCCACCGTGGCGCGCATGATTGCCGGCCTGACCCGGCCCGGCGCCGGACGCATCGTGATCGACGGCGTGGACCGCTGGGCGGACCGCCAAGCCGCGGCCACCCTGCCCGGGCGTTTCCAGATGATCTTCCAGGACCCGTACGCCAGCCTCAACCCGCGCTGGCGCATCGACCGCCTCATTGCCGAGCCGCTGCAAGCGCTGGGACTCAGCAAGAGCCCGGAAGACACCGCGGAACGCGTGGCGCAGGCACTGCGCCGCGTGCGCATGTCGCCGGACGCCGGCCGGCGCTATCCGCACCAGTTCTCCGGCGGCCAGCGCCAGCGCATCGCCATCGCCCGCGCCCTGGTCAGCCACCCCGACTTCCTGATCTGCGACGAGCCCACGTCATCGCTGGACGTCTCGGTGCAAGCCCAGGTACTCAACCTGATGCGCGACCTGCAGGACGAATTCGGCCTGACCTACCTGCTGATCAGCCACAACCTGGCGGTGATCCGCCAGCTATGCGACCAGGTGGGCGTGATGCAGCGCGGGCAGCTGGTCGAAGTCGGGCCAGCGGATGCGGTCTTTGCCGCACCCCGGCATGGCTATACGCGAGAGTTGTTGGCTGCGGTGCCGGATGTGGGGCGGGTACGGGGGTTGCCGGTGGTGGCGGTGGCTTAGTGGAGGCGCACTTGGTGAGTGGCACTCGTCAGCGAAGGAACGCAAGCATGACGCAAGAGAACCATGGCAGTACGCGCAAATGGCACGGGCGTGCGGGCACGGCCGCCGGCGCTGCGGGGCTCTATCTGTCGCTGGGGACGGAACTGGCGTGGATACAGCTGGGGGGTGTCTTCCTGACCACCCTGGGGATTCACTTCTGGGTGATGTCCCGCCAGCGGGATTGAGCGATCACCGGGGAACCCCGGCGATCGTCATGACGCAATGGCCTTCAGTGGCCGGTACGCTTAGCCAACAAATGCCTTTTCAAGCACAAAATGGCCAGGCTCGCTCATATTGCCTTCCGTGAAGTGCTGCTCGGTCAGCATCGCGCGGATGTCCTTGAGCATGTCCGGGCTGCCGCACAGCATGATGCGGTCGTTCTCCAGCGAGAACGGCTCCACGCCCAGGCGCTCGAACAGCTCGCCGTTGGCGATCAGGTCGGTGATGCGGCCCTGGTTGTCGAACTCTTCGCGGGTCACGGTGGGGAAATAGACCAGCTTTTCGCGGATCAGCTCGCCCAGGTGTTCGTGCTGCGGCAGGTGTTCCTGGATCAGCTCGCGGTAGGCCAGTTCCTCGACGAAGCGGCAGGTGTGGGTCAGCACGACCTTGTCATAGCGCTCGTACACTTCCGGATCGCGGATGATCGACAGGAACGGGGCCAGGCCGGTGCCGGTGGCCAGCAGCCACAGGGTCTTGCCGGGCAGCAGGTTGTCGACCAGCAGCGTGCCGGTGGGCTTCTTGCCGACGAAAATCTGGTCGCCTTCCTTCAGGTGCTGCAGGCGCGACGTCAGGGGGCCGTCCGGCACCTTGATGCTGAAGAACTCCAGCGTTTCCTCGTAGTTGGCACTGGCGATGCTGTAGGCACGCAGAAGCGGACGACCGTTCACTTCCAGACCGACCATGGCGAACTGGCCGTTTTCGAAGCGGAAACCGGGGTCGCGGGTGCAGGTGAAGCTGAAGAGCGTGTCGGTCCAGTGGTGGACGGAGAGGATGGCTTGCTGGTTGAGATTGCTCATGAATAAGGCGCTATATGCGCTGGATGGCGCCGGCGTCGATGGCCTGTTGTGGCCTGATACCAAAGGCTTGGCGGTAGCTTGCCGGTTGCGTTCAACAAGGCGGGCTCCGGCCCGAAGGCTGGAAGGCGCGCCGATCAAGGTGAGAAGATAGCGGATTTTAGAAGAAAACGCAGGGCGCGTCCCGATTCATGCAGTTTCAGGGAGGTTATAAGCCCCACGCCCCGCGTTTTCAGGCTCAACGGCGCCCGGAAAGCCGCCTGACCACCGAGATCAGCCGGTCCACCTCGTCCGTGGTGTTGTAGAAGGCCAGCGACGGCCGCACCGTGGCCTCCACGCCAAAGCGGCGCAGGATGGGCTGGGCGCAGTGATGCCCGGAGCGCACGGCGATGCCTTCCTCGTTGAGCGCGCGGCCCACTTCCTCGGTCTCATAGCCCTTGAGCACGAAGGACAGCACGCTGGCCTTGTCGCGCGCCGTGCCTACCAGCCGCACGCCCGGGATGGGCTGCAGCAGGTGGGTGGCGTACTCCAGCAGGTCGTGCTCGTAGCGGGCGATGTTCTCGATGCCTACCCGCTCCACGTAGTCCAGCGCGGCGCCCAGCCCCACCGCATCGGCGATGTTGCCGGTGCCCGCCTCGAAGCGGTTGGGCGGCGGCTGGAACACGGTGCGCTCGAAGGTCACGTCGGCAATCATGTTGCCGCCGCCTTGCCAGGGCGGCATGGCCTCCAGCAGCTCGCGCTTGCCGTAGACCACGCCGATGCCGGTGGGCCCGAACACCTTGTGGCCCGAGAACACGAAAAAATCCGCATCGATGGCCTGCACGTCCACCCGCATGTGCGAGACCGATTGCGCGCCGTCGACCAGCGCGCGGGCGCCGGCACGGTGAGCCAGGTCGACGATCTCCTTGACCGGCACCACGGTGCCCAGCGCATTCGAGACCTGCGTCACGGACACGATCCTGGTGCGGTCGTTGAGCAGCCGGCGGTACTCATCCAGCAGCACCTGCCCGGAATCGTCCACCGGAATCACCCGCAGCCTGGCCCCGGTCTGCGCGGCGAGCTGCTGCCACGGCACGATATTGGCGTGATGCTCCAGGTGCGAGACGATGATCTCGTCGCCCTCGCCCACGTTCTGCACGCCCCAGGTCTTGGCGATCAGGTTGATGGCCTCGGTGGTGCCGCGCACGAAGATGATCTCGTCGGGCGAGGATGCGCCGATAAAACGCTGCACCTTGCTGCGCGCGGCCTCGTAGGCATCCGTGGCGCGCCCTGCCAGTGCATGGGCGGCGCGGTGGATGTTGGAGTTCTCGTGCGCGTAGAAGTACGAGATGCGGTCGATCACCGACTGCGGCTTGTGCGTGGTGGCGGCGTTGTCGAACCACACCAGCTGGCGGCCGTTGACGCGCTCCTGCAGGATCGGGAAATCGCGGCGAATCGCGTTGACGTCGAACGGCACGCGCGCCGAAGACGATGCCCGCGGCGGCGTCCGCTCTTGCTCGCGCCCATAGCCGTAAGCGCCCGCCCCTTGCTGCGGCAGATGCAGCGAGAGCGGATCGCCGAACGCGGCGATCTCGCGCAGGCTCGACGCGCCGCCATGCAGGTCGCGGCCCGCGCCCTCCAGGAAGTAGTAGGCAGGCGCGGCCGAGGACTGCGGCGATGGCGCCGCCGCATGCGGCACGCCCAGCGCCTGGCCGCCGAAGCGGCTTTCCACCGCGGGCGCCACCGTGGCGACCGTGTCGGGCAGGCCATTCTGCGCCACCGAGGTCGGCCGCAAGGCCGGCGCGCGATTAGCCAGCGAGAGCACATGGGTCGGCGCGGCGGGCAGCAGGTTGGCGCCGGGCACGTGGCCCTGCGGGATCGCCGCACCCGGCACGCCGGTGCCCGTGCCGCCAGGACCCGCCACGGGCGAGCCAGGCGGCGCCGGGTTGTTTACCACGGGCAGCGACTGCGCGGCAGCCGGCGATGTCCCCGGCAGGGCCGAGAAAAACGCCCCCGCCAGGCGCGCCAGCACCGCCGGATCCGGCAGGCCGGGCGGCACCGAAGGCGCGCCCGGCAGCGCGGCCGACGGGCCGGCCGGCGGATTCGGCGGATTCACCGGATTACTTGTAGGTGTCAGGATAGTCATGGTACTTGCCGATCTCCACGTCATCGAGAACCGCCAGCGCATCCGGCGCGTGCACGGCCAGCGAGCAGTACAGCGAGATCAGGTACGAAGCGATAGCCTGGTCGTTGATGCCCATGAAGCGCACCGACAGGCCCGGGCCCTGCTCGCCCGCCACGCCCGGCTGGAACAGGCCGACCACGCCCTGGCGCTTGTCGCCCACGCGCAGCAGCAGGATCTTGCTCTTGCCATCAGCCACCGGCACCTTGTCCGACGGGATCAACGGAATGCCGCGCCAGGTGATGAACTGCGAGCCGAACAGGCTGACAGTCGGCGGCGGCACGCCACGGCGCGTGCATTCGCGGCCAAAAGCGGCGATCGCCAGCGGGTGGGTCAGGAAGAACGCGGGCTCCTTCCACACCTTGCTGAGCAACTCGTCCATGTCGTCCGGCGTGGGCGCGCCGGTCAGCGGAAATACGCGCTGCGCTTCGGCCACGTTGGCCAGCAGGCCGTAGTCCGGGTTGTTGATCAGTTCGCCTTCCTGGTGCTCCTTGATGGTCTCGATGGTGAGACGCAGCTGTTCCTTGATCTGGTCGTGCGGGCTGCTGTACAGGTCCGAGACGCGGGTATGCACGTCCAGCACCGTGCTGACCGCGTTCAGGAAATACTCGCGCGGCTGCTCTTCGTAGTTGACAAAGGTGCGCGGCAGCTTGCCTTCGTCGTCGCGCTGGGTGCAAGCAACCTTGACGGACTCGGGGTCCTGCACCTTGTTGAGGCGGTAGATACCGGCTTCCACCGGCACCCACTGCAGGAAATGCGTCAGCCAGCGCGGCGTGATGGTCGCGAGCTGGGGGATGGTCTTGGTGGCATTGGCTAGTTGCCGTGCTGCGTTATCGCCGAGCGCCGTCTGGCCGCTCCCGTTTACCGACATGTGCTACTCCGTTTAGCTGTGAGCTGTTAGCTGTGAGCTGATGGCTGATGGCTATATGAGAAAAACAAGAATCGTTATTACCGCAGCGATTATCGGGAGACGGCCCGGCCCGTTCAACATGCTATAGACGGCAATGCGCATGGATTTGCGCGTGGATCTGCGCGTGGTTCGTGGCGATCCGCGGCGGTGGCTAAGACCGCGTGCCTACCACCTGCGCATCACGCAGCGAGACGTGTGCGGCGCCCGATCCGAGCAGCCACGAGATCGGCACGCCCAGCGCCACGGCCAGCTTTTCCACCGTGACGATCGAGGCAATCGCGCTGCCGCGCTCGATCTCGCCGATATACGAGCGATTCATGCCCGCGTGCTCGGCAAGCTCTTCCTGCGACCACGCATGCGCCTCGCGCAACTGGCGCACGGTGGCGCCCAAAGTCCGCACCAGGTCCGTCATGGCAAGCTCGCCTCGATCACGCGCGCCAGCTCGCCTGCGCCCGGCACCCTGGCGGTCTCGTTGCGCGATACGGCCTGCGTCACATGGGCGCCGGCGGCAACATCCTGCGTGACCCACACATTGCCGCCGATCACCGCGCCGCGGCCCAGCGTGACGCGGCCAAGGATGGTGGCGCCGGCGTAGATCACCACATCGTCCTGGACGATGGGGTGCCGCAGCAGGCCCTTCTCCAGCTTGCCCGTGGCGTCGCGCGGAAAGCGCTTGGCGCCGAGCGTCACCGCCTGGTACAGCCGCACGCGCTCGCCGATGATGGTGGTCTCGCCAATTACCACGCCCGTGCCGTGATCGATAAAGAAGCCGCCGCCGATCTGCGCGCCGGGATGGATGTCGATGCCAGTCTCCGCATGCGCCAGTTCCGCCACGATGCGCGCCAGCAGCGGCAGCCCGAGGCCATAGAGCGCGTGGGCGATGCGGTGATGGATCATCGCCAGGATGCCGGGATAGCAGAGCAGGACTTCATCCACGCTGCCGGCCGCGGGGTCGCCATGGAAGGCGGCGAGCACGTCGCTGTCGAGCAGGCCGCGGATGCGCGGCAACTCGGCGGCGAACTCGCGCACGGCCGTCAGCGCGCGCGTCCTCAGCGCGGCTTCATCGCGTTCGGCATGGCGTGCGGCGTAGTGGAACTCCAGCCTTGCCTGGGCCAGCAGCCCGTGCAGCGCCGCGTCCAATGAATGCGCGATATAGAGGTTCTCGCTTTCCTGGCGCAAATCGGGCGGCCCCAGCCGCATGGGAAACAGCACCCCCTTGAGGGTGGCGACCACCTGCGCCAGCGCATCGCGCGAAGGCAGGTCGCGCCCGCCCGGCTCCAGCAAGCGTTGCTGGCCTTCTCTCCATTGCTGGCGCACCTGCTGCAGGGCGAGCACGATCTCGCCGATCTCGAAGTCAGCCACTGTGGTACTCCCCGTTCTGCGTTGTCCGCGCGATGGTTCGCGCGGCTTGTTGATCGCCATGCTTGTGGATCTCTATCGATTGATTGCTTGCGCCAGCCGCGGCTCAGTCCTGGATCCACGGCAGATCGTGAAAGCGCCAGCCGCCGCTCTTGCCGCGCCGTTGCCGCTCGTCGATCTCGCCTTCGAAGCCTTCGAGCACGTTGAACACATGTGCGATCCCCGCCTTGGTGGCGGCTTCGGCAGCCAGCGCGGAGCGGTTGCCGCTGCGGCACAGCAGCAGCACCACGGCGTGCCTGCCGGTCTTGGCTTCCAGCTCGCGCGCAAAGCGCGGGTTGCGGGTCAGGCTGGTGCCGGTGGCCCAGGGCACGTGCAGGGTATCGGGCACATAGCCGACGAACTTGCGCTCTTCCGCCGTGCGTACATCGACCAGCACCGCATCGCCGGCGCTGAACAGCGCCCAGGCCTGCTGCGGCGTCACGCGGCCTGCATAGGGCAGGCCGGAGGAACGTGCCACGCCGCGCGCGGCTTCCAGCACGGGATGCTTGATCTTGTCTTCCAATGCGACTGTCATGAAACGCTCTCCTTGCAGCATGTTGTCCGCGTGCGGGCTAAGCCGGGCCTGCCCGATGCACGCTTTTTCGTTGACGGCAACCGCCTATAGCCATCACGGCTCAACTATGAAATGACGCTGCTGGATTGAGAACGAATAAAAACGCATTTCCTAAGACGCTTCCTTGAGGGCAGCACCAGTCAACGCGGGAAAGGCATGAGCCGGCTTGACAAACCTGCCTGGCTGCATCCAGATTCAGGGGCGGCTATGGATAGCCACAGTTCACCGCTCACCACTCACCTTCAGCAAGGAATGCCATGACTCCCTCCCCTGCCCGGCGCCGTTTCGTGCGGCACTCCCTGCTGCTGGCCAGCGCCGGCATGTTGGCCAGCGCGGCCAGCGCCGCGCCTGCCGCAGGAGACGAAGCCCTCGCCGCCGCCATCGCCGGCCCGCAGCGCAGTGCCGCCAACAAGGCCCGCGACGTGTACCGCCATCCGCTGCAAACGCTACGGTTCTTCGGCTTGCAGCCGGACCAGGCAGTGATCGAAATTGCGCCGGGCGGCGGCTGGTACACGGAGATCCTGGCGCCGGTGCTGCGCGACCACGGCAAGTTATACGCCGCGCACTACGATGTGAGCGCCGCGGATGCCAGCGAGCAAGGCAAGCGTTCAAGGGCGAACTTCGAGAAGAAACTGGCGCAGGATCCGGGCAACTACGGCAAGGTCACGGTCGGCACGCTGCCGGTGCGCGCCTTTACCGATATCGCCCCGCCGGGCGGTGCCGACCTGGTGCTGACCTTTCGCAACATCCACAACTGGATCAAGGACGGCCACCTGGACGACAGCCTGCGCGCCTTCTACGCCGTGCTCAAACCCGGCGGCGTGCTAGGCGTGGAGGAGCACCGGGCCACGCCCGGCACCTCGCTGGAGCAGATGATCGCCACCGGCTACGTCACCGAAGACTACGTCATCGACCACGCCCGCGCGGCTGGCTTTGCGCTTGCCGGGCGCAGCGAGATCAATGCCAACCCGCGCGACAGCCACGACCATCCCGATGGCGTGTGGTCGTTGCCGCCGACGTTGCGCGGCGGCGAGCGCGAGCGCGCGAGCTTCATGGCCATCGGCGAATCGGACCGCATGACGCTAAAGTTCATCAAACCGCGCTGAGGCACGCTTCACGCTTGTCAGGCGATGGACGCCAGGCGGTCGCCCACCTTGATCGCCGAGCCCGCGCGGCAGCGCATGGCCAGCAGCGTGCCCGCCACCGGGGCCAGCACGGTCAGCTCCATCTTCATGGCCTCGACCACCAGCAGCGGCTGCCCGGCGCGCACCTGCTCGCCGGGCCGCACCAGCACCTTCCACACGCTGCCGCTCATCTCCGCTGTCACGGCATGGCCGTCGTGCTCGTCATGGCGCAAGGCGGCCGGCACTTCGATGGGCGCGGCGTTGGCCTCATGGGCTTTCCAGTGCGCCACCTCCGCGCTGAAGGCCGCCTGCTGCCGCGCCTGGAAGGCGGCAATGCTGTGCGCGCTGTCCACAAGCGACTGGCGGTACGCGGCATAGTCGAAGACATCGTGCTCGATGCGCACCGTGGCGCGTCCTTCGCGAAAATCCTCCCGCAACCGGTCCAGCTCCGCCTCCGACACGGGGTAGAACTGCACCTGGTCAAAGAAGCGCAGCAGCCACGGCGCACCGGGCGCGAACACCGGGTTCTTGAGGAACTTGTTCCAGATCGGCAGTGTGCGCCCGATCAGCTGGTAACCGCCCGGGGAGTCCATGCCATAGATGCACATATAGACCCCGCCGATGCCGACCGTGCCTTCCGCGGTGAAGGTGCGTGCGGGGCTGTACTTGGAGGTGAGCAGCCGGTGGCGCGGATCAAGCGGCACAGCGCAAGGCGCGCCAAGGTAGACGTCGCCCAGCCCCAGCACCAGATAGCGCGCCGCGAACGCAATGTCCCGCACCTCGTCGCGATGCGCCAGGCCGTTGATGCGCTGGATGAAGTCGACATTGTTCGGCAGCCATGGCGCGTCGGCGCAGACCGTCTCGCGGTAGCGCTGCACGGCATCCAGCGTCGCGCCATCCTCGAAGGCCATCGGCAGGTGCACCACGCGCGTGGGGATCTTCAGCATGGCCACGTCCGGCAAGCCGGCCTCGATGGCGAGCAGCGCCTCGATCAACGCCGCCTGATGGATGCGCTGGCCGTCGTAGCGCACCTGCAGCGAGCGCACGCCGGGCGATAGCTCCAGCACGCCGTCTACCGGCTGCGCCGTGAGCGCCTCCATCATCAGGTACACCCGCAGCCGCAGGCCGATGTCGAGCACGTTCTCGCCGTACTCCAGCAGCAAGTAGCCATCGCCCGCCTGGCGGTAGGCGATGGCCGGGTGATGCCCGCTGGCCGCGCGCCCGGCAAGGATGGCGGTGGAACACGCTGGCGCCGGCAGCGGCGGCGCACGCGTTATTTGCCGCAGCCCGGCAATGTCCCGATCCTGCGCCGCCTGCAAGGCACGCGCGGCATCGAAGCTGATCGGCCGGAAGCGGATCCGGTCGCCTGGCTTGACCTGGCCAACCTTCCACAGCTCGGCCTGGGCGACCGTGACGGGACACACAAAGCCGCCGAGGCTCGGGCCATCATTGGTGAGGATCACCGGGAAGTCGCCGGTGAAGTTGATGGCGCCGATTGCGTATTCGCAGTCGTGCACGTTGGATGGGTGCAGTCCCGCCTCGCCACCGTCGCGCCGCGCCCATTCGGGCCGGGGCCCGAGCAGGCGCACGCCAAGGCGGTTGGAGTTGTAGTGCACCTCCCAGTCCGTGGCGAAAAAAGTCTCCATGGATGCCGGCGTAAAGAAGTCGGGAGCGCCATGCGGGCCGTGCAGGACCGCTATTTCCCAATGTTGGCCGTAGGCCGGCACCAGTGCGGCGGGGGCGGCCTGCGGCGCCGTCACCGGGGCCTCGACGCCGCTGGCCGCCAGATGCGGCTGGCCGAGCGGGAGCATGTCGCCCAGCCGCAGCGTGCGCCCGGCATGCCCGCCGAACTGCCCGAGCGCGAAGGTGGACCGGCTGCCCAGATAGCGCGGCACATCGAAACCATTGCGCACGGCAAGGTAGGTGCGGCAGCCTTGCGTGGCCTTGCCGAGCGCCAGGACCTGCCCAGGGGCTACGCTGATTGGCGCCCAGAACGGGACGTTCATCCCGTCGAGTGTTGCCGTGCAAGGCGCGCCGGCCAGCGCCACCACGGCCGCGCCATGGAAACGTAGGCGTGGCCCCACCAGCGTGCATTCCAGCCCGGCCGCGCCCGGATGATTGCCAACGATGCGGTTGGCCAGCCGGAAGGCGTAGTCGTCCATCGGGCCGGACGGCGGCACGCCGATATGCCAGTAGCCCGTGCGGCCCGGCACGTCCTGGATGCTGGTGTAGGTGCCTGGCTCCAGCACCTCGATGACTGCCGGCGCGTAGGGAAAGCGGTCGAGCATGCGCGTGAAGGCGCGGCCCGTGGTGAACTCGGGCGAGTCGACGATCTGGCGCAGGTAGTCCAGGTTGGTGGCGATGCCGCACAGGCGCGTGGCGGCCAGCGCTGCCGCGAGCCTTGCGCGCGCGGCAGCGCGGGTGGGGCCGTGGACAATCAGCTTGGCCAGCAGCGGATCGTAAAAGGCAGACACCTCCGTGCCGGTCTCGACCCAGCCGTCGACGCGCACGCCGTCCGGAAAGGCCACCTCGGTCAACGTGCCCGGCGAGGGCTGGAACTGCTTGAGCGGATCCTCCGCATAGAGCCGCACCTCCATGGCCGCACCCTGCGGCGGGCGGGAGATGGCATCCCAGTCCAGCGCATCGCCCGCGGCCACCTTCAGCATGCAGGCGACCAGGTCCAGCCCGGTCACCAGCTCGGTCACGGGATGCTCCACCTGCAGCCGGGTATTGACCTCCAGGAAGTAGAAATCCTCCCGCTCCACGTCGTAGATGAACTCCACCGTGCCGGCAGAGCGGTAGCGCACCGATTCGCCCAGCTGGATCGCGGCCCGATGCAGCGCGTGGCGCGTGGTCTCGCTCAGGTGCGGTGCCGGGGTTTCCTCCACCACCTTCTGGTTGCGGCGCTGCGTGGAGCAATCCCGCTCGCCCAGCGCCACCACGCGGCCCGCGCCATCTCCAAAGATCTGCACCTCGATATGCCGCGCGCGGTCCAGGCAGCGCTCGATAAAGACGCCACCATCCTTGAAGAATTGCTCGCCCAGCCGCTGCACGCTGTCAAAGGCCGCGCTCAGCTCGGCGTCATCAGCGCAGCGCGACAGGCCGATACCGCCCCCGCCGGCCGTGCTCTTGAGCATGACGGGATAGCCGATGCGCGCGGCCTCCCGCAGGGCTTGTTCCACGCTGGAGAGCAGGCCGGTGCCGGGCGTCATCGGTATCCCCGCTTCGGCGGCCAGCTCGCGCGCCCGGTGCTTCAGGCCAAACTCGCGGAGCTGGTGCGGCGTCGGGCCAATGAACACCAGGCCCGCCGCCTCGCAGGCCTCGGCAAACGCCGCGCTCTCCGACAGAAAGCCGTAGCCGGGGAAAACGGCTTGCGCGCCGGTATCCAACGCGGCTTGCAGCACGCGCTCGGCCACCAGGTAGCTATCCGCCGCACGCTCGCCACCCAGCGGCACGGCCACATCGGCCAGCCGGGCATGCGCGGCATTGCGATCGGCATCCGAATACACGGCCACGCTCTTGATACCTAGCGCACGCAGGGTGCGAATGGCCCGCACGGCGATCTCGCCACGATTGGCGATCAGTACGGTGTGGAACATCGGCGCTCCCGGGTCAGGTTGCGTTGGCGTCCGCGCTGGCGAGATAGGCGCGCCAGCCGCCAAATGCCGTGATATCGCTGGCGCCTTCCAGGCCTCGGGGTTCGCAGATGAACCCGGTAACTTGCCGGCCGTCTTCCAGCAGCAGCTTGCCGATGCCAAGGGGCGCGGGAATCTCCGCGACGAAGGCGCCAAAGCTGGCCAGTGGCACATCCCAGAGCTCGACTTCGATCGGCGCGCCCTGCCCTGTGCCGATATGCACCAGCCCGGGCTTGGGCGGGATCGTGTCCGCCAGCGCATAAAGCCGGTAGCACGGCGCCGTGCGGCAAGCCTCCACAAAGGCCGCGTGGCGCGTGAGCAGTTGATGGTTAAGCGGCATGCCGCTAAGGTGGGCGCCGACCACGGCCAGCCGCACCGATCCCGGCGTGACCGGCGTCGCGCGCTGCGCACCAACGGGACAAGCCCGCCCGGTGGCGCCCAGCGGCAACGCTTGCGCCGCCTGCCACTGCCGGCCAAAGCGGGCCAACGCGCGGTCCGCCCAGGCCGGGGCAATCAGCGTGATGCCGGCAGGCAGGCCGTCCTCGCGCGCACCGGCCGGCAGCGCCAGCGCCGACAGGTCAGCCAGGTTGGCGAAGTTGGTATAGGTGCCAAGCCGCGCGTTCAGGCGGATCGGATCGTCCTGCACGGCGGCCAGCGTATAGATCGACGGCGCGCTCGGCACCACCAGCGCATCGACCGTTGCCAGCGCCAGGTGGATAGCGCGGGTCAGCGCCGCGCGCCGGTACTCGGCGCTGAACGCGTCCATCGCGCTATAGCGGCCCGCTTCCTCCACGATCACGCGAACGACCGGATCGATGGCTTCCGGCTGGCTGGCGTGAAGCTGGCTCACCGCCAGGAAGCGTTCGGCCACCCATGGCCCCTGGTAGAGCAGTGCGGCCAACTCGGCGAATGGCGAAAAATCAATCGGCACCAGCTTGGCGCCCATGGCCTGCAAGTCCGTCAGCGCTTGCTCGAAACTGGCCTGCGCCTGCGTATCGCCAAAGAATGCCGGCGCATCGGGAATGCCCAGCACGGGCGATGGCGCCAGCGCGGCAGGCGCGCTCTGCGGATAGGTGCGCGAGTAAGGATCGTCGTGGTCGAAGCCGCCGGCGATCTCCGCCACCAGCGCGGCATCGTCGACCGTCAGCGCAAACACGCAGACGCAGTCCAGCGTGCGGCAGGCCGGCACCACGCCGGCGCTGGAGAGCCAGCCCCGGGTCGGCTTGAGGCCCACGATATTGTTGAATGCCGCGGGAATGCGCCCCGAGCCCGCCGTATCGGTCCCGAGTGAGAACGGCACCCAGCCGCGCGCCACCGAAGACGCCGAGCCCGAACTGGAGCCACCGCTGACATATGCCGCATCGAAGGTGTTGGGCACCGCGCCGTAAGGCGAACGCACGCCCACCAGGCCCGTGGCGAACTGATCCAGGTTAGCCTTGGCCACCACAATGGCCCCGGCCGCGCGCAGCCGCGCCACCGCGCCGGCATCGCGCTCGGCCACATACGCAAACGCGGGACACGCCGCCGTGGTGGGCCACCCTGCCACGTCGATGTTGTCTTTCACCACGAACGGCACGCCGTAGAGGGGAAACGCATCGAGCTGGCCGCCCGCTTCTTCAACGCGCGCGGCCAGCGCAGCTAGCTGGGACTGCAGCCGCGCCGCATCCAGCCGCGCGATCCAGGCCGGGTCCGCTGCGTCCAGGTCCAGGAACGGCGCCAGCGCGTCCGCGGGCGAGGCGCCTCGCGTCTTGTAGAGCTGTTGCCAGTCAGGCAGCGTTCGGCAACTGCCAAGCCTGGCGGCGGATCGGCGCAGAGGCGTCTTGCTGGTCATCGCTTGTATCCCAGGTTGTATACATGAGGGCGTTGCAGACCAACAAAGCAGGAGACATGCCATGTAAGAAGGAAAATGTATTCAAATGTATTCCTCTTACATTTCAGGGAGATTGGTCACCAGGGCGCCTTCGCGGGCCGAATACGCATGCAGGGCACCCGCGCAAGCCGCACCATGGGGCGGCTTGCGTGGACCTAAACAGTGCCTGTGGGAACGACCGAGCCGCAATGTGGTGCGTCGTGGGCCGGCTCCGCTAGCGCTTGGATTATCCCGGCGTTCCACGCGCTGGCGAAGTACCTGCTGGCCAGGCCGCGCTGATCGCGGCGGGCTGGCTATTTCGTGCGCCGCGGCGCGCGCGCCGGCCTCTTCGCACCGGCCGGCGGCGCGGCCAATTGCCCGGCCGCTGCCCGCAGGCATTCGACCAGCTGGATGCTGCTGGGCGTGGGCCGCCCCTCGCGCAGCGTGATCACGCCCACCGGCGGCAGCTCCAGCGCTATGTCCAAGGGCAGAATATGGAAGCGGCCTTCCCGCTCGAACTGCTGCCCCACCGACCTGGCCAGGAAGCCCACGGCATCTAGCTGGGAGACGAAGGTGGTGATGGCAAGGTAGGACGACGACTCGATCAGGTCGGTTGGCGGCTGCAGCCCAAAGCGGTAGAACTCCTGCTCGATCTTGACCCGTAGCGAGGCCCATGGCGGCGGCACCACGCAAGGCATGCCGGCCAGGTCCGCCCAGCCCGGTGCACGCTTGCTTGCCAGCGCGTGGCCGCTGCGCACCACCGCCACCATCGGCTCGTTATAGAGCGGCTCGGTGATGAGGTCCGGGGCGGCGTAGCCAGGCTCCAGCCGCCCCACGATCAGGTCCAGTTCGCTGATGCGCAGCTTGGGCAGCAGGTGGGGCAGGTCGCCCTCCTCCACCAGCACGGTGGCCTGGGCCGAGCGCTGCTTGAGCAGGCCTATGGCTTGCGCCAGCAGCACCGGCAGGGCCGCGCCCATCGATCCCACCCGGGTGCGCCCGGCGGCGCCGCTGGCCTCCGCGGCGATCTCGTCGCGCGTGCGCTCATATTGCGCCAGCACCGAGCGGGCAAAACGCACCAGCGACGCGCCCGCCAGCGTGGGCTCGGTGCCGCGGGTGGAGCGCGTGAAGAGCGTCAGGCCTAGCGTCTTCTCCACCTCGGTGAGCATCTTGGAGACGGCTGGCTGGCTGACGGAGAGGAACTCGGCGGTATGGCCGAGATGGCGGAACTCGTCCAGCGCCACCACCAGTTGCAGGTGGCGTAGCTTGATATTGGAGCGCAGGGCGCGGTCGATCTGGGGCATGCCACGATTCTACTTAACTTTAAGGTTATGAAGCCATTCCGATGATTGATTGGATTGTTATGAATGGCTTTGCCACAATCCAGCCTGACCGGTGGACGTTGCCACCAGCCCATGACTCCAATAACGACACCCTGCGAGGACGACACATGACCGCACCCCACGGCATCAACCACGGGCGGCGCCGCCTGCTCATCAGCGGCGCCGCTGCCGCCACGGCTGCGACGGCTGGCAGTGCCGGCCTGTTGCTGCCGGGCCTCGCACGTGCCGCCGACTATCCGGACCGGCCCATCACCTTCATCTGCCCGTGGCCCGTTGGCGGCACCGCCGACCAGTCCATGCGCGCGCTGTGCCAGGTGGCGTCCGGCGTACTCAAGCAATCCATCGTGGTGGAAAACCGCGCCGGCGCATCGGGCATGATCGGCACCAAGGCACTGGCCCGCGCCAAGCCGGACGGCTACACCATCGGCCAGGTGCCGATCTCGGTGACGCGCTTCTCGCAGCTTGGCATGCTGCAGTTGGACCCGCGCAGCGAGCTGACCTACCTGGCGCGCACCTCCGGCCAGACCTTCGGCATCGCGGTGCCGGCGAACTCGCGCTTCAAGTCGCTCAAGGACGTCGTGGCCGAGGCCAAGGCGCATCCGGGCAAGCTCACCTATGCGCATGCCGGCATCGGCGGCGCCACCCACGTGGGCATGGAAGAATTCGCGCAGGCCGCCGGTGTGCGCTTCAATGCCATCGCCTACAAGGGCGGCGCGCAGGCCTTGCAGGACGTGCTCGCCGGGCAAGTGGACCTGCTGGCCGATTCCAGCTCGTGGGCGCCCCACGTGGAAGCCGGCAAGCTGCGCCTGCTGGCCACCTGGGGCGACCAGCGCACGCCGCGCTTCAAGGACACGCCGACGCTCAAGGAACTGGGCTACAACGTGGTGGTGGAAGCGCCCAATGGCATCGGCGCGCCCGTCGGCCTGGATCCGGCGGTGGAAAAGAAGCTGCGCGACGCCTTCCGCCAGGCCGTGGCTAGCAAGGAATTCCAGCAGGTCGCCGCCCGCATCGACGCGCCGGTGATGTACCTGGACGGCCCGGAATACAAGCGCTACATCAGCACGGTGTACGACCAGGAAACCCACCTGATCCAGCGCCTCAAGCTCAAAGAACTGCTGCAACAAGGCTGACCCAACGTGAACTCCGCCGCCCTGATCCGCCTGCATGCGAACGACAACGTCCTGATTGCCCGGGACGCCCTGAGCCTTGGCCAGCACCTGCCTGAACTGGGGCTGCGCGTGCGCGCCCAGGTGCCCGCGGGGCACAAGATTGCCGCCTGCGCCATTGCCAAGGGCACCCAGATCCGCAAGTTCGACACCGTGATCGGCGTGGCCGAGCGCGACATCGAGGCCGGTGATCATGTGCATTCGCACAACCTGGCGCTGGTGGATTTCTATCGCGACCCGGGTTTCTGCCAGGACGTGCGGCCGGTGGACTATGTGCCCGAGGCCGAGCGCGCCACCTTCATGGGGTTCGTGCGGCCCGACGGCCGGGTTGGCACGCGCAACTTCATCGGCATCTTGTCGTCGGTGAACTGCTCGGCCACGGTGATCCGGCATATCGCTGACCACTTCACGCCCGAGCGCATGGCGGCCTTTCCCAATGTGGACGGCGTGGCCGCCTTCGCGCAAAGCAGCGGCTGCGGCATGTCCTCGCCCAGCGAGCACTTCGACGTGCTGCGGCGCACGCTGGCGGGCTATGCACGCCACCCCAACCTGGCCGGTGTGCTGATCGTGGGCCTGGGCTGCGAGCGCAACCAGGTAGCGGGCCTGATGGAGTCGCAAGGCCTGGTGCCCGGCAGCCACGTGCGCACCATGGTCATGCAGGACAGCGGCGGCACGGCGGCCACCATCCAGGCCGGCATCCGCGCCATCGAGGCGATGCTGCCCGGCGCCAATACCGCCACGCGCCAGCCCGTGCCCGCCAGCCACCTGAAGATCGGCCTGGAATGCGGTGGCTCCGACGGCTTCTCCGGCATCAGCGCCAACCCGGCGCTCGGCGCGGCCATGGACATCCTGGTGCGCCACGGCGGCACCGCCATCCTGTCGGAAACCCCCGAGATCCACGGCGTGGAATACATGCTCACGCGCCGCGCCGTCACGCCGGAAGTCGGCCAGAAACTGCTGGACCGCCTGGCCTGGTGGGAGCGCTACACCGCCGGCCAGAACGCCCAGTTCAACGGCGTGGTCGGCCACGGCAACCAGCAAGGCGGCCTCGCCAACATCTTCGAAAAATCACTCGGCTCCGCCATGAAAGGCGGCACCACGCCGCTGCAGGCCGTCTATGAATACGCCGAGCCCATCGAGCAAGCCGGCTTCGTCTTCATGGACTCCCCCGGCTACGACCCCGTCGCCGCCACCGGCCAGATCGCCAGCGGCGCCAACCTGATCTGCTTCACCACCGGGCGCGGATCGATGTTCGGCTCCAAGCCAGCGCCGACCATCAAGCTAGCGAGCAATACGCCGATGTACACGCGGCTCGAAGGCGATATGGACATCAACTGCGGGCTGGTGCTGGACGGCGAATTGACCGTGGACGAGATGGGCCAGCGGATTTTTGAGCACATCCTGGAAGCGGCCTCGGGACAGCCAACCAAGAGCGAGGCGCTCGGGCTGGGGGACAACGAGTTTGTGCCTTGGCACTTGGGGATTGTCAGTTAGAAAGTAGAAAGCCTCGCAGCCTGGAACCATCACGAAATTGCAATCACCCGCCCTCTCCCCCGCCCTCTCCCGCAGGCGGGAGAGGGGCGCAAACCAGCGGCAAGATCAACTAACTGGTGTAGCCGTGTTTCCCGCCCGAATGGGCGGGAAACACCCTCGCGCGATGCGAAGCGAGCCGTCAAGGTGTGCCAAGGCCGTATGGGGCGCCTCGGGATTCGGCGAAAAGAGCGGAAACGAGGGACCCATGTCTGAGTATCGC